>CAVKXW010000072.1:0-16550 GCA_963660215.1 Bacteroidaceae bacterium | reverse complement strand
TTCTTGATGTCGTCGGTGTCGCCCGGTACCATGAAGAGCAGCAGGGAGTTGCGCTCGATATGGCGGAGGAATCGCAAACCGAGTCCCTTTCCTTCGCTCGCACCCTCGATGATGCCTGGTATGTCTGCCATGACAAAGCTCTGGTGGTCGCGGTAGTCCACGATGCCCAGCGATGGTTCGAGCGTAGTAAATGGATAGTTGGCGATTTTAGGACGGGCACTCGACACGGCACTCAGCAAGGTAGACTTGCCTGCGTTAGGGAAGCCCACGAGACCTACGTCGGCAAGGAGTTTCAGCTCCATGATGATGGTCATCTCCTGCATAGGTTCGCCTGGCTGCGCATAGCGAGGAGCCTGGTTGGTGGAGGTACGGAACTGGAAGTTGCCCAGTCCGCCACGGCCGCCCTTGAGGAGCAGCACTTCCTGTCCATCGTATGTTACATCACATACATACTTGCCCGTCTCGGCATTATACACCACGGTTCCGCAAGGCACGTCGATATAGATGTCCTTGCCATCGGTGCCGTGGCACTTGTCACGTCCACCGTTGCCACCATGCTCGGCGAAGAAGTGGCGCTGATATTTCAGGTGCAGCAACGTCCAGTAGTTATGGTTGCCGCGGAGATAGATGCTTCCTCCACGTCCGCCGTCGCCACCGTCAGGACCGCCATTAGGTTGGTACTTCACGTGGCGCAGGTGCATGGAGCCCTTGCCACCCTTACCAGAGCGGCATTGTATCTTTACGTAGTCTACGAAATTGGATTCAGCCATTTACTTTTTCAATGTTAAATGTGAAATGTTAAGTGTTAAATTATTCCGAGGAACATTCGTGCAAACATCAAGCTAAGCGTCCCAAAGGCGCAAGCCCAACTTAACACTTAACATTTAACACTTAACATTATATTAATTTAGAGGTTGTCGATTACCTCACATACACGACCGAAGATCTCATCTACAGTGCCGAGACCCTCTACGTGATGGTGGATGCCTTCCTTCTCATACCAGTCGATGAGTGGAGAGGTCTGTGTGTGATATACGTTGAGACGCTTCTTGATGGTCTCCTCGTTGTCGTCTGAGCGACCGCTCTCCTTACCACGGTTGATAAGGCGTGCCATCAACTCGTCCTCTGGTACGGCAAGTTCGATCATGGCAGCTACCTTGTGACCACGCTCTGCGAGCATCTTCTTCAAAGCCTCAGCCTGTGGAGTGGTACGTGGGAAACCATCGAAGATAACACCTGCGTGGTCCTTGCCGAAGCTATCGTATACGCTAGCGAGGATGTCGATCATCAACTCGTCTGGAATCAACTGACCATTGTCGATATAACCCTTGGCAGTCTTGCCAAGCTCAGTACCGTTCTTGATTTCGTTGCGAAGAACGTCACCTGTAGAAATGTGACCGAGACCATACTTCTCGATCATCTTGTCGCTCTGTGTGCCCTTACCTGCACCTGGAGCGCCGAAAATTACGATATTTTTCATTTTTACCTTAAATATATATATAAAATTATATGTTGTTTACTCTACTATCGTGTAGATGTCTCGGAGGTTGCGGCCTTCCTGGTCATAGTCGAGACCATAGCCCACGATGAAGTCGTTAGGGATTTCCATGACTGCATAGTTGATGTCGAGGTCTACCTTCAGGTTGCCTGGCTTGACGAGGAGAGAACAAATCTCGATGCTGGCAGGATGCTGCTTCTTCAGCTCCTCTATCATGTGCCGCATGGTGAAGCCAGAGTCCACGATGTCCTCGACGATAACCACGTGGCGACCCTCCAGGCTCTGGTTGATGCCCATCAGGGTCTTCATGCTGCCCGTAGAGCTGGTGCCCTCGTAGGAAGCATACTTCACAAACGAGATTTCGCTCGGCACGGTTATCATTCGCATCAAGTCGGCTGCGAAGATAAACGAGCCATTCAACACTGCCAAGAACACTGGGGTCTTGCCCTCATAGTCCTTGTTCAGACGGTCGGCTACGACCTGCACCTTCTTCAAGATCTCTGCCTCAGGAATTGAAGTCTTGAAGGTCTTATCCTTAATTTTTACTACGCCCATAGTCTATATGATATAATATTTTTTGCAAAATTACTAAAAAAACACGAAACTTCATGCTTTCGTCAACTATTTTTTGTACTTTTGCATGAAAATAACTGTATAAAAAGACATAAAAACAGATAATAGCAAGATTATCAACGAATATGAAGATTTTCACGAGCGCTCAGATTCATGAGCTAGACAAATACACCATAGAGCACGAACCCATTAGTTCGCTCAACCTCATGGAGCGCGCAGCCAAGGCGCTGACACACGCCATAGAGGAAGAATGGTCCAACAGAACTCCAGTGGTTGTCTTTGCTGGTCCGGGCAACAACGGTGGTGACGCTCTTGCCGTGGCTCGAATGCTGAGCGAAGACGGGTATGCGGTAAATGTATACCTGTTCAATGTCCACAACAAGCTCTCTTCCGACTGCGCCACCAACAAGAAGCGCCTTTTAGAGGAAAAGAGAGTGAAGTTCAATGAGATAACGGTCAACTTAGATCCTCCTAAGCTCGATGCCGACACATTGGTGGTAGACGGTCTCTTCGGCAGTGGGCTGAACAAGCCGTTGGCTGGCGGTTTCGCCGCCATGGTGAAATACATCAACCAGAGCCCAGCCAAGGTGGTGAGCATCGACATCCCCTCGGGACTGATGACCGAGGACAACTCATACAACATCCATGCCAACATCATACATGCCGACCTCACCCTTACCCTGCAACAAAAGAAACTATCCATGCTGATGGCTGACAACCAACAGTATTTGGGTAGGCTGAAGGTTCTGGACATCCGTCTTTCACAAGAATACATCAGAAACACAGAATGCCGTTACCATATATTGGAAGAAAACGAAATTCGCCCATTGCTGAAACATCGCAGCGACTTTGCCCACAAGGGCAGCATGGGCAACGCCTTGCTAATAGCAGGTAGCTACGGCATGAGCGGTGCTTCCGTTCTAGCCACAAAAGCCTGCTTGCGAAGCGGCGTAGGAAAGGCAACCGTCCATACACCAAAAAGAAACTATGAGATTATGCAAATCTCTGTGCCAGAGGCTGTATTGCAAATGGATTCGGAAGAGACCATCTTCAGCGAACCTGTAGACACCGAGATGTATGACGCATTGGGCATCGGTCCTGGTTTGGGCACCAACGAAACTACAGCCATTGCCCTAATAGCCCAACTGCGCCGTTGCACCTGTCCCGTGGTGGTGGATGCCGACGCCATCAACATCCTCGCCAGTCATCGCGCCTGGATGCAACAGTTGCCTAAAAATATCATCATGACTCCACATCCCAAGGAGTTCGACCGCTTGGCGGGCAACACCAGCAGTTCTTGCACCGAGCGACTGATGAAAGCAAGCGAACTTGCCGAACATCTGCAAGCATACATCATCTTGAAAGGACACTATTCCGCGCTCTGCCATCCAAATGGCAAGATAGAGTTTTGCAGCACGGGCAACAGCGGCATGGCAACAGCTGGCAGCGGCGATGTTCTGACAGGCATCATCACGGCACTGCTAGCCAGAGGATACAAAAGAGAAGATGCTTGCCGCCTCGGCATGCACCTGCACGGACTGGCTGGCGACCTTGCCATCAAAGACCTAGGCAAGGAGAGCCTCATCGCCAGCGACATCATCAACTATCTGCCTAAGGCATTCCTTAGGATGGAGGATTAGCTCCTAATCGGAGGCACCACCTTCTCCCTAGCTTCATAGAAGCGGGTCTCCAGCACTCGCTTCAAGTCATCCTTGCGCTCCATATTCAACTTTTTGCGAATATGGCTGCGCTGGCTGGTGATGTTCGACTCGCTCTTGTTCAGTTCGATGCAAATTTCCTTCAGCGTCTTCCCTGCCAATACGAGACGGCAAATCGTCTTCTCGCTGTTGGTGAGTTCCTCGCAAACCTTGTCCCAGGCGATTTTGTCCAGTTCTCTTTTCTTCAACTGCTCTGCCGCCAGGTTTACGATGTTTTGTTGCTGTTCCTTGCTTAGGCGTTTCATCAGGTTTTCCGCCAAGTTCTTCTCTTCGGCTTTCAAGTTGGCGAGCATTTCCAGTGCCTTTTTCTCTTCCTCCATCAGTTGCCGAGGTTTTCGAAGCCCCTCGGAGGTAACATAGTCTTGATTGTATAGCCATACATACAAGATCATCAAGAAACCCACCGCCATACCCTTGCCGCTGAAAAAGAGCATTCGCAGCTCGGTGTGCGACACCGCCACTGCCACCACGGGCAGCAAACCTATCGTGATGGCAAGTGCTGTTCGCTGGAGTCTTTGGCTCATGGAAGTGAGGGCGAGGATAAACATAACGAAAATATTGCTTATCACGCTGATGTTGTCCTGGCTATTCCCATCGTGCAAGAAGAGGAAACTGTCAACCGCCAGTTTGAGGAAGGACAGCAAATAGAGCATCGCAATGCCGTCTCTGAACACCACCTTGCGACTCAATATCAAGTACTGCAAAACGGCGAACGCCATCGTATGCACCGTATTGTAGAAATTGCCCCCCCATAATCCCATCAAATAGAACAGGACGAAATGATAAGGGATGATCAACAATTCGATTGCAGACAAGAGAACATAGGCAATCACCCTTCGGCGATCCACCACCCCACAGAATTCCGGACACAAATGACACTCCAATCGAATGTACAGGTGCCAAAGTTTGTTCTTAGCATTCATCATAATTCTTCTCGTTAAATGCGTTGTTACTATCTTTGATTCAATCTGCATGCCCTTTTTAGGGGGAGACTGTGAGAAAACCCAAACTTCTCCATTAGGCAACTTTCAATCTGATAGAGAGTATATTAAAAACGCTCAAAATGAGAACGAATTATCTAGACATATCAAGGAAAATCAGCAATATGAAAGAGCTTCCACTTTCAAATTGAAAGATTTCAGTTGTCGAGTTTCGGTTTTCTCACGGTCTGGGGGGGGTAACAGTGAACCGTCTAAATTTCACAAATTTTCTATCACAATTTCTCTGCTGCAAAAATACAACTATTTTTTGGAAAACAAGAAAATCTTTGGAAAAAGCCTCAAAAACGAGTGGATTTTTGAGAAAAAAGGGCATTTTCAGTATTTTTCAGTGTAGTATTCGTATGTCCACTTTCACTTTTCAGCATTTTTAGGCGCACATTTTCTTGGAACTTATTCCGAAATTCCCTAAATTTGCAATCGAAAAATCGAAGCAGGTCATCAACGCAAGCGAACAAAACAATCGTTTACCTTCGTGCTACGAGCGCAAAAGAAAAAGACGATTAGTAGATGATAAGGCAGTAGATGATAAAGATGAGTAAAAGAAAAAAGTAAGTATAAGTATAAGTAAAAGATGATGATGCGTCTCTTCCTTAACCATCCAGAGGCTCTCTTATCTTTATTAAATGAAAAAAGGTTTGAGTATGAAAAAAAGATTTTTTATTACACTATTGGCGGTGGGCAGTTTCATCTGCCCCGCCATCGCTCAGAAGGTGGCCTTGAAGACAAACCTCCTTTATGATGCGACAAGCACCATGAACCTGGGTCTTGAATTCGGCCTTTCCCCGAAATGGACATTGGATGTATCCGGCAACTACAACCCGTGGACATTTTCTAAGAACAAGAAATGGCAACACTGGCTTGTTCAGCCAGAAGCTAGATATTGGTTCTGCAACAAGATGATGGGCTCTTTCATCGGCTTCCATGCCCTGGGAGGTTCTCATAATATAGGTAACGTGGACCTTGACTTCAAGTTTCTCGGCACCGATTTCTCCAAACTGAAAGATTACCGATACGAAGGTTGGTTCGTTGGCGCGGGCGTGGCATACGGCTACACCTGGGCACTGTCGAAGCACTGGAACTTCGAGGCTGAACTCGGAGTGGGCTACGTATATTCCAAGTCGGATAAGTATGAGTGTCCTAGATGTGGCGAGAAACTCGAGAACGACAAGGCGCATCACTACGTAGGCCCTACCAAGGCGGCACTCAACCTGGTGTATGTTTTCTAAATCGTATTTGAATCACTAAACGCAGAAGATTATGAACACATATAAGATGATCAGCAGCACAATCGGAGCCGTCAGCCTCAGCATCTTGTTTGGCACCACCGCCATCGCTCAGGTACAGGCTTCCAAGGATATAAAAATCCTCAACAAGGACATCAAGAAGAAGGGCGACAAGGTGAACGTGTATATGGACTTGAACCTGGACGACGTGAAACTTGCCAGCAACAAGGGACTCGTCTGCACCCCTCTCATCTACAATGGAGACGACACGCTGAAACTGCCTTCCGTGGAGGTGATGGGCAACAAGAGATACATCTACTACCAGCGCAACAAGCAGACGGCGACCCCGAATCCGCTCATCGTTGCCAAGCGTGAGAACAAGCATCCCCAGACGCTCCACTACGCTTACACCGCCCCATATCAAGACTGGATGAAGAACTCGCAGTTTGCCATCAGCCATGATGCCTGCGGATGCCATCAGCAACTCCTAGCCGAGAACATCCTCACCCCAGCCGGCGAGGCACTCGTTACTCCTAAGCAACTCTACCAAGCTTACGTAGAGCCGAAGGCAGAGGCTGTGAAGGTGAGACAGGAGAACGGCACGGCACGACTCAACTTCCGCATCAACAAGTGGGACATCGTGAAGGAACTGGGCGACAACGCCACCGAGCTTGCCAACATCCAGAAGACGCTCGACCTCGTGAAGAACGACCCGGATGTCACCATCACTGGCATCAAACTCCACGGTTACGCATCGCCTGACGGCAACTACGCCAACAACGACAAGCTCTCTCGCAACCGTACCCAGGCTTTGCTTCAATATCTGTTGAAGACTTATCCGATAGACAAGAAGCTCTTCAAGATAGAATCCACCGCCGAGGATTGGGACGGCACACTGGAGTACATCCAGAGTCACAGCATTCCTCAGAAGGAACAGGCTCTCAAGATCATCAACAGCGACTTGACTCCTGACCAAAAGGAACAGCAGCTCGCAGCCAAGGCTGGCGAAGCATTCCGCCATCTCGTGGATAAGGTTTGGCCTAGCTTGCGCCGCACGGACTACACCATCGAGTACGACGTGAAGGCATTCAATCTCGAAGAGGCTCGCAAGGTAATAAAGACCCGTCCACAGAAGCTCTCATTGCAAGAGATGTATATGGTGGCAAACAGCTATCCTAAGGGAAGCGAGGAATACAACAACGTATTCGACACGGCAGTAAAGATGTTCCCAGAGGACAAGCTCGCCAACCTGAACGCCGCCCTTGCGGCAATCGACCGAGGCGACAAGGTGAGTGCGGAGAAGTACTTGAAGAAAGCTGGCACTGGTGCCGAGGCAGACAACGCCCGTGGTTGTCTCGCCGTCCTCAACGAGGATTACGAAACCGCCAAGCTATACTTCCAGAAGGCAGTGGATGGCGGATTGAAGGGAGCGCAGGAGAATCTCGACAAGGTAAGCCAACTCGTTGAGTAGGATTCCAGTAAAAGAAGAATAAGTAGTAACAATCATATAAACTAAAAAAATGAATGAAGAAAAAGAAAAGAAAGAATTAGCTTTAATTACCCAGTGCGAATCTCGTGGATACTCCTAGAGATTCATGGGATTCGCCAAAACTCTAAAGACAACTAGAATTGTATAATTTAATAAGTAAAAGATTATGAAGAAAATGAATTTGCTCGTCATGAGCTTGGTATCAGCAGCAGCTTTGTCATTCTCTAGCTGCAGCAGTGATGATGATTTGGGTGGTGGCACTGGTACAGGTCAGTCAAAGGTGAACAGCTTCTATATGACATTGGCAGTACAGACTCCTACTAGCAATGGGACAAGAACTGAGCAGAAGAACGAGTTCGAAGCAACAGCTGCCGAGTCTGATGTGACCAGTGGAACTTTCTACTTAGTTGACGCTAATGGGCAAAAAGCTTGGAGCAAGACTATATCTTCTACAGAATGGAAGAGTTCCCAAATTCCATCACAAGGTAAAGAAGGTACAACTCGGCTAGAAATAGAAGTAGAGGATGTTGCAGCAGGTGCCACATACAAGGTTTACTTCCTGGCTAATACAACTGCGGAAGATCCATGGGCCAACACTGGTATTCTTACCACAGGAGAAAAATTTGCTAAGCCATACGATACTGATAATGAATTCGCTATGTTCAACCAGAATGATGCTTCAGTCAACGGAAGTGGTTACACTGTTGTTTTCGAGGATAAGAATAAAAATAGCGACACCCCAGCTCAAATCAAATACCAAAAAGATGACAATGCAGAAGCTGTTCCTGGAGCACCAATCAAGATTGAGCGCATAACAGCTCGCATCGACCAGCCAAAGGTTGGTAAAAATACAATTACCAATATTGAAGAAGTGGAAAATATCTCTGCAACAGAAGCTGAGAAGAAAGCGATGAAGGATGCTCTTGAAAAAGTAGAAAGCTTGAAGTTAACTCGCTATGCCATCTCTAACTTGGCAAACAAGAGCTACATCATGCAAAATTGGGAAGAGAAAATACCGAACAACATCCTTAACATTCCGACAGGTATCACCTACCAGCAGGCTTCAAGTGATTTCGGTACAGCGACCAAACTTGAAAATGATAAGTTCTTCATCCCATTAGAAGAGGACGGTCATAAGGACTATGTATTCGAGAACAATTCTGAAACAGATGCAACAAAAATGTATTTCGAGTACAAAGTTACTTTAAACGATGAGTTGAAAGCAGAAGCTGACTTCGAAGACGGTACATTCTATCGCTACAACAATATTCTTTATAGCAATTTTGCAGAAATTCTCAATGCTTATGGTGATGTACCGGGTCTCTTCAATGGTAAGAGCGCAGATCAATTAGTAGCAGAATTGACAGAAGCAAAAGCTAAACCAACCGAAGACGAAGAAAATCCAAAGGACATAGAATCTAAATTGGATGAATTCCGCAAGGCTTATGACATTGAAGTATTCAACGAAGGTAAGACATACTACAATACTGTAATTGAGGACCAATACATTGGTTACAAGAATGCTATACAGCGTAACTCTGTTTACCAGTTGACTGTCAACAACATCTTCAACGTAGGTGCACAGGTTCCTAATGGTACACCAGACAAGACGGCATTGTTCTATCTCGATGTAACAGTTTCTGTAAACCCTTGGGTTCTCAACACTCAGGATGTTAACTTGCAGTAATTAAAACTGAATAATAGTCTTCTAGGGATGCCCAGCATCCCTCCTCATATCAATTACTTGACATAATAAAGTTCTTTCCATCTCTCGGAGGCGGAAGCCTCCGAGAGACTACAAAAAAGACTCAGCCGTCGAGTCAACGACGGGAATATCCCCCTATCGTGCTATCATAAACCAGCACAACCCAAAGAAGAAAGCAAGGATGCCGCAGGCTAGATTTTCAAAAACCACGGCACACAACATACCAGCAAGAGAAAAGTATAAGTAAAAGAAACTATAAAATCCAAACGATATGAAACATGCCATCATCAAAAACGGTTGCAAAATGGTTTGTATCTCAGCCATCGCACTCTCATCGCTTTCATCATGTATGAAAGACGACCTGACCAACTGTCCCGCCGCCAAGGTGTCGCTCAAGTTCGACTATACATATAATGTAGAGAACGCCGACGCGCTCTCACAGGAAGTGAAAAACCTCAACGTGTATGTATTCGACAAAAACGGCAAGTACTTCGATACCTACACGCAGTCGGCGGAAAAATTCGAAACAGGACACTGCATGGACATCACCGACCTGCAAGAGGGCAAATACACCTTCGTCTGTCTGGCTCGTGACAAACAACCCACCAGCAGGGCGGACGGCGACGACGAAATGGAGTTCAGCTTCACCCAACTGACCCCGGGAGTCTCCACCATCGACGACCTACAGGAGGAAATGGGCAAGAAAGACGGCGAGGCATCCGTCAACAACAAGAAGTTCACCGCCCTCTACACCGCCCAGACCTCACTCAGCTTCAACGGCACCAAGGACACCCAGGGCGAACTGAGCCTGATGAAGTGTACCAAGACCTATCGCATCGTGATGCTCCCATACGACAATGACCAACAGGGGTTTGTAGCCGAGAACTTCGACGTGAGAATCAAGGGCTCCGCCGCCCTCCTCGACTACAAGGGCGACAAGGTGAAAGACGAATCGGGCGTGGAGCAGAACAAGCCTATCACCTACCTGCCATACGAGGAAAAGCTGGTGGTGAACACCAATGGCAACACCGAGGTGGAGGGCGAGCCTATCGACAAGGCACTGGTCTATGACCTCTCCTCCTCCCGAATGTTCGAGCGCACCAACGACGTGACCACCCGCAGCACCGATAGCAAGGAGTATGACGACAAGCGCATTGTCATCACCGACAAGCGCACCAACAAGGTCATCTTCAACCACTCCCTGCCTTGGTTCCTCGCCCTCTGCGGCGAACGCACCGACAAGGGATGGGGTTCGCAGGAATACCTCGACCGCCAAGACCATTACACCTTGGTATTCTACGTTCCTAGCCCAGGCACCAGCTACAACATGGATGCCCGAATCAAGGTAAACGGCTGGGTTCTTAACCTACAGGACGCAGAGCTGAAGTAAAGCCACCTTCAAGAAACAGAATTTACTCAAAAGAGAAAAGTATAAGTATAAGTAAAAGATAGGAGACACAAGTTATGTTCGATTTCGCAAAGAGAAAACACTGTGCGAATCGACTGACGAACATTATGAGGGGAATGGCAGCAGCGGCACCCACCCTGCTGCTAGCCCTGACACTCACATCATGTATGTCGGACGGTTACACAGATACAACTGCTGGACAGAGTGATACCTACATCAACCTGAACGTATCCACTCCAACAGCCCAAGCCAGAGCCAACGCCTCTGCTAGTGCCGCAGCCAGCACAAGCGAAACGCTCGGGCAGGACGAGACAGCCCCTTCGCCAGAAGAGGAGGAAAAAATATACAGCATCAGAGTCTGGGCTTTCAAGAGCGGCACCGACAAAAGTGCGATGCCGATAGGATTCAAATCCGAGACCGGACTCAACGAGAAAGGCACTCATCGAGTAAGCATGAAGTTGCTACGAAAAACGGCTGAAGGACTCGAAAACATCGACCTCTACATCCTGCTCAATGCCGAGAGCATCGGAGTGCTGAACGGAAGCAACCTCAACACGCTGACACGTGCAGACTTGGAAACCGCCGTCATCAGCAATCCGTTCGGCATCAATACGGAGGACGGCACGGCGCAGACCACCGCCGTACCTTCGGATGGCTTGCCTATATCCCGTGCCATCACCAACATCAACGTGAAGGACAACATCTCGGATTCCGAGACACAGGCAGCCCAGAACCCAGTGAGCGTGCCATTGGTCAGAGCCGTTTCGAAGCTCCACTTCTTCTTTGCCCGCAAGGACAACAAAGACACACAAGGTGTGGAAATCACCAAGATAGAAGTGGATGAGAGCGTGATAGCCAGCACAAGCCCTGTTTTCCCAGAGGCTGCCACGGATGCAGAGAAGGCGACCCAAGGACTGACTGGCAATCTGCAAAGCCTCGCCTACCTCAACCAGAAATTGACTTTCGGAGGCGTGGCAACAAGCGACATCCATGCTGTAAGCGACCCGACCACTTACGTCAGACAGACAGGCGAGGCAGCACAAGACTACATGACCCGCCTCAGCACAGCCGTAAAGGAAAGCTACAGGAGCTATCTTCGAGAGACTGGCAAACCGCTCACGGGAAAGATTTACTACAAGTCTAGCAAGAGCGGAGAAGAGAAGTCGGCGACCTTCGAAGTTTCCAATGCCTACCGCAACCACGAGTTGGTGGTATATGGTTACTTCCTGGGAGACTCGGAGACCGACCTCACCTTGCAGTACTATGTGGCGAACTGGAACCAGAAGACAGCCACCGACATCACATTTAATTAAACCATTGGAGGAATCATAACATGAAGAAAGTAATGAAATTAGCATATATGCTCACGGCAGTGGCTCTCCTGCTCTGCGGGTGCTCGGAAGACATTTTTCCGAGTACAGAACAGCAGCAGCAGGACGAGGTTACGATTTCGTTGACCTATTCGGATGTTTCCCCTAGAGACATCGTGGTCAACTCCCGCGCCACGGATGCAGAGGAGCGTCACCTCGACAATCTCCACATCTATATCTTTGATGGCAATGGCAACCTGAAGGGCTACAAGGGCATCGATGACGCCAACCAGCTAGACCAAACCACTAGCGACAGCAAGAGGGGAAACATCCCTGGCATCAAGACGAGGACAGGCGATGCCTACATCTATGCCGTGGCAAACATTGCGACAGGTCTCTACCCTGTCGCCACAAGCAATGGAACCATCGAGGACGGAAAACTGCCTATCAACCTCGTCGAGACGAAGGCGCAGGCAGGTGATTATGACTTCACCCTCGACAATTTGAAGGCTTTGTCCTTCAATCGCAACAACGACAACACCATTCAGATTTCAAGTGCATTCTTGATGAGTGGTGCCGTGCAAGAAGGCAAATTAGTGAACATCACTTCAAATGGAGCCATCGCCAACGGCGACAACGCCATCAGACTGAGCCGCATCGTATCAAAGGTGAAGTTCACCATCAAGCCACAGACGGGTGATGGCGTGACTCGCTCGTTCAAGTTGGCAACTTACGACATCATGAACATCGCAAAGGATGGCGCGTTGATAGGAAAGATAGATGGAAACAGCAGAGTAAAGACTCAGAGCGTGAGTGACATCACTGGTTTTACCCTTGGTGTGAACGATGTGGAAAAAGGCGTTCCATTTTTCGAGGTCTATCTTCCTGAGAATCTGCAGGATGCCATCCACAATGTAAGCACCCAGCCTGAGCGTGAGGATGACAGCCAAAGCATTCCTAAAGTCTTCACCAATGCCCCTGCTTACGGAACATACGTGGTACTGAAAGGAAAGTACGAAGAGACCAAAACTGGAATCACAAGGAGTGCCGACGTTACTTATTATGTCCACCTGGGCGACTGCAGCAAAGACGCAAACAACTATGACGTGGAGCGCAACTGCAAATACACCTTCAACATCACCGTGGCTGGCGTTGACAAAATCATCGTGGAAGCCAAGAAGGAAGGTAATGAGCAGCCAGGCGCAGAGGGTGTGGTCTTGGAATATGGCAATATGGGCAAGAACCTAACCTTGGACAGCCACTACGAGTATATGGTAATGCGCTTCTACCAGGAAGACATCAAGGAACTCAAAAAAGCTGGTTTGGGATATTTCTATCAAGTCTATGCCTTGGGCGAGCATACCGACGTGATGAACGTGGGAGCCTCTACCACAGGAAGCCTCAACAACGTAGATACCAGTTGGATTCAGTTTGCCACCAAGTGCAGCCGAGACAACTCTACTAGCACATACGGCACAGCCAACGACAACAGAGGAACGGCTTGCAGCTATCCTGGCACTAAGTATGCCAGCGACTTATACAGCATAGAAGGCTTCTTGAAGTATCTCTACGACAACGCTGAAACAGCATCCTCATCCTTCTGGTCGGGCTACGACAATAGCAAAGGAAGCTACTATCTCGATGCCACTTGCTTTATCAGCGAGAACTATTACTCCAAGCTCTCGTGGGATAAGTATGTGAACGACGTGGATAAACGAGCATTCTATGTAGCCAACGAGGTGCAGACAAGCGAGGATGGACGAAGCGTGTACGCCAAGGCGCAATATGGTCTGAGCCAATACAACATCCAGACCTTCTACAACAGAAATCTGGCAGGAAGCATCACAGCATACGGATGCGAAACCATCAATGATGAGGAAGGGAAGAGCGGATTCAGTACCAACGGAGGTGGCTCAAAGTATAATTCTTTGGGTACTGACTCCTGGAACGGCAGAAGCAATATGGTTGCAGACATCAGCACAACAACAGATACATGGGATAAGCTCAAAAGCAACACATCGCTGATAAAGGCTTGTATGTCAAGAAACCGAGACTTGAATGGAGACGGAATCATCAGCAACGACGAAATCCGTTGGTATGCCCCTACCATCGCACAATACGTAGGCATCTGGATTGGTGAGGAAGTGATGGGTACGGAGGCCAAGCTCTTCAACAAAGCGACCTCTACACTCAAGGGGGAATCAGACCGAATGTTGTATTATAGCTCTACCCATAATCAGAACACCTATTTCTCTGAAGAAGGTATGGCAACCAACAACTACACTTCAAGCAACACTGCTTACCCTCCAAAACTGGTACGTTGTTTACGCAACCTAAAGTCCAACGACGAAGGGTATAACCAAACTCCAGACAAGTACTACACGTACGACACCACGAATTCATTGGTAACACTCAACAAGGTTGACGAAAAGGCTTTGAACACGACTGGGGAACAAAGTGAGTTGAATTCCCACACTGAACGCTCCGACGGCAATAAGCCTGCGCAAAAGTTCAAGATTGCGAGCGACAAGTATTATGGTGAAAGATACTGGAACAACAGGTACAACTCATGGGTATGGACTGGCGTTAAACCAACTCAGCAGAATGTAGTGGGAGGCACGTTCAAATGCTACAACAACTACAGCGAGAATGGGGACAAAACGTGGAGAGTTCCCAACCAAAGAGAACTGTCTATCATGTATCTAGTGGATGCCAGTAAAATCACAGACACATACTGCAGGACCATATTTTCTAACACAGACTTCAGAAAGTCATGGACTTACAACGGAGTGTTCACGATGAATGTCAGTTCTTGGGATGCAACTGGTTCCGTCCGCTGCATCAAGGTTCAGAAATAGTAATAAAACAAAAAAAAACAGGTAAAGCATCAAATATATGCATTATTATCATTTACTATTAGACAATATGCGAAAACAAAACTAGACTGGTCGTTGGAATCGTAGTTGCCGAGGAGACTTACCTTCTATGATTCCACGACTTTTTCTACAAAATTCTTGCTAGTCTCAGTAATAAACCGTATCTTTGCATCGAAGATAAAACAGATGAAATTATGACACGAACACTTATCTTATGCCTCATCATGGCAACCTGCATTCTGACACCTGCAAAGGCGCAGGACGCATTCCCCTACCCTACGCTTCCAGACACCCTGCGCAGCGTGGAGCAGCGCGCCACATACCTGAGCGAGCACTACTGGGACAACTATCAGTTCGGTGACACCCTGTTGCTGAAAAATGAGGAAATCACAGAGCAAGGATTCGTCAACTTCATCGACATACTGGAACGATTCAACGAGGAGATTGCCCTGAAAGGCATCCTTGCCTTCTCTTCCAAGGCATACACCCAGGAGCCTGCCCGAGAGAGATTCAGCAACCTCATAGAGCATTACTTCGAAGACCCACAGTCACCTATGCGCAACGACAAGGTCTATAGTCTCTTCCTTGCCGAGATGAAGAAATCGCCTTACTTCGACGAGACGGAGAAAGAACGCATCGACTTCAAGTGGAAAGCCGCAAAGAAAAACTTACCTGGCTCCATCGCCAACAACATATCCTTCAAACTGGAAGATGGCAAAATGCACCAACTGACCGACTATCAAGACGAGAAGGTTATCCTATACTTCTACGACCCAGAATGCGAGAATTGCCACAAGATAACCGAGTGGCTGAACAAACAGCAAATACCTGCAGACTACAAGATGCTGAGAATTGTAGCGGACGAACGCTTGAGCACCATCTATAGTCTCAAGGCGATGCCTACTATCTACTTGCTGGACAAAGGGAACAAAGTGATTCTGAAGGATTGCACGCCCGAAATGCTCATCGGCGTAATGCAAGCCCAATAGTTTCTCATAGGTTACGCTATATTTGAAAAAAGAAACTAGACTGGTCGACTATGCGACATACGATACAATAATTATCATTTACTATCTATTTGGCCATTTATTATCATTTACTATCCATTCTATTACATATCTATTTTACATAAATCGCGATAGGGGAAATCCCCGATTTAATTATTTTGCCTTGGAAGAGTCGTAATGCATATTGAACTCCTCACGTATGTGGTCATTTCTCTTTACCACAATCACATAGTCACCATCCTTTACCGTTCCTACCTTGGCAACAAGCGTGTAATAACCATAATTACCCGACTTGCCGTAATCGCCTGTCTCGGTAATGATTAACTTATTGCCAACCAACTGAGTTGCAAACTTGATGTCCGTGCCTTCGTCGAAGATTACATTCTTGTGGGTCAACATCAACTGACCACCAGGAAGAACCTTGCAAACCAACTTCTCATTGTTCTCACCATTGAGGTTAGACCCTTCATTGACTGCCGAGCCTGCTGTCATCTGGTAGCTAAGCAAAGAGAATCCCGCACTTGTGGCTGCGCCATCTGCTCTAGTAGATTGGCCTCCGCCAAAGAAATCGTCATCAGACGCACTGCAACTCACCATACCTAAGGCCATCATACTAGCGATGACCATCATAAATAACTTTTTCATTTTATATATCATTTACTAATTGTTGTTCATCATCACTTTAAACCCGCTGGTTTAAATCATCTTCTACAATTATACAAATGATATGCAGGAGGCTATA
>CAVKXW010000071.1:0-16774 GCA_963660215.1 Bacteroidaceae bacterium | reverse complement strand
ACTATGTCGTTAGGTGCAAATCTGCTTAGCATTTTTGTACCAAGTTATTTTTTTACTGTTACTTAAGAGTTTTTGTTTTTTCTGTTAAGCCTATTTTCTGAGTTTCCTAAAAATGTAAACTTTTTTACACCCCATCAGGTTCTCCCAGATAGTAGAAGATCAAATCTACCATCCTGGGAGTAAAGCCATGAAGTGCAGGCTTATAGCCCAACTCCATGAGCTTTTCATACAGAGGTGAGCAACGCTTCACCCAAGCCATCAACTCATTGCGTGCGGCAGGGCTGCCTGCCGCATAATGGGGAAAGTAGAGATGGGCAAGCTCTTGCTTACCCATCATTCTACGTGCCACGAGGTTTTGTTTGTCAATTTGCATAAGGTTTAAGTTTTTAGTTATTAGATATTAAAACTCGTGTATTCAAGTCTTCTTGTTTTCGTAGGCAAAGTTACGACAGAAAACGCTTATTACCAAGAAAAAATACATTCTTTAAGGTTTGCATTTCTGATGTAACAGTGGCTGCAAGGTAGTGGCGTCGAAACACGGGCAAGCCTTCTGCACGCCAGGCAAGTCTCGATGGCCCAGAACGGTGTGGATGGCAGGGAACTGCTGCTTCAGCCGATATACAAGCTCTGCCATCGCTTTCTTCTGGGCCTCGGTGCGCGTATCGGCAATGTTGCCGTCCTTGTCGAGTCCGCCCTCATAGCAGATGCCGATGGAGTGGGCATTATATCCCACGGCATGAGCCCCTACACGCTCCAGCGGTCGAGTCTCCTCCACCCTGCCGTTGGTGCGGATGTAATAGTGATAACCGATGAATCGCCAACCGTTCACCTCCACGTGGTCGTGGAAGAGTTGCTGAACTGGGTAAGGGCGATCGCAGCGAGTGGCACTGCAATGAACCACAATCATAGTAATCTTTCTAGTCATAATAGTAATCTTTTAAGTTTTTAAATCGATGCAAAGATACGCCTTCTCTTCGGCAAGCTCCTGCCGATTTCGAACGATAAGCGACGATACGCCCAATAAATTAACATTTGTTATCCTTCACCCCATGCAGGGTAACATGACAGATGCAAAGGATAGAAAAGGTAACATGTGGGCGCAAAAAACTATAACATTTGAAAATAGATTTACAGCAGAGGGTTACACATCAGGCGGACAGAGAACATTCATCCCTCTAATAATCAATGGGTTATCCGCCGAAATATGCGCCACTAGTATTATGATTATATGATATATGGAAAAAAGAGAGAAAAATGGTCATGACCATTTCTTTTTTTTTAGGATTTCAACAGAAAATTAGAGTTTTTCAAAAAAATCGAAAAAAAAGTTGCAAAAAATTTGCATTTATCAGAAAATTGTTTTAAATTTGCAGCGCATACAGACATTACGGCTTTCTAGCGATAGATTGCCAAGATGCTATTATCAATGCTAAATTTGTAATCTTAAACGCCCGAAGAGGTGAGAAACTTCGGAAACGTAAAACCTATTGCAAGTTTAGGCTAGAGATTCTATGCACATACCCTGTACGTATAAAATAACAAACAGGGGTGTGACATGGAGGGAATCCTAGTCTAGGCAGTAATAGGTAGATGCTAAGATATGGGGATTCTCACATTAAAACTCCCCTATGATTCATGGCAAAGATTACATGGCCTACACTATCTTTCTCTTTTCATTTCCACCCCTATATTTTTTAAACATTCTAATAACTAAAAATGAAAAGAATGAAAGAACCAAAGCCTTGGGGAGTAATCCAAAACCTAGGCGTGCATTGCGCCCTGCATTCCATCTACACGGCACAAGAGCAAAAGTATCTGATGAGAATCGATGCCTTCGACCAGAAAGGCATCAAGGAAGTGATCAACCAGCAAGCCCACCATGGCCAGCTCGACCCCAACAAGTTTGAGCACGTAGACTTCATGCGGCGCATCATCATCCCCTACAATGAACTGGAGCCCTGCAAGCAGCACTACCCCAACCTGGAGAAAAACCTAAAGAGCATCGGCGAAAAGCCGGTAGCCATCCCCTCGACCGAACCAGACCCAGGCGACTGCACCCAGAAGATATTGAAGTACAAGACGTTCGACTATCTGTATCGCTTCGTGCGCTCCGAGACCAGGGGGCAGAAGAAGTATGCCGTGCTGGAGATGCCTTTCCCTGTGATGCAATACTACTACAACATCGACCTAGGCTATCACAAGCTGAACCTCGACGTCTACTTCGCCTTTCATACACAAGCGGCGCGCTGCCTCTACTTCCTCATCGAAGGCAGGCTGCGCCAAGGTTACACCCGATTCAAAGCGCCAGAGGTGCTGAACCTGCTCACCACGAAAGCCATATATAGAGGTATTGGCAACCTGTGCTACAAGCAGCTCGACGATGCCGAGCGAGAAATCCGTAACGCCTATGACCTGAAGATGATAGACTATTACTGCATCCACAAGGTGGAAGAACTGAGAAACCCTGTGGCTGGAATGTATGGACACCTCGTGGTCTTCGACATCAAGTATCGACAGGAAGACATCAACGAGATGCCTGCCGAGGTGGCAAAAGACCTCGCCATGAAAAGATTCTCCACCAAGCGGCTGCTCAACTCGGAATGGGGAGTGAGCCTGAATGTGGCAGACGACCTGTGCAGCAAGATTACCGTCAGCGACCTGGACGCCGTGAGAGAATGCTTCATCCGAGCCAACAACATGAGAGCGAGAGGAAGCATCCTGAACCCTGGCGGCTATATCGTAAGAAGCTTGACGGAAGCCTTGAAAAGATAAGTCCCAAGAAAGAGAAAAATGAAAAAAAATGATGCAAGTGGCGAACAACTCTTGATTTCGGCCCCCAAATTTTGTATCTTTGCATTGTCATTGAAACACAATGACTATCACCAACGCCCACGGGATGGACACAGGTGATAATACCAACAAATAACTAAAAACATATTAAATTATGGGAATGAACATTGTAGCAAGAGAGAAGAAAATCGCCTATCTCTCAAGTAAGGAAAACGAAGTGTACATGTATGTGATGCAGTCGGAGTACTACAACCGCATCGACCCTGACAAGGTGATCAGCGAGGTGGCTGCCAAGACCAACATCAGCCCTGTGATTCTGGAGGCTGCATGGAAGGGCATGGCAGAAGCCTTCAAGTCGTGGGCCACAGAAGGCCATTCCGTGCCTATCCCTGGACTCGGCACCATGCGCTTCGGCCTGCAGGCAGAGGCTGTGAAATCGGTTGAAGACGTGAGCACCAAGCTCATCCGTCGTCGCCGACTCATCTTTATCCCTTGCACCGACATCAAGCAAACCCTGCAAAACACCAGCATCAACATCACTTGCGTAGACCGAAACGGCGAAGTGGTGAAGGTGAAGGCGAACGACAAGGACAACGTGGAGGACCCTGAGAATCCTGACACCACAGACCCAGGCACTGGCGGCGGCTCCACCACCGACGGCTCAGGCACGGGTAGCGGCGGCTCTGGCAGCGAGGACGGAAACCTGGAATAAACACACATGAGTACTAACCCAAAACACCTAGAGCTATGAGCAAGATCAGAACTGAGACATGGAAGACAATCCTCAAGATAGCATTGTCTATCCTCACGGCGGCTGCCACCACGCTGGGCATCACAAGCTGCTGTTAAAAACAGAAAAAGGTCGCTACTCCGCAATGGAGTAGCGACCTTATTGCTATATTTGAATTGCGATTTTAATCTTAATTCAATGATGTTTCCAGAAGGAGATTAGTCCTTGAAGAAATCCTTAACAGCCTCGTTTGGTACCATCTTCTCGTCGAAAACGTAAGCACCAGTCTTAGGGCTCTTAACCATCTTGATAACCTTTGTGTATGCGCGACCATCCATGTTACCTTCGTGGAGGGTAGCGACCGCTTTCTTTGCCATAGTCTATTTAAATTGATAAATTTGTTAAACTTGTAAGCGAGCTTACTTAATCTCCTTGTGAAGAGTCATCTTCTTAAGGATTGGGTTGTACTTCATCAACTCAAGACGCTCAGGAGTGTTCTTACGATTCTTTGTAGTCACGTAACGGCTTGTACCTGGCATACCACTGTTCTTATGCTCAGTGCACTCGAGGATAACTTGTACTCTATTACCTTTTGCTTTCTTTGCCATGATATTTATTCTCCTATAACTTTAATGTCCTTCCAATCAACATAGCCCTTCTTTACTGCCTGATTGAGGGCAGCATCAAGACCTACTTTATTAATGAGACGAAGACCAGCAGCACTGATCTTAAGGCTAATCCAGCAACCTTCCTCTACATAGTAGAATTTCTTGCTGAAGAGGTTAACATCAAAGCTTCTCTTTGTACGGTGCTTTGAGTGAGACACATTGCAACCTAACTGTGCCTTCTTACCTGTAATTTGACAAATCTTAGACATTTCTATCTTTAATTTTGTAATTCGTTAATTGATACCTATTCCAAACAGAGTGCAAAATTACAAAATATTTCGGTAATAACAAAATAATCCCTAAAAGAACCAAGTCTTTTAAGGATTATTAATACTTTTAGGGGTAGCTTTAAGTCTTTTATGCCCTTTTAAGCCTCTTTCTTGAGTTCGTCGGCATGTTCCTTCAAGAACCCAAGCATGCTCTTAAGCGCTGTATTTGTGGCGATTGCGAGATTGATGTCGCGGCCGAAATCCTCACCGAGCTTTACCACGCGTACATCGTCCTTGCTACCATAGCCGATGTAGATGGTGCCCACAGGAATGGCTGGGGTGCCACCCGTAGGACCTGCCACGCCCGTGGCAGAAACCGCATAGTCTACATTCAATGCCTTGATGGTGCCAAGCACCATCTGGCGTGCCACCTCTTCGCAAACGGCAGTCTGCTCCTCAAGCACCTCGTGGCTCACGCCGAGGATGTTCTCCTTCACCTCGTTCACATACGAAACCACGCCGCCCTTGAAATAGTTGCTGGCCCCAGGCACTGAGATGATAGCCTCGGCGATGCGACCGCCCGTGCAGCTCTCGGCTGTGCCCATTGTCTTCTCACTATTGTAGAGCAACTCCTGGATGCCCTTGCTCAATATCTTTGTCTCAAATTCCATTTTATCTCTGTTTTTACTTAAATGTTACTTTCGAATAGGCAGGAAGGTCGATGGTGGCGAAGTCGCCATCACGATACTTGAAGGTGCCCACGCAGCCTATCATGGCGGCATTGTCGGTGGTATAGCTGAACTTAGGGATGTAGATGGTCCAGCCAAAGCGCTCGGCGTGGTCGCGGAAAGCATTGCGCAAGCCGTTGTTTGCCGACACGCCTCCTGCCACAGCCACGTGCTTGATGCCCGTCTGCTTCACCGCCATGCGCAGCTTCTTCATCAGGATGTCCACGATGGTATGCTCGATGCTGGCAGCCAGGTCGAACTTGTTCTTCTCCACGAAGTCTGGGTCTTCTGCCACCCACTTTCTCAGGCTATAGAGGAAACTAGTCTTGAAGCCAGAGAAACTGTAGTTCATGCCCGGGATGTGTGGCTCGGCGAATGTAAAGGCCTTCGGATTGCCCTGGCGGGCATACTTATCCACGATAGGACCACCTGGATAGCCCCACTCCAGCACCTTGGCACACTTGTCTATCGCCTCGCCGGCGGCGTCGTCGATGGTCTGGCCCAGCACCTGCATGTCGTTGTAGGCGTTCACCTTCACGATCTGCGAGTTGCCGCCGCTCACCAGCAAGCAGATGAACGGGAACGGAGGAGCCGTCTGGTCGTCGTCGCTCTCCTTGATGAAATGCGCCATCACATGTCCCTGCAGATGGTTCACGTCGATGAGCGGGATATTGAGCGCACGAGCGAATCCCTTGGCGAAGCTGACGCCCACCAGGAGCGAGCCCATCAAGCCCGGCCCACGGGTGAAAGCCACAGCCGAGAGGTCTTCCTTCTTGATGCCCGCACGGGCGATGGCTTGGTCTACCACCGGCACCACGTTCTGCTGATGGGCACGAGAGGCTAGCTCTGGCACCACGCCGCCATAAGCCCTGTGTACCTCTTGCGAGGCAGTGACATTGCTCAGCAGCACACCGTTCTTGAGCACTGCGGCAGAGGTATCGTCGCAACTGCTCTCTATACCTAATATATATATATCCTTCTGTTCCATAGTGATTAATGTGTCAAAATCTCAACGCCTGTCTCCGTCATCAAGAGCGTATGCTCCCACTGGGCGGATGGCTTCTCGTCGCCGGTGATGACCTCCCATCCGTATGGGTCGTCGGCATCGATGAACACCTTCCAAGTGCCCATGTTGATCATTGGCTCGATGGTGAACACCATACCCGGCACGAGCAACATGCCCGTGCCCTTATGGCCATAGTGGAGCACCTCTGGCTCCTCGTGGAACTGCAAGCCCACGCCATGGCCGCAGAGGTCGCGAACCACGCCATAGCCATACTTCTTGCAGTGCTTCTCTATCGCATGGCCGATGTCGCCCACGAAACTGTAAGGCTTCGCCACCTCCATGCCTATCTCCAGGCACTCCTTGGCTACACGCACGAGCTGCTCCTTCTCAGGGGTGGTCTTGCCACCCACGATGAACATACGGCTGGCGTCGGCGAAATAGCCATCCACGATGGTGGTCATGTCCACGTTCACGATGTCGCCCTCCTCGAGCACGTCCTCTTCCTTAGGGATGCCATGGCACACCACCTCGTTGATGCTGGTGCACACGCTCTTAGGGTAGCCCTGATAGTTGAGGCAGGCAGGGATGGCGTTGTGGTCCTTGCAATACTGCATGCAGATGTCGTCTATCTCCTGGGTGTTCATACCTGGGCGGATGGCCTCGGCCACTGCATCGAGGCAACCAGTGTTCACGACACCGCTCTTGCGGATGCCCTCTATCTGTTCTGGAGTCTTAATCAATTCGCGGGTAGGCACTAGCTTGCCCTTGTTTTCCCAATACATCACCTGCTTGTCGAGCTCGGTCAGAGGCTCACCTGGCAAGCAATGCCATCTTTTCTTCTTAGCCATTTTCTTAATATTTTAATCTTTGCGACTGCAAAAGTACATTATTTATCGCAGAGCGCAAAATAATTAGTGCAAATAATTGTAAATCTTGTCGCACCAATCCTCGCCGTTCTGGGGACAATAGGTGTAGATGCCCAGCTCGGAGGCGGCGCAGCAGTTGCGAGCGCCATCGTCGATGAAGAGGCACTCGTCGGGCATCGCCCGCTCCTGCCCCAGCACGTAGCGGAAGAAGTTCTCGTCGGGCTTCATGTACTTCACCTCGTAAGAACGGTACATCGCATCGAAGTAATCGCCTATCGGACGTCCTTCCTCCGAAAACTCCTCGCTGTCGGTGAAGGAAGACATATAGGGATTGGTGTTGCTGAGCAAGACGACACGGTAGCCCTGCTTCTTCAGGTTGCGGATGGTCATGAGCTTGCGCACAGGCACATCCTTCACATAGCCCGTCCAGCAATGCTTCAGCTCGTCGAAGCTCACTTCCCTGCCCACCTGTCGGCTCACCTCGGCGCGATATTCCTCCTCGCTGAGCTTGCCTTCCTCCAGGTCGCCGTTGATGCCCTGCTGGGTGTAGACGTTCATCTGCTTGTCGAAGTCCTTGAGCCCCAACTCCTCGAAACGGCGCTTTGCCTCCTCGCTGTCGAGGGTGATGATGACACCACCCATATCAAAAATAACAGTCTTTATCATTTCCTTACAAAAAATATGTTTCTATATTGTATCCTAAAACAACTCCAACTTGTTCTTCCTCGCCTCGGAGAGCGACGCTATCTTGACCTGCTCCTCGTGATACTCACGGCGCAGGCGCTCGTAACGCTCCTCCAGCTCGGCGATGAACTTAGGGCACTCGGTCTCGTTGAGAAACCTTGCGCAGATGCCGGCATTGAGCGAGGCATCCTTCACCCAGATGACGGGACCGTCGTATTCGGGCGCAATCTTCAGTGCCACGTGCAGCTCGCTCGTCGTAGCGCCGCCCACCATGATAGGTATGCGCAACCCTGCCTTCTGCATCTCACGAGCCGTATGCACCATCTCCTCCAGCGAAGGAGTGATGAGTCCGCTCAGGCCGATGGCATCCACCTTCTCCTCTATCGCTTTCCTCACGATTTGCTCGGCAGGCACCATCACGCCCATGTCGATGATGTCGTAGTTGTTGCACGACATCACGACGCAAACGATGTTCTTGCCGATGTCGTGCACGTCGCCCTTCACGGTGGCCATCAGTATCTTGCCAGCCGAGGTGCTGCCGCCTTGCTTTTCTGCCTCGATGTGGGGCTGGAGGATGGAAACCGCCGCTTTCATCGTGCGTGCGGTCTTCACCACCTGGGGCAGGAACATCTCGCCCTTGCCGAAGAGCTCGCCCACCAGGTTCATGCCATCCATCAAAGGACCCTCGATGACATCGACGGCATGTGGATATTTCGCCAATGCCTCGTCGATGTCTACCTGCAAGAACTCGGTGATTCCCTTGCGCAGGGCATATTTCAAACGTTCTTCCACGCTCTCCTTGCGCCATTCGGGATCAGCAGGCTTCTTTGGCGGCGCACCGCCTGCCTTGGCAGCCGCCTTGGCAGCATCCGCCTGTGCCTTGATTTCCGCTGCAAGCTCGATGAGTTCGTCGGCGGCACCCTTCCTGCGATTCAGAACAACATCCTCGATGAGTTGGAGTTGTTCTTTAGGTATTTTATCGTAATCCATTCTAGCCTTGGCATTTACGATACCAAAGTCCATGCCGACCTTCTGGGCGTGGCGCAGGAACACGCAGTGTATCGCCTCGCGGATGTACGTGTTGCCACGGAAAGAGAAAGAGAGGTTGCTCACGCCACCGCTCACATGTGCGCCAGGCAGATTTTGATGTATCCACTCGGTGGCACGGATAAACTCCACGGCATAGTTGTCGTGCTCCTCCATGCCTGTGGCTATGGCGAGCACGTTAGGGTCGAAGATGATGTCGAGCGGATTCATGCCGAGCTTGTCCACCAAGAGGTGGTAGGCACGCCCTGCTATCTCTATGCGTCGCTCGAAGGTAGTGGCTTGGCCTATCTCGTCGAAGCACATCACCACGACAGCCGCTCCATAGCGCATCACGTCGCGGGCATGCGAGAGAAACACCTCCTCGCCTTCCTTGAGCGAGATGCTGTTCACGATGCACTTGCCCTGGCAGCACTTCAGGCCCGCCACGATGACATCCCACTTGGAGGAGTCGATCATCACAGGCACCTTGGCTATCTCTGGCTCGGCGGCTATCATGTTGAGGAAGTTGACCATCTCTGCCTTGGCATCCAGCAGGCCGTCGTCCATGTTCACATCCACCACAGCCGCACCATCAGCCACTTGCTTGCGAGCAATGCCTATGGCCTCCTCGTAATTCTTCTCGTTAATCAAACGCAGGAACTTCCTGCTACCAGCCACGTTACAGCGCTCGCCGACATTGACGAAGCGGCTAGCATCCACTGGCAGATGCACGGAGTCGTCTACCTGCAGGAGGTCCAACCCCGAGAGCCACATGTAGCGAGGCTTCTCAGCCACCTGATGAGGTTTCTTGCCCTTTGCCAACTCGGCATATCGGGCGATGAACTCAGGGCTGGTGCCGCAGCATCCGCCTATGATGTTGACAATGCCCTCGTCGATGAATTCGGCAATTTTCGGAGCCATCGACTCAGGAGTCTCGTCATATTCGCCCATCTCGTTAGGCAATCCCGCATTCGGGTGGGCGCTGACATAATAAGGCGAAACCTGGGCTATATGCTCGATGAAAGGTTTCATCTGCGGTGCGCCGAAAGCGCAGTTCATGCCAAACGAGAAAATCGGATAGGAGGAAATGCTTGCCAGGAAGGCATCCACGGTCTGACCGCTGAGGGTTCTGCCAGCCAAGTCGCTCACGGTGAGACTGATCATGATAGGCAAGTCTACGCCATGCTTCTTCATCATGGCGAGGGCTGCGTCTATCATCGCCTTGCAGTTGAGCGTGTCGAAGATGGTCTCTATCAGGATGATGTCGGCACCACCCTCGATGAGACCGTCGATTTGTTCGCAACAATCGTCGAAAAGCTCGTCGTAGGTGATTTCACGGGCGGCAGGGTCGCTGACGTCCGGACTCATGGAGCAAGTCTTGTTGGTAGGTCCCACGTCGCCTGCCACGAAACGTGGCTTGTCGGGAGTAGAGAATTTGTCGCATTCGATGCGAGCCAAGCGCGCGCCCTCGAAAGCCATCTCCCTGGCATGGTTTTCCAAGTGATAGTCAGCCTGCGAGATACGCTGGCTGGAAAAGGTGTTGGCGGTGATGATGTCAGCGCCAGCCTCCAGATAGCGACGATAGATGTCGGAAATGACATCGGGACGCGTGATGTTGAGCATGTCGTTGTTGCCCTTCATCTGTCCCGGCATCTCCGTAAACCTATCGCCACGAAAGTCTTCCTCGGTGAGGTTGTATTTCTGAATCTCCGTGCCCATGGCACCGTCGAGAATCAGAATCTTGTCTTTGATAATCTCTCTTATATCCATTATCCTAAAAGTGTTTGATGGCACGATCCATCTCTCTGCGGTCTTCCTTCTCCTTGAGGGTCTGTCGCTTGTCATACTCTTTCTTACCCTTGCAGAGGGCAATGTCTACCTTGGCCCTGCCGTGGTCGTCGATGAAGACGAGCGTAGGCACGATGGTGAAACCAGGCTGCTTGCTGTCCTCTTCGAGACGGCGAAGCTCACGCTTGGTAAGCAAGAGCTTGCGGTCGCGGCGCGCCTCATGGTTGGAGAAAGAGCCATAGAAATAAGGCGAGATATTCATGCCCTTCACCCACAGCTCTCCCTGGTAGAAGTCGCAATAACAATCCACGAGCGACGCCTTGCCGCCACGGATAGACTTGATCTCGGTGCCTGTAAGCACAATGCCCGCCGTATAGGTGTCAACGAAGAAGTATTCGAACGAAGCCTTCTTGTTGCGTATCTGTATAGGACTCTTCTTGCGGAGTTCCTGTTCCTGTTTGTTCATAATCCTTTATACCTTAATATATATAATAATATACTCATTCTCTTAAATGATCACCCCCTATATGATAGTGGCAAAGCTCTCGATGTGCTCGTCGATGTAAAAAGCCACCTTGCTGGTCCACTGCTCCTCGTTTTCTACGAATTCATCGTCGAAATCGTCAAACTCAGGATACTTTTCATAGAGAGCCATAAACTCCTCGTCGGTCATCTCCCCCTCTATGTCGTCGTGATGAGACTTATAGAGGAAATGACTCTTCTTGATAAGCTTGGAGAGGTCTGCCAATCCCCAGTTGCGGAAAGCCTTGTCGGTAGGGTTCAGCCACAGGAAGGCACCATAGCCATTGTGGATGAGCTGTATCATGCCCCCATCCATCATCTCCTCGTGCAGGGTGTCCCATGCCAAGAGAGTAATCTGGTCGCTATTGAGCTGCGCCATGTTCTCGGCAGTGAGCTCGCCGCCTATCGCATCGCGGACGGCATCCACGAAAACCTGCACAAACTCATCCATGCCTGCCTCGGCAGCCTGCTGCAGCAAGGCATCTTTTATCTTAACTTCGATCATAATCTAATAAAAATTGCAATTTTCAGTTTGCAAAGATACATGAAAATGTGCATAAAGCCAAGAAAAAATCTAAATATTAGGTTAAAGAGTTAAAAAGAATACCTATTTTTAGGTATTTTCCAAAGTTTTTTTGTACTTTTGTGGTCGAAAACATTATTTATATATTCATTAGTATAAATTTTAGCGAATATGATCTATTCTAAAGAAGTAGACAACATGTGCGTTGTCGCTAAGGGTCCTAACCACGGACCAGCTCCAATTCCTGAAGAGGGAAAATGGATTCAGGCAAAAGAGATCAAAGACATCTCTGGTTATACTCACGGTGTGGGTTGGTGTGCTCCTCAGCAGGGTGCTTGCAAGCTTTCCTTGAACATCAAGGAAGGCGTTATCCAGGAGGCTCTTGTTGAGACTATCGGTTGTACAGGTATGACTCACTCAGCTGCCATGGCATCTGAGATTCTCCCAGGCAAGACTATCCTCGAGGCTTTGAACACTGACCTCGTTTGCGACGCTATCAACACAGCTATGCGCGAGCTCTTCCTCCAGATTGTTTACGGTCGTAGCCAGAGCGCTTTCTCTGAGGGCGGTCTCGTTATCGGTGCTGGTCTCGAGGACCTCGGTAAGGGTCTTCGTTCACAGACTGGTACTCTCTATGGTACTGTAGCAAAGGGTACACGTTACCTCGAGCTCACAGAGGGTTACATCACAAAGCAGTTCTTGGATAAGGACAACCAGGTTTGTGGTTATGAGTATGTTCACCTCGGCAAGATGATGGAGGCTATCAAGAACGGTATGGATGCCAATGAGGCTGTCAAGAAGTTCACTGGTTGCTACGGTCGTACAACTGCCGAGCAGGGTGCTGTTAAATCAATTGATCCACGTAAAGAATAATAAGGAGATACAGATATGATTAGAAAAGTAAGTTACGAAAGTCAGGAACGTCGCGAGAAGCAAGTTCTTGCTGCTCTTAATGCTAACGGTATCAAGAGCTTGGAAGAGGCTAATCAAATCTGCGAGGACGCAGGTGTTGATCCTTATCAGATGTGTGAAGACACTCAGCGTATCTGCTTCGAGAACGCTAAGTGGGCTTATGTTGCAGGTGCTGCCATTGCAATCAAGAAGGGTGTTAAGACAGCTGCTGACGCTGCCGAGGCTATCGGTATCGGTCTTCAGGCATTCTGCATCCCTGGTTCTGTAGCTGACGACCGTAAGGTAGGTCTCGGCCACGGTAACTTGGCTGCTCGCCTGCTCCGCGAGGAGACACAGTGCTTCGCTTTCTTGGCTGGCCACGAGTCATTCGCTGCTGCCGAGGGTGCTATCAAGATTGCCGAGATGGCTAACAAGGTTCGCAAGAACCCATTGCGCGTTATCTTGAACGGTCTTGGCAAGGACGCTGCCCAGATCATCAGCCGTATCAATGGCTTCACATACGTACAGACCAAGTTCGACTACTACACAGGCGAGTTGAAGGTTGTTAACCGCATCGCTTACTCTGATGGTCCTCGTGCCAAGGTTAACTGCTATGGCGCAGATGATGTACGCGAGGGTGTTGCCATCAACTGGAGCGAGGATGTAGATGTATCTATCACTGGTAACTCTACCAACCCTACTCGTTTCCAGCACCCAGTAGCTGGTACATACAAGAAGGAGCGTCTTGCTGCTGGCAAGCCATACTTCTCTGTAGCTTCTGGTGGTGGTACAGGTCGTACATTGCACCCAGACAACATGGCTGCAGGTCCTGCTTCTTACGGTATGACCGACACCATGGGTCGTATGCACTCTGACGCTCAGTTCGCAGGTTCTTCTTCAGTTCCTGCTCACGTAGAGATGATGGGCTTCCTCGGTATGGGTAACAACCCTATGGTAGGTGCTACAGTAGCTATCGCCGTAGCCATCGACTTGGCTCTGAACAAGAAGTAATTCTCGATTTCATCTAATAAATAATCCCCGTGACTAATGGTCATGGGGATTTTTTGTTAATTTCCTTATGAAAAAAAGGCTAAAGCCTATGCTCACGACACAAAGCAATGCAGCGAGAGCAAAATAAGAGAAACTCACGCCGTCGACAATCGCCGCACATGCCAGAACCAGCAACACACAGAAATGAAACACACCGAACTGCATGCCCCTAGGCGACATCCGATAACCATAATAGATACGACTGAAAAACAACATCGCTATGCTCTCTACCATATATGCCAAGGTGATACCAAGTCCCAAACCCGTCAGTCCATCCACATCATGCGGCAACCAAGACGGAAGCTTGTCCAAAAAGACAGCCGAGTCCACTAGCATATAACCTCCTATCTCGCAGACCAGCAACAGGATGACACAGAAGCTCTCCTGAAAGAAAAACACCCGAGATTCGCCCCTTGACAACGGCAAATATTCTATCGGAAGATAAACTGCCTTGAAAAGCATACCCATTGCCGCCAACTGACACATATACAGCATTCCACCAAACTCGGCACTATAAAGAACACGGATAATGAATGGCAGGAACAATATCATCACGGCGACAATCGGACCTATCAGCAAGACATTCATCTCCAGTTGGCGGTTGACCGTAACATTGCAGTGCTCCACTACCCCAGCCTCCTTTCGCTTGCCCACTATCGAGGAGAGACGAGGATAATAATCGGAATCCATCACCGAGAACACCATACCCACATACACCACCACGATGGTAACGCCAGCATTGAAGAGCCCCACCATCTCTAGATCGCCACGGGTATTCAGGAAAGCACGAACCAGGAACTCGGCACCCGAATTCATCATGCCAGCCAAAACAAAAGAAATACCCAAACGCAGTAGTGGAATGCCTCGAACCAACGCAATCATTGAGAAATCCACGTTCCAATGCACGATTCGGCGAGAATATCGCAAGCATAGCAACCATTGCGCAAACGCCACCAAGAATAAGACCGCCAAGATACCCCTCTCACCATAGAGCCAATATACAGGAACCGAAACCAACAGCGAGAAGATAGTCAATAGCGATGCCTGCATCGCCAAAGACCTCAACTGTCCAAAAGCCTTGAGAACCGCCGTCTCGCCTCCTGCCAGAATCGTAAAGAAAACGGTAGGTGCCAAAAGTATGTAATGCAAGGTGTGGTCGCCCCAGGAGAAGGTGAAGAGATTGAGCAGAGGTCCAAGGCAGACGCAAACTAGAAATCCGAGAAACGCCGCCAACAAACTGAAGGTTCTGACCAACGAGACGGAAGCTGCTGTCTTAGAATCGGAAATGACTTTCACGCCACTCGTGGGAATACCAAGATTGGTGGCACTGGATATGAAAGATGCCGTAGAGTTGAACAAAGAAAGCAACCCCATGCCAGAAGGCCCGAGAAAGACTGCCGTAAACTTATTGCGAATGGCACCAACGAGCAACCCAAGCATCTGCACACTGGCAAAAGCCCCGGTATATTTCAGGATATGCCTATAAGTATTATCGCTATTTTCCATGAAAGACAGTTTAGAAACAAAAAGAGGTCGAATTCCCAAAGGGACTCGACCTCTTATACATTTTTCAATCTCGAAAGAAGATTAAGCCTCAGCTGGAGCCTCCTCTGTAGCAGTCTCCTCAGCAGCCTTAGCAGCCTCAGCCTCTGCCTGAGCAGCAGCTGCAGCAGCCTTCTTGTCAGCTACCTTCTTAGCGATTGCCTCGTTCATCTTCTTCTCAGCCTCAAGCTCCTTAGCTACGGCCTCTTTCTTAGCCTTAGCGTCGCCCTCGCGAACAGCAGTAGCCTTAGCATCCTTGCCAGACTTCCAAGCGTCGAAACGCTTCTGAGCCTCAGCCTCGTCGAATGCGCCCTTCTTAACGCCACCCTTGAGGTGCTTCATCAAGTAAACGCCCTCGCTCTTGAGGATGTTGCGAACTGTGTCTGTAGGCTGTGCACCTGTCTCTACCCAGTAGAGAGCACGCTCGAAATTCAAATCTACAGTAGCTGGATTGGTGTTAGGATTGAATGTACCAATCTTCTCAGTAAACTTACCATCACGTGGTGCTCTTACGTCAGCGATAACGATACGATAGAAAGCGTAGCTCTTACGACCGCCGCGCTGCAATCTGATTTTTGTTGCCATTTTTTAATTTAATTATTTATGAGGTTTGAATTTAATGCTGCCATCTCGTGACAGCGGATGCAAAATTACTACTTTTTTTTGAGCTAAACAAACATTTAACTTCCGTGCCCATGTTTTTTAGCATTTTTTATCTAATTCTATCTGCTGCCTTCAACAACTTGATGTCATCGCCGACACCTTTCTTGGCTAACCACAAGAGTATGAGAGCCACGAGAGGAAGACATGTTGCGAACTTCACCCCCATCTTTCCCTCTACTTCAGGGATCGGTATCAAGCCCAGGAAAATCACGACATAATCGACAATCCATAAGCCCGCAAAAAGCATGGCCACAGAGCACAAAGAGCTCTGGAGCTTGAGATTCTTATACAGAAAGATGGTTGCCAAGGCGATGACAGACGGTATCGCAAGCAAGAGGAAAAGAGGAAGGCATGTCGCCGAGAACACGATTCCCTTGTCGCCACTTACCAAGCCCAAGTTGTACACCAACGTGTCTGCTCCCATAGTATCGGGGGTTACACCTGCAATAGGCAGGAACAAGCAGAACGCCATGGCGATGACAGCAAAGAGCAGAAACAGAGTCTGTTTGCGCTGTATCATAATAACCTTTATTAATTATTTGCAGATACCACTGGAGCCGCAGGGTCGCGCCAATAGATGTTACCTTCTACAAACTCTTCTGTAGCAAGCAATGTTGGCTTTGGCAATTTCTCGTAGTAACGAGAAATCTCAATCTGCTCACGATTCTCAAAAACTTCCTCCAAAGAGTCGTTGTAAGAAGCAAACTCGGCAAGTTTCTTACTCAACTCCTGCTTGATTTCGATTGAAATCTGGTTAGCTCGCTTTGAGATGATAGCTACACTCTCATAGATGTTATGGGTGTCATCACAGAGATCCATAATATTACGAGTAACTGTGTTTACTGGTGCTTTTGACTTTTTAAAATCCATAATTATAGTACTATATTATTGTTTTATTACATTATATCTACATTGTACACACTCCCCCAAAAATGGGATTTGCCCTAGTTGGCATTGTTGTTCAACAAATCAAGAGCCGACTCTGGATGTGCCTTCTCAAACTCCTTGCACTTCTCTATATATTTCTCGGCAAGAGCACGCTCCTTTGAGTCGGGATACTCATTGATAAAACCATAGCATTCATCCTC
>CAVKXW010000070.1:0-16888 GCA_963660215.1 Bacteroidaceae bacterium | reverse complement strand
CCAATCGTCCTACATCTTTATAATACCACCCAAGATAATTATAATAAAATTCCCTTCCTGAGTATACTGGCTCTCCATGTTCATCCAACAATTTAGACTTAGCACGGTATTCATCAAGGGCTTGTTTGGCTTTAATATAATCCTTTCTCCTTAAGTAAATTTCATGCAATGGAGCTAAAGCCGCTGCAGCATAATCTTCCTTACCTATTTTTTTGTAGTTACGATAAGCCTGGGTAGCTATTTGATAAACAGAGTCAAGGTTTCCTAACTTATGAAAGACGCTAGCCCTATGCTCTAGGGCGATGAAAAAGCCTAAAGTATCCTTTGCCTCTTTTGCCCAGAAAGCCTTTCTATTTAACATCTTCAATTCCATCTGCGGATAACGCTGCAAATCATAAATATCAGCCATTTGTCCGTAAATCTTGGATAAAAGACGATAATCACAATCATTTTTCGTAGTATCTAGCTTTGCAACTGCCTCATTATAATATTGCAATGCCAAAGGACTATTGCCCTTGTCACGATACACACTACCCATCATATAATTAGCTTGCGCCTTCTCCTCCTCACTACCATGAGAAGAATAATAATCCAATACATCACCCATATAGCTGATGGTATCCATGACATAAAAGAGCTTATTCATTGCTTCTGAGCGAAGCAACAAATATTTCATTCTTTCCGACTTAGAGTATTCGCCAAGACAAGTACTATCCTGGCATAACATAAGCCATGCTGAGTCTGGATTTTCATTCAGCACGCTCTCTATTTGCTGCAACCTCTCATTTTTACTTGATGTACAAGCACAAACAAAAGGTATTGCCAACAACAGGAAGAACATTTTTTTTACCTCTAGCTTCATGATTATCATTGTTTTTGAGTTCACATCATTGTTATCTGCTTGCAAAAGTATGAAAAAAAGCTAGAACCAAATAGTAAAATCATCCAAAATAATGACACTATCGTCTACATTTAATGTACTTTATGTACTCATTTTATTTGTGAGCAAAGAATATTTTGAGTAACTTTGCCAAAATTTCAAATTACATAATGAGGCATCTTAAAATACAAAACTTCGTAAAATGGGGAAAAAGGCTTTTTAGCTATATATGCATCACCCTATCCGCCAGCTGCACCCTATATGGAATGTGGCTTTTCATGCGTATTTTTATCACAGATACTTTTACTATCCCAACAGAGTCCATGCTCCCCACCCTACATCCAGGAGACAGGATTTTTGTTAACAAGTCTCTAATGGGAGCACGCATATATACCGACTTTCTGTTCAACAATGAGGGCATCGAGCTAAAAAGTTTCCGAACCAAAGGCTTTAGAGCCATCAAGCACAATGACATCGTGGCATTCAATATGCCCAACAAAGACTGGCAAATCAAGTTTGTCATCAACTACGTTTTCTGTAAACGGTGCATCGCTTTGCCTGGAGACAGCCTCAGCATCATTAACGGCATCTACCATAACAACAACTTTCCCGACAAACTAGGCTATTATCAGCAACAACTCACCTTAAGAAACTTGCCAGACAGCCTCATCTCGCCAGGAGCAATAAGAGCCATTCCCTTCGAAGACCACCTGCCACTTTGGACGATTAAGAATTTTGGACCACTCTACATTCCAAGAAAAGGCGACATTCTGGATATCAATACCCAAAATGCCGCCTTATATAAGATTCTGTTAGAATATGAGACCCACCAAGTCGTAGACATCAACTGGGACAAGAACCTAGTATCGCTGAACAACAAACCATTCAGAAAGCACAAGTTCCAGCATGATTACTATTTCATGGCAGGCGACAATGTGCTGGACTCCTATGACTCCAGATACTGGGGGCTTGTGCCCGATGATTATCTCATTGGCATCGTATCATGCATCAACTAGCCATGAAGGTCTAAGACCGTTTACTATTTCATTTCCATGAAATCCATAGGTTTCATGCCAAACTGCTTCTGGAAGCACTTGGCGAAATAACTAGGACTGCTGAAGCCTACCATATAGCTAACCTCGCTCACTCGATAATGCCCCTCCTTCAGGAGTCGGGCGGCTTTCTTGAGTCTCACCAGTTGTATCATCTCGTTAGGGGTAACGTCTGCCAATCCACGTATCTTATTGAAGAGCGAGCTGCGGCTCATGCCCAACTTTCCAGCCAGGAACATCACGTTCAGCTCAGGGTTGTCGAGGTTCTCCTCGATGACTTGGTTCATCTTTTCCAAGAACTCATTGTCCACCTGCGTGGTGGCGATTTTCCCTATCGGCTCCAGTGGCGTATGCGAGAACTTGCTCTGCAAGAGTCGGCGCATCTCTATCAGGTTGCGCACGCTCGCTTCCAGATACTTCATCGAGAAAGGCTTCTCGATATAGATGTCGGCTCCACAGTTCATACCCTCGGTCTTGCTGACATCGTCCGTCTTGGCGGTGAGCATCACGAACGGGAGATGAGATATGCTAGGATTCTTGCGCACTTGGCGGCAGAACTCTGGTCCATCCATCTCTGGCATCATCCAGTCGCTCACGATGAGAGTCACCTGTTGGCGCTCCAATACGCCGAGCGCCTCCTTGCCATTCTCTGCCGTATATACCACATAGGTCTTCTCGAAATGTGCCTTGATGAAGTTGCGCAGATCCTCATCGTCGTCTACTATCAGCATCACTGGCTGCGTCTGCTTCTGCACAGAGGTTGGAGCCGTCTCAGCCTCAGCCTCGATGTCCTGCTGCTCGTCGGCATTCTCTTCAGGCAAGTCGGTAGTCATTACATGTTTGTCAGCTTCTTCCACCACGGCATCCTTTTGGTTGATAGGCAGGGTGACGATGAAGGTAGAGCCCTTGCCCACCTCCGATTTCACCTCTACCTTTCCATGATGGGCATCCACCAGATTCTTCACGATGTTCAGTCCGATACCCGTTCCAGGCTTATTGTCGCGAGCCTGATAGAAGGCGGCAAAGATCCTTTCCTTCTCATCGTCGCTGATACCCATGCCGTTGTCTTCCACCTCGATGCAGAACTGTTCGCCATCCTCCAGAGGACGGCAGGAGAGGCGCACATAGTCGTTGGTATACTTGGTGGCATTGGTCATCAGGTTGCTGATTACCTTGGTGATAGCCTCGCTATCCAGTATCGCCGCGAAGTCATCGGCAGGATATTCCACCACAAACCTAGCCCCATTCTGGCGCAAGGTAGGCTCAAATCGCTCTGCCACGGCATGCATCATCTTCGAGATGTTCTGCAGGCGGAAATGCACCTGCATGCCCTTCTGCTGCACCTTGTTGAAGTCGAGCAACTGGTTGACGAGCAGCAAGAGGCGCTGGGCATTGCGGTCGATGACATCTAGCGTCTGCGTCATCGCCTCGCCTTCCTTCAGTTGGTCTGCCACACGTTTCCATTGTTCCTTCAGGCTTTCCAATGGCCCGATGATGAGCGTCACTGGGGTTCGTATCTCATGGGCTATCATGGTGAAGAACTGCAAGCGAGCCTCTTTCATCTCCTGGTCTTGCTTTTCCTCCAGCTTTTCCATCTCTCGCTGGTGGCGACGTTTCTCGCGCTTCACTCGGCTCTGCGTAATGATATAGACGACGTAGCCGATGAGCAGCAGATAGAGCAACTTGGCTGGCAATGACCACCAGAACGGAGGGTGAACCACGATCTTGAGCTTGGCTTCGCCCTGCGACCAGAGTCCGTCGTTGTTGGTTGCCTTCACACGGAAGGTGTAGGTGCCGTATGGCAGATTGGTATAGGTGACGCGATGCTCGTTGGTGGTAATCCATGTCTTGTCGAATCCCTCCAACTGATAGCTATACAGGTTTTTCTCCGGCGAGACATAGCTCAACGCCGCAAACGAGATATTGAACATATTGTCATCGTATGAGAGGTCGAGCTGTTCGATATGCGAAAGCGACTCTGGCAACTTCCCTGAGCCCACCTGTACATGCTCATTGAAAATGTCGAGCGAGGTGATAGCCACAGGGGGAGCCACCTGGTTGAGCTTTATCTGGTACGGATAAAAGGCATTGAAGCCCTGGGTGGTACCAAAATAGATACGCCCGTCGGATGCCAAGAGACCGGAGTTAGGCAAGAACTGGTCGCCTGTCAACCCGTCGTAACGGTTGAAGACCCTGGTCTGCTCGCCTGGCACATAGCGCACGATGCCCTTGCTGGAGGATAGCCATAGCTCGCCCTGATAGCAGATGATGCTGGCGAAATCCTGCGATGGAGCATCTATCTCTATGCGGCGGAATGCGCCTGTCTGATAGTCGAACTCACAGATTCCACGATCGGTAGCCAGATACCACTGCCCCTTCGGACCACGCCGCAAACAGTTGACCTGATTGCTGACGATGGTCGTGGCATCTCCCTCTACATTGAGATACTGATGCCACTGGCGCTTCTTCGTATAGCACCAAAGACCTGCGCCCTGCGTGGCAAACCACACATTGCCCCGTCCATCCTCAGATATATCCACAGAAAGAGACTTAAACGACTTGATGGTCCTGAACTCTTGCTTAGCCTCGTCGAAGAGCGCCGCACCATCCATTGAGGTTGCCCAAAGGCGCCGCTGGCTGTCACGGAACAAGCAGTAACAACTGCTGCCCGCTGTCATGCCATCCATGTGGAAGGTCTGCTGAGCCCCGGTAGCTATGTTCATGCGTATGATGCCATTGGCATAGGTGCCGAGCCATAGATTGCCACCATCGGCAAGCAGACCGTGTATATTGTATCGAGCCAGCGAAGCCTTGCCTGGATAATCTATAAAACTATCCTTTACGGGGTCGTAGCAGCCCACACCTGCATCATCGGTAGCCACCCAGATGCGATGTTGGGCATCTTCGCAAAATCTACCCACCACATTGCCATTGAGTCCTTTCTCGCCCGCCTCATAGGCATGGAAACGATCTTCGTAATGTTTGCTAGGCATATAGTTGACACCCCCATAGAAGGTGCCTACCCACAGCCCTCCCTCACGATCGGAGGCGATACTGTATACAAATCGCTCTCTGGAACTACGGCTAGGGTTGTCTACCTCGCTGAGCATTCTCCACGAGCGCTTCTGCAAGTCATACTCCACCATACCGTCGTCACTGCCCACGAGGACGGAAAGCCCACGGTCGTCGTAAAGGGTATGGATATGGTGCACAGCATTGGAGAGCGTGCCATTGATGAGCTGCTCGGCAGTGCCGTCGGGATATACTTGATAAAGTCCCTTGTCCCAAGTTCCCACAAGAATGGAGCCGTCACGCTGCGCCATCATCGCCATGCCCCCATCTATAGCGTTGTCGCCCTTGATGCGGAAAGGCTCAAAACGGTCGGTCGACTTATTGAGCTTGTAGATGCCAACGGGGGCAGAATTGCTGATTGCCCATACCTGGTTGTTGACATCCACCAAAGTGTTCGCCCACCTGCCCTGAGCCACCTGTTGCAGATAGCGGCGACTGTCGTGGGTGACGAGGTTATAGCGGAACACGCCCTGCCCCACCGTAGAAATCCACACGTTCTTCTCCTCGTCGACAGAGATGTGGCTCACGGAGGTGGTTATCTTGTCATCGAGTTTCTGAAACTGCTCTGTTACGAAGCTCAGCAGGTAGATACCATTAGAGGTGCCCACGAGCATGCCCTCGTCGCAAGTGGCGAGGGCACTGACATACTGGTCGAACTTCTGCTGCGGATTATAAAAGCCTTGCACACTGTAGCCGTCGTATCGGCACAGACCGTTGTCGGTGCCAAACCATACAAATCCGTTCTTGTCTTGCACGATATTGCGCACAGAATTGTTGGGCAAGCCATTGTTCATGGTGATGGTGCGCACATTGGGGTCGCTCACCACTGCCCACGATGTGGCTGGAGCCAGCAACAGGTCCATCGCAATAGCTATGATGCTTACTAATTTCTTCATTCTTACTTGTTTAGATTTTCTATGTTGGTGCAAAAATACAAAAATTCTCGGACATACCGCAAGAATATATCCGAGAATTTCTATTTTTGTTTACTTCACCTTTACCTCGTAAGGGAACTTGCGAGAGGATGGGTCGAGCGAATGATTGGTAGGGGCTCCCATAACCACGAGATAAAGAGCCTTGAGCTGCTTGTCCTTTGGAGCGACCAGCGACACGCCTCCTTTCATCGCCTCACCCACGGCACTATAAATACACTCGTCTGTATCGGCCGTGACACCTACCAATCCATAACGGTATCCGATGGTGCGAGCCATCTTGTCCTTGGAAGCGGCCAATGGCTTGCCCTGGGCATCCAGTGCACGGAAGTCCACCGTCACCTTCTTGCCCACCTTAGGCACCTCCAGCTTGATGGCATTGAATCCATAGTTTTCAGGAATATTGGCGGTATCTGGACGAAGATAGCCATTGGCTTGATTCTGCATAGGCGTGTCCCAGGTACAAGCATACTTGCGAGTTTCCTTCTGTGCGTATGGCAGGTCGAAGTTGACGAGATGGCGATAGCAGTCGAATGTCTCGTCGTTGAATTGCTTCTGGCTCATCTTGTACTTGCGCTTATATGTTACCACAGGGTCTTCCCCCACCTTGCCCTCGCGATAGAGCTGGGCTATGCTCTCCAAACCGTGCTTCTCAGCCCACCACTCGATGACGTATGGCGAGTGGTAGATGTTGTCGAGATGCAGGTAGCCCTTATGGGTTAGCTTCTTGAATGCCTCGAAATGATAGTTTTCGTCGGTAAGCCAGTCTGGGTTTACTCGCCAGAGCATCCACTGGGATGTCATCTCAAAGAATCCACTTCCACCCCACGCCTCGCCAGCACGGTCTGCCATGATCTGGAGTTGGAAACTGTGTCCCAGCTCATGAGCCAGGCAGTTGAGTTTCTCATCCTGTATACGGTTAGGTGTTACCCAGAGAGCTCCGATAAAGTCATCATAAGTGCCACCGTATGCCGTGCCTTCGAGCGAATAGTTTACCATCACCATCATCTTGTACTTGTCGCAGAGGCTACCAGGAAGAGAGAACTTCAGGGTGTCACGGAAGAAATGATAGAATCGCTCTACCTTTGTCTGCAAATTGCCTAAGTCGAACTTCATCGGATGCCCCTCCAATGAAGGAGGATTCTTGGTATCATCACCAAAAGGTTTTTCCCAGAAATACACGATATTCTGTGTCTGGGCGCTGTGTCGCCAGTTCCATCGTGCCTGGTCGTCATTGAAGTCGTATGGCTTCAACGAGTCTGGCACAAAGATGAGTTTCTGCGATGCAGTGACAGGGTTTGTTGGACGAGTGGCAGGAGCCTCGGAAGGGTCTTGTGCCAAGATTGGCAAGGCTGCCGACAATGCCAAGATTGCTAATTTCAGTCGTTTCATGATTATGTCTTTTCGTTATTAAGAGGGGGAGGGAGTTCTCCCCCCAATGATTATTTACTATTTACTTCATTCCATTTTGGAGGGGTCACACCAAGCAGGTTCTTCACGAAGAAGTCGTAACGCTTGTGCTCGCCAAAGCTCTCGCCCATGGTATGATGCACACCTGGCAACACCACGAGTTCGAAGTCCTTGTTTGCCTTGATGAGCGCATTGGCTACCTGATAGGTGCTAGATGGGTCAACGTTGTCGTCCATCTCGCCCACCACCAGCATCAATGGGCGCTCCAACTTATAGGCGTTCTCCACATTGCTGCACTCCACATAACTGGAGTCGACAGGATAGCTCATCCATAGCTCATTCCACCATATCTTGTCCATACGATTGTCTTGGCAGCCACAACTGCTATAGGCAGCCTTGTAGAAGTCGCCATGCAGCAACACCGCAGTAGTACTCTCCTGCCCTCCTGCCGAAGCGCCAAAGATTCCCACCTTGGTGGCATCCATGTAAGGATATTTCTGGGCAGCCGCCCTGATCCAAGCCTCACGGTCTGGGAAGCCTGCATCCTTCAGGTTCTTATAGCAAACCTCCTCAAACTGCTTGCCTCTCCATGCCGTGCCCATCGCATCCAACTGCACCACGATAAAGCCTAGTTCGGCTAGCGAAGTGGCGTTCCAGTTGTAAGACAGGAAACTCTTTGGCGTATAAGCATCGCCAGGACCTGCATAGATGTATTCGATGACAGGATATTTCTTGTTTGGGTCGAAATGGGTAGGACGCTGGATGATGCCCCACATATCGGTCTTCCCGTCTCTGCCCTTAGCCACGAACACCTCTGGAGCCACCCATCCGTGCTTTTTCAGCACAGAGAGGTCGGCAGTCTCCAAGGTCTTGATGAGCCTGCCGTCCTGAGCATCACGCAGTACGGTGACAGGAGCCTGGTCTACCTTGGAATAGGTATCTACCAAGTAGCGATAGTCATAGCTATACTGTGCACTATGATTTCCCTCTTCTGGGGTCAATGCCACCATATTCTTGCCATCCAGCCCTATCTTATAATAATGTATCAGGTATGGATCCTCATTCTTGTTCACGCCACTAGCCGAGAAATAGATAACACCATTTTTCTCGTCCACACGCTGTACCTCTCGCAAGCACCAAGCACCCTTGGTAACCTGACGAATCACCTTGCCTTTCTGCACATCATAGAGGTAGAGATGGTTCCAGTTGTCACGTTCGCTTGCCCAAAGCAACTGCTTGCCATCGTTGATAAACTGTCGCCACATTCGGGCATAGTTGACAAACTTGTCCGAACGTTCCTCCACGATGGTACGCAACTTGCCAGTCTCGGCGTTCATCGCCAACACTTGATACAGATGATGTCCACGCTGATTGTACTCCATGGTTACCTCACGGCTATCGGGTGTCCACTGCATCCACTCCAGTTCATACTGGTTTTCGATGGCATGGGCATCCGCCTCCACCCTGCTGCCAGTAGCTACGTCGATGATGACAGGCTGATGCTGAGGCAATTTGTCGCCAGGCTTGGCATACTCCTGCTTGTGAAGGATAGGCTGCAACTGGTCGGCAGGAGAAGACTCCACATAATACACATATCTCTTCTCCACAGGTGTACGCTTGCAGACGAAGATACGTTTGCCATCTGGGCTCCATTGTATGCGATTGCTATAGTAGCAGCCGATGGTTCCGTCTTGTGTCAGGATGCGCTTGCCCTCGGTATATGGTTTGCCTACCTCGTGTACTACCACATTATACCCTTCGATGTAAGCTTCCATCTTGCCATCTGGCGAAGTTACAGGATAAGCCTCGTTCTCCTCGTCCACCTCCATCCAATGGCGCTCGTGATGTCTGCCAAACTGAGGTTTGTATGCTGCACGTGGCTTCAGCCCCAGGGCTTTCTCCATCTCCTCCCAAGTATTATATGTCCTCACCTCAGCCTTGTCGGCATCATAGGCGATGAATCTCTTGCCCTCAGGGGTAGCTATCTGGTAGTGCAGCACATGGGTGGAGTCGCACCAGGCTGAGGAACGAGCCCAGTGATACACAGAGTCGGAACTAAACTGGTGGCGGAGGGCATACGCACGGTTGTAATCAGCTACCGTACCCTGCGCCATGACAGGCTGTGCCAAGGCAGCCATCATGCCCAGAAGAGCCATGGCTGCCAAAGACTTTGATTTTGTTATTTTCATATGGTTTCTACGTTATTTTTGCTTCTTGTCGATAGTCATTCTTCATTTCAAGCGACAAAATAACAAAAAATATTCGAGATAGATTAACAAAATCATCCAAAAGAATAAAAAAATCGTCTGCAATATCACTATTACAGACGATTATAAACCTAACATCTTTTATTTTATCGCATATTTCATCTTATTCAGCATTCGTCTTAGGAGATTTGTGCAGCTTGAAAGCCAAGGAAAGCATCACATAGCGAGGGATGGTGTTGTACCAAGTCTCTGTTCTTCCTTGCGCATTCACCGTATAAACCTTATTACTCAACTGATGCAAGAGGTCGTAAGCCTTCAACTTGGCTGTGATGTTTCCTTTCCAGAACGTACGAGTCAGCATGGCATTCCATACCAAATCGTCCGTGTTCATCTCGCTAGCATGATAGCCTCGACGAGAATATACCGTAAAGTCTGTATTTACACCTAGCTTCAACCATGGGATGGTATATTGCAATTCTGTGCCATACGTGATGTCTGAGGCATTGATATTTTCAAAGCTCTCTAGGTTGCTGCGGCTATACTTACCCTGATATTTACCTTTTATACTCCAACGGAAATCCTTCAACTGATAGGCTATGCTGGCATCCAAAACAGGAGTCCATGTATTCACCTTACTCAAGTCAGCCCCTTTGCCATCATAGGCTATGTCGAAGTCCACGCTGTGAACATATCTCATTGTAGTTTCCACCGAGAGATGGAATCTTTGTTGCTTATCTATGGAACGAGAGAAACCTACCCCGAAGTAAGCATTCCAATTACCGTTCACATTGTCATTCTTATAAGTAAAGGCTCCTGTCTTCGTATTATAAGAGGTACGCGTACCCCAAGAGTTACGAACGATACTCCCTTCAAACTTGATCCATCGGCTCAAGTCTGTGGAATCTGAGTTCCATGCGAAATAAGAATGCAACCAATGGGTGAACTGCATCTTCAAGTCTGGATTATTGATACGCACGGACAGAGGGTCGGTATCATCGGCATACGGCATCAGGTCGGCAAAGCTTGGCTGCTTCATACTCATCGTATAAACTACCTGCTTAGGGTTACGCCCCCAGTCATAAAAGAAGACAGCAGGCTGGAAAAGGAGTTTGCTTCTCATCGCCACGGTGTCTGTCATCACTCGCATATAGTGATAACGCTCACGCTGCCACTCCAGAGGAAGAAGTATTTGCAGCAAATGATTATCCGACTGCTTGGAAAACTGTATCTGAGCCTTGTATCCCCTTCCCCACAGATCAGAACTATAGGTATTGTCTGCATCCTGTGCTTTCAGCCACTGGTCGGTGGTAGATGGCAATGTGCCCAGTTCATCAAACCCGCCTTCTTCTAAACGGTCTAGACGATAATTGGAATGGTGACGATTCTGATATGCCTGTCTGAACCTGAGAGGAAAAAGAATACGCCATCCATGCGAGAGTCCAAGCTCATACTGCAAGCCTAAGTCGTACTCATAGGAGTGGGCATGCTGGTCGCTATAGAGGTTACGTACATCCTTCGTTCCTTCGGCAGCATAATTCATCTTGTTGAGCGAGAATGAATCATTTGGCTTGTTGTGGGATATGCCAATGCTTGAAGTGAAACTGAGCGCATCGCCCCATGAGAAGTTTTTCCTAAGGTCGAGACTCGTACCTGCATAGAGATAATCTGCCTTGACCAAGCCTTGGTTCATACTTTCGTTGATTAATTGCTCACGATAAGTGGAACTGCCCGACGAAGAGATGGTCTTGGCATGGTCATAGCTCACATAAGAGCGGCTATATACGCCTATCTTATCCGTAAAATGCTGAAACTCATCATTCATTCGCCAACTGAAGTACTTGTTCTTATCTTTAGAAAATCCTTGGGTTGCGATATTTCCATCCTGGGCAAACACCTCCCCCATACTCTCACTCTCTATCTTCTCGTCATTCCATTTCAGGCTTCCGTCCAGTTCATTGGTCGTATTCTTATTCTTGTTCTCCGAATGAACAGAAAGTCCTACCTCTCGATTGGTCTTCACACCTTGCGAGAATTGAGACGGCGACCAGTTGCCACTCTGTCTAGGTTTGCCATCCTCATTCAGGTTGTTGGCATTGGCATAGAGCATCGCATCATGCTTCTCACCCACCAAGAGTCCGAAGATACGTGCCAGCCATCGGTCTTGGGTTCCTCCACCAGCCTCAACCGTACCTAGCGCATTCTGGATATACTCACGCTTCAGACCTAAGTCCATCACATAGTCCTTACCTTCTCCCAAGCTAGCCTTTTCTGCCAAATTACGTTCTTTGTTAAACACCTTGATGTTCTTCACGGTATAATAAGGCAAGTTTTCTAGCAGCACCTGGTTATTGCCATTGAAGAGTTTCTTGCCGTTCAAGGTAAGATAGTCTATCTTCTTACCGTTAACATAGATTTCCCCATTGTCCTTTAGCTCCGCCCCAGGGAGCTGCCTGATGAGCGCATCGAGCATAGAGCCTTCTGGCAAGGCAAAGGCTGTGGCATCATACACGATGGTATCGCCACGGTGCACCACCTGTATCTTGGTGGCCTTCACCACCACCTCGTCTAGCTGCGCCTCATAGTCCTTGTTGTTTTTCTTCATCAGCATATTAGGAAATGTATAGAGATACTTTCTGCCTTTCGGTGCAAAGGAATAGTTGACGAATGTATCGTAATACCCAGGACAAGTAGCCTTGACGATATATTCACAAGGGGTTTTCTCTATCTGAAACTTAAAATAGCAATCCTTTCTGTTGTTGAAAACATCTACCATCATGGAGTCTACCACGGTGGAATCCTTTTTCATCAAATATACCTTCGCCTGGAGAGCCAAGCGAGTAAAAGAGTCATATACCTCTCCGTAGAGAGAATAGAGTTTCTTTGTCTTCACCTCTTTCTTGCTGTTTGCCTCTTGTGCCAAAAGAGGCAAGCAGAATAGCACAAGGAGCAAGCCTCCGATTAGTCTCTTCATAGATATTAAGTTTCTAATTTATTTTACGATTTTTCGTTCATAATAGTTGAACTTAGCCTGATTCTCACGCAGCATCGGTATCGGGAGATTCGTTATATGGTTACCCCTCCAGCTAGCGCCCCAAACATGGAACGGCTCGCCATCAGCCTCCAGATAGTCAATATTGGCGGCGGATAGTGGCAGCGGATCAAACTCCAAGACCATAGCTACCATATCACCAGCTATGCCATGTATAAAGAACAAATCTTTCATCGGCAGTCCTTGCACTTTACGAAGCTTGTATTTCTTGCCTGTAGAATTATCCACCAAGACGGTTCCAGGCTCAAAACTAAAATATTCCTTAGTCCAGTTCAGTTCGTATGCGATAGCTAGATAGGTGGTTTCAGGAGTAAGCCAAATAGCCATAGTATACTCTTTCATCGGTGCCAACAGATGAGGATTATCATAACAAGAATAAGTATCCATATTATCCTTATCATAATTATGTGCAGGGTATTCCAATGTAGGGATTCGCAATCGTGGAATCGTATCATAGACATCGGCTTTTTCATACTTGCGACGAAGCCACATTTCCTCCCAACCTCTCAACGACCAATTTGGAACACCATAAATTTTCACCTTTTTCACACTCTTTGGCAGCTGTGGAAAGTAGATAGGGAAATCTAGCATCGTACCTTTTGGCACTTTCACACCAAAAGTTTGTCCCCATAGAGATGGCGAGTAGGAACCACGTGCCTTATAGCGAGTACCCGTCTCTACATCTACGATATAGGTTTCGTCGCTGCCGAGCCAGATATTGTTCATATTATCTTGTCCCGTCACAAGATAACAATGGAGCACAGTTTGCTCGCCCTCGTCTGAGAGCTTGGCAAAGCCCATGAAGGGACGTCCCTTCATCATCTTTGCTTCCTCATCGGACAACACTGCTCTTTGCGGATTCTCAATCCAAGCTCCATCAAAATCTGCTACCGAACGTCCTGCCTCCAATCGAATGTAGTCCATCTTTAGCAAGACATTCTCTGGATCATTCACAGAAACCATATTGTCTCCTTCTCTAGGAATGAAAGACATCATCAGAAATGCCACTAAACCCAATACCAACACAAAACCTAACTTTTTCATAAGTCTATATGATTATCTAGTTAATACTTCTTTCATTTCACACCATTAATTGCTAACCTTTCGTGAATTTTGGTCGAGAAAAGCCATATAGCATGACGCTGACGCCCAACCGTCACCTTGCACTCTCGTATGATAGAGATAAACATATCCATACTGTCGGTCAGCAAACCATATTTCATTCACACCATTCTTAGCCTCGTCGCCATTTAGTTCGAGTGTCATCTGGCTTGGCGAAGAGACGAACCTTGCCGATTGCCGCTCTGTATCCACCCAAGCCACTACGCTTTTCAACCTTCCGAGTATATCAGACTGTGCATCATCTTGGAAAACATATACCTTTCCCTCCGAGCTGTTACAATCCAAAGGCAAACAAGTGGCATCATAAGCCAGAACTAACTGGCTCACATAATGTTCCATCGCTTGTTGTACATCTGTCAGTTCCACGGAATCAGAAGCATTCGTTTCCACTTCCGCGGACTTTTCCATTCCATATTTTGCTTCATTTGATATGCTCGTTTCAACCTCTGTCACCTCTCTCTCTCTCCGAGGGGCTACAGTGGTTATTGTGTCCTTTTCTTTTGTTTTCGGGGAGATATGAGAAACTATGACACGCTTCGCATCCAGCCCCTTATGTTCCTTATTTAGCTGTGCTATTTCGCTTGCATCCTTCCCTGAAGGCAAAACCAACAAGCCCCCTAGTAATATCATTATGATGGTGACACTAGCAGCAACAGCCCCTAGCCAACGTCTCCGACTATGAGCTTTTTGCAATTCCATTCTTTGCATAAATCGTTCATTCAAGTCGGACGACATACGTGGCTGCCGCAATTCACGCTTTGCTATAGCCTTGCGCAAACCCTCATAATGACTTATCATTCTATCTTCGTTCATTTCTTATATCTAATATTATATGGTACAACTTTTGTCTAATTCTAAATAATCGAGAAGCGATAGTAGCTGAAACTGTATCGGTAACATACGCTATCTCCTTAACAGATAACTCCTCATAGTAATACATCGATACGAGAGACTGCTCATAGGATGACAACCTTTCCAACGCCTGCTCTATCAATGCTACGGTAGCCTCATCTACTTTTCCGAAGAAAGCATCCACCTCGTCATCCGAGACATTAGCAACCTCTGGTGTATAATCCTCTATTGGAATCTTACGTATGCTCTTTCCTCGCATAAAATTGAGAGCCTCATGATAAGCGATGCGCATCAACCAAGTGGAGAGCGAAGCCTTTTGCTCATCGTAAGTCTCAATATGTCGGAAAGCCTTGATGAAGACATCTTGATAGACCTCCTCGGCATCCTCCTGACTGGGGACAATCCTCACGATTTGCGAGAAGACCATACTGCCATATCGCTGTAGCAATAGGCGCTGCGCCTCCTCCCGATTGCTTCGGAGTCCTTTCAATATGTCTTTTTCTTGTGTCATACTTTCATACTTGTCATTTTATCTTTATATACACCTATTTTTCTAAAATATTTCAGAAAAAGATAAAAAAAAGATGTTTATATTAAGTTCCGTTTGCAAAATAACTATTTTTCCCTGAGACCGACTGAAAGAATCGTCCAAAATATCATCAAAACAATAGATTTTTCCTAAAAGACTTGGTAAATAATATAAAATAGTGTATCTTTGCATTGTGAATTTTAAAGATTAACAATATGGCAACACCAATTAGAGTTATTCCTACCCTTCAAGGGGAAGAGGCTAGGAAGTTTATTGAACAAGCCGAATGGGTTGAGGCTCATCCAGGCATGGGAGAAAAAGTAAGTAAGGAGGACATTCAACTTCTTCGGAAATATTTACGTGAACAGAATTTGGCATGACATATCGCGAGTTGTTAGGCATTTGTGATTTAGTAATCGTCGATGCCAAAAGACTCGCTATGTGTGAGCCATTTGAATGTGCAAACAAAGATCTCAACGACTTCTTTGCAAATGATGCCGTACTTTATTCCAAGCGACTATTAGGAAAGACATATCTATTCTGTCTCAAAGAAACCCCAAATATAATTGTTGCAGCTTTTACTGTTTCAAATGACAGTATTAGAATGACGAATAAACTCTATGAAGAAGCAAAGACTATATTTCTTAAGCAAACAGAGCTTGAAGAAAAAAGGTTACGCAGATTCCCTGCAGTACTAATCGGTCGACTTGCAACTAATAAAGTATATGCTGGAAAAGGAGTCGGTACAGCTGTCATGGACTTTATAAAACGTTGGTTTAGATTCGACAACAAAACAGGCTGTCGTTTCATCATTGTTGATGCCTATAACAGCGAAGCAACTATACACTATTATCTTAAAAATGGCTTTAAATTTCTGCTAGATGACGAAAGACTTGAGGCAAAATATATGGGTATTGGCGTAGGGCGCCTTCCTTTGAATACTCGTCTTATGTATTACGATTTATTATCACTTCCAGAAACAGAGATTTAATTCTCATACAACATATAGCATAAACGGAGCATCCGAAAATTCGGATGCTCCGTTTATGCTATATCCTCCCTTACAACTTCTATCTGCTGTAAGGGAGGATGAAAATTTACTTTTTATTGCTCAGCAGCCTCATCTGGCTCCAATGGCCAGTATGGGTTCTGATACAATGGTGAATCAGCGTAGGTAGTATGGTCAGGTGCTGTGAGCATAAACTGACGCAAAGGCATTGGCTGTAAGTATTGAGCCATAGACCAAGTCGTAGGCTTGATGGTATACGTCGTACCTGCTACAGAATTACCAGGATTATGACCTACGGTGAGGCTATACCCACTTGCATCATACTCATAGTAGACAGGGCTCCTCCCCAACTGCTTGCCGAGCCATCAGCTCTTGCCACACCATCTACAGAAGCTGCAACATCCGTAGAGTCGCCATCAGGTAGGGTCACATTGCCAAGCAAGTCGGTACCAGAGAACTTCACACGATAAGGGCACTGCTCATCATTTCCTTATAAATTTCACTATGCAATCAATGCAAAGAGGAGTGGATGTAGTTGGTTCCACAAAAACATTTGCAGGATGCATATCTTCCAAATGAAGCCGTTCCGAAATATAATTTACCCCTGTCCCATCTCCATTATCGTGAAAGCCCTTTTTAGATAACATTGCATCTATTTCACTTTTAGAAGCAAGACGCTTACACTCAATATATGGTTGAGTAAGTATTATGCGGAAAAGTCGGCGCAGTTCAAATCTTCGGGGTTTGCATGAGACAGGATTAACCAAAAATCAT
>CAVKXW010000069.1:0-16995 GCA_963660215.1 Bacteroidaceae bacterium | reverse complement strand
GATTAAGAGTCAGTTGCTCTACCAACTGAGCTAAGGGTGCATACCTTTCTGCGCTTCGTTTCAAAAGCGTTTGCAAAGGTAATACATTTATTTGAATCCACCAAATTTTTATTTTATTTTTTTGCTCAAAACATCATTTTTCTTCAAAAAACATAGTCTCTGCATACCCACTAGATGCCTTTATCGGCCCTTCTCTGTGAAAAAGTTTATTTTAACCGTAATTCGACCCATTGTTTTACAGAAGATTTTTTGTATCTTTGCATCCGACAAACCAAAAGATAATTACAAAGATGAAAATTATGTGGATGTTCATATTCCTAGTCTTGCCGATTCTCGGCTTGACCTATGTGCTCTGGCACATTTGGCAGATACTGCCATTCCCTGACATGTGGCGCTGGGCGGTGATAGTAATCAGCGTAGCCCTCTTCCTCTCCATGTTCCTCGGATTCTCAGGAGCGATAGAAAAGATGCCGCTCAATCTGGCATCGGTAGTCTACGAGATAGGCAACTCCACCATCTTCGTCCTGCTCTATCTCGTAATGATATTTCTGGCGCTCGACATCGCCAGGGCAGTGCATATCATTCCCAAGGAATGGCTATTCAACAATGGATATTCTTCGCTAGGTGTGTTCATTGCGATGCTCCTCATCTTCAGCTATGGCAACATACATTATTATAATAAAGAGAGGGTAGCCATCAACGTCAAGACAGACCAAGTAAAACCCATGAAAATTGTGATGCTGAGCGATTTGCACCTGGGCTACCATAACCGACGCTCGGAATTCAAGAAATGGGTGGACAGGATAAACGCCGAACAGCCAGACCTCATCTTGATAGGCGGCGACATCATCGACATCAGCCTTCGCCCCCTATTGGCTGAGCATGTGGCAGAAGAATTTCGTCGACTACACGCTCCTATCTACGCCTGCCTGGGAAACCACGAATACTATAGTGGCAGACAGAAAGCACTTCTTTTTTATAAAGAAGCCGGCATCGAGCTATTGAGAGACAGCGTGGCAAAGATAGGCAACCTCGTGGTAATCGGCAGGGACGACCGTACTAACTCGCAACGCAAAACGCTAGCAAAGATTATCAACGAGGCGAAACAAAAAGGAATCATCACAGAGAATTCGGATAAGAAAACCAATGAATTCACGATCCTGCTCGACCACCAACCTTACCACCTGGAAGAAGCAGAGCAAATGGGCATCAACTTCCAGTTTAGCGGTCACACCCATTATGGTCAGGTTTGGCCCGCATCTTGGGTCACAAGAGCCCTCTACGAGGATGCCTTCGGCCCTCTTAAGAAAGGCGACACCCAATATTACGTAAGCTCGGGCATGGGCATCTGGGGCGGAAAATTCCGCATCGGAACACGCTCGGAATACGTCGTATTAACCATCAACAAATAAAGTTGTATCAATATCGAAAAGACATGAAAACAGAAGAGATTATCAGCAAACTGGAAGCCAAGGGCATCAAACCTACGGCCAACCGCATTTTGGTTTTCAAAGCCTTGGCAGAAGAAACCCATCCCCAAAGCCTCAGCGCCTTGGAAAGGCAGATGAGAACGATGGAAAAATCGAGTATTTTCCGCACCCTGACCATGTTTTTGGAGCACGACGTCGCTCATGCCTTCGAAGACGGACGTGGAATCTTGAACTACGAGCTCTGTGCAGAAGAAGGCTCTTGCGACCACCATGACGGGCATATCCACTTCTACTGCGAATCATGCCAACAATCCTTCTGCATGGAAGACATCCACATTCCTAGCTTTGAGCTACCAGAAGGGTTCTTCCCCCACTCCATCTCTTTCGTTATCAAGGGCGAATGCCCTGAATGCAGAAAGAAGAACAACAATAATCGATAAAAAGAGCGTCTTCATTGAAAGAAAATGCAGGATACTCACTATCACTTATCATTTTCTTTCCACCCAAACCTTGTGGGTTCCTCTGCCAAAAGGCTTGATAGGACTATCTTCTTTCGAAGTGATCAGTTTCAGCTCCTGCGAGGCGACGGTGCGACTAAGGACATTGATATTGGCGTATGTCTGTAGGTCGCAGAAGCCATACTTGCGGATAATCGACAAGGCTCTGGCGATGCGCCTCTCCTGTGTGTATGGCGACTTGACGAGCTTGCTCACCTCGCTCTCGCATCGGTCGAGCGTAGTCTCTCTGCGTAGTCGCTTCACGATTTCTTTGGATGCCTTGAAGTTCATGTCCCTGATGCCCACCTTTCGATAGGTCATCTTGTCGTTGTCAGTTTTCAGCTCCTTGTCTTTGTCGTCTTCGAAACCGAGCGAGAGCGAGAAGGTGCCTATGTCGTCCAGCTTTACGTTATACCCCATGGAGAGGTAGTTGACCAGGATGTCGGACAGGTCTTTCACCACTAGCTCGATGAGTCTTGTGGATATGCCGAGGTTGTAACTTTTCATTTTCTCTACGATGTCGGCTGTGTCCATTGTGCGGTTGGTGACCATCTTGGGATAGACGGTTCGCTTGCCGACGTTTCGAATGTCATACATTTCTTGCAATTTGTAATTTGCCATAGTTTTATTTGTTTTTAGTTGTACATAATTTTCTTTTTAGCCCTAGAAGAAAGTTTTGTTCTGCTGAGCCGAACACATGTTCTGCTCTGCGGAACGCATATTCTGCTCAGTGGAACATGTATTCTGCTCAGCAGAATAGAACTTTCGACGGTGCAAAGATACAAAAACAGAGGGCGAAATGCAAGAGTTGTCCGCCACTTGAAAGATAAATTATGTTAAGGGGAGATTCTGCCTTCATGGAGCTTGCCCCATCAGAACAAGCTCATGCCGGGCATATACACAAGAAAGGGTGTGCCATGGACTTATGGCACACCCTCTATTTTATTCTTTTATACCAATTCATATATTTCACTAGGAGTCTTGCGCTTCAGCACTTCCAGTTCGAAGTCCTTGCCTGCAATGATACCCTTGCTGCGGAGTATCTGCTCCACGGTTTTACGCGCCAGCTCTGGATGGTTGTTTTCCTCGCTGAGATGGCAGAGCCAAACGTGATGTAGATCGGGGGTGGCAAACTCGGCAAGCGCCTCGGCACAGGCATCATTGCTCAAGTGACCGTTAGGTCCCAAAATGCGATCCTTCAAGTATTGAGGATAATGCCCCTGCTGAAGCATTTCCACACTATGATTCGCCTCAAGCACAAGATAATTGGATCTCGATATGAAGTCGTGCATTCCGTCGGTAATGTGCCCCACATCGGTGATGAGACAGAATCTTACGCCCCCACACTCTATGAAATATCCCACATTGTCGGTGCTATCATGAGGCACGGCAAAAGGCGTCACCCTAAACTCTCCCAACGAGAAAGGGATGTTTTTTTCTATCTCATGCGCATAATCTGGCATAATTTTCTTTCGGACGCAATAGTTGCGCTCGATGCCCTGATATACTTTGCGGGTAGTATACACCGGCAGCTTATAGTCAGTACTCAGACTCCCCACCGACTTCACATGGTCGGCGTGGTCATGAGTGATGAGGATATGATGCACATCCTCGAAGCGCAATCCATAGTTGTGGAAATACTTCTTCAATGTTCTAATTCCTACTCCTACGTCTATCAATATCGAATCCGTATCAGTGTACAGATAGTAGCAGTTGCCACTACTTCCACTGCCAAAGGATATAAATCTTAGCATTTTAATTGTTATTTTACATGCAAAGTTAGTAAAAAAGATTCTTATTACAAAGTTTTTTGCTATCTTTGTGCCAAAATTAAGAAAATTAATAGATATTTTAAGAATCCGAAATCATGGCAAAGAAATCTTTTTGGAGAATATGTCCCATCATAGGCATCATGGCTACAAGCGTTTTCACACACGCTGCTTGCCAACCACATGAAGGAAGCGAAGAGCAACTCAAGACGGATGTAGACTCCTTCGCGACCTACTATTTTAATTGGCATTTCCCAAAGGCTATAAAATATTGTACTGCCCAGTCGGAACGCTGGCTCAAATATGCAGCGAGCAATGTTCATGAGGCAGACGTGGAACAATTACGCCAAAAAGCTGAAGACGCAACCATAGAAATCCATGACATCAAGTTTGAGGCAGACGAAGTTTCTGCAACCGTAAGTATCTCCGTAAAGAATTTCTTACAGATGGATACCATCGGGCAGGAAGCCCACTTTGTGGAGCAAGCCTACTTCCATCTGCCAATGGAAATAGAAAATGGCAAATGGAAGATTAAAATGGCAAACCTACCGCAAAGTGAAAAGAAAAATCCCGACTAAAGTTAGGGTGAATTACAGCCCAGTGCTCATCACTTGTCTCATAGGCGGGATTAATAGCTTTCATACCCATGTCGAAACGCAAGATGAAATAATCAAAATTCAAGCGAATTCCCAGTCCGTAGGAAGCTGCTATCTGCTTGTAAAATTCGTCTAGCTTAAACTGTCCACCAGGTTGGTCTTCATAGTTGCGCAGAGTCCATATATTGCCAGCATCCACAAACAGAGCACCCTCAAACTTCCAGAAAAGGGAAGTTCGATACTCGGCATTGAGGTCGAGCTTCAAATCACCAGTTTGATTGATGAAGTCGATACGTCCATCCGTTCCCTTGAACTTGCCAGGGCCCAATTCTCTCACGCCCCACCCCCTTACAGAGTTGGCTCCGCCAGAGAAATAGCGCTTTTCAAAAGGCAGCACGGTGCTGTTGCCGTATGGATAAGCCACTCCCATCCCCGCATGCAGCGCCAAAGCATTACGCTTATCAAACTGCATCAAGTGAGTATAGTCTACATCAAACTTAGCATACTGCGCATAGGCGATATTAAATAATGTATGCTGTCCATCCTGATTGGTCTTGAGCCCAAACGCCTTCGACACCGCCCCCAACAAGTTGCCAGAGCTCTCAGCATTCACCCTCACAGCATTCACCCCGTCACTATAACTCAGTCCGAAGCCCATCTTCATGATAAAGATATCTTCGTAGTTATAGCGAAGGATCACATTTCGATTATCTACATCATCTAGATAATCGCGCTTGAATGTTTCTGATATCCATGGCATATAAACATAGTTGAGGTCGAGCAAGTCGAAACGCCAAGCCAAATGATGACGTGGTTCTGTCCAGCGATAACGCCATGCCGTGGAAAAGACTCGACGATGAAACTCCGGTCTGTTCTGCAAGTCCCAACTCACTGACAGCTCACTACTAGCAGTTTGTTTTCTTCGGAAGCTCTTGGAGAGAAAAGGTGCCACAAATCTTGGGAACACCAATTTGCTCTCAATAGAATATTCCGTGTAGTTTTGATCTTGGTAGCCCTCCAATCCTGTTATCGCCTCGTAAGCGCCACGCAACTCCACGCTTAGTTGCTCACTACCACGAAACACATTTCTGTTGGTATAGGTGAGAGAGGCAGCCGCTCCTAAATCGCCCGCGGTGTTGGTACCTTCTGGTTGGAAGGCTATGGTAGAAGGCTTGTTGGTGCTGATTTGAATGTTGCAATCAAGCAATCGATTGTTATGCAACCCTTGGGAAAAGCTTTCTTCCAGACGATTGCTATCCGCCACTTCCGTAAATCTGATATTCGTATACCTTACCGCTTGCAAACGTGCAAAGTTATTATATGTGCGCTGCAACGCCGAAGCACTGTAAGGACGTCCTTGCTTCAGGGCCGTGGCATTGAGCAACACTTGACGACGCAGATGGATGCGGTCGCTGTCATTGCTCAAGAATTTGATGTGACGCATCTCATAGCGAGGATGTTCCGTCTCGGGTGCGCTACTGTTAGCCTTATACTTCATCAAGTGCAAGGTTAGTGCTATATCCCTTTGGCCTGCGATTGTGTCGGCAGAAAACTGAATGAAATCCTTATGAAAACGGAAATACCCATCATTCACCAAGAGTTCAGTTATACGTTTGCGCTCATTGTCAAGAGCTTCCACCGTAAACCGCTGACCAGCTTTCAAATGTTGGTTTGCTTCTTGGTCTAGATGCAGAATGTCTTGAATATGTTCATCCTCCACATCATATATTACCTTGCCTATGTAAAACAACCGCCCAGGATGCAACAGATAGGTTGCATCCATTTTCTTGCCCTTTGTGGTCGTATAAAGTTTCACTCCAGCATGCATGAATCCTTGATTCTGCATGGCTGTCAGCAAATCCTGACAAGTAAGCCGAGCTTGCAAAGAGTCGTAAATGACAGGCTTCTTACTGAAAGGATTCTTTATGATGGAGAAAAGCTTTGGTTTCTCCCTTTGGCGTACATACTGCTTGAGCGCCCCTGCATCATATCCAGCAGAGTCGCTCTTCACTTCAACTTTATTTAATACATACTCCCCTTCTGGCACCATCTTGCTTGTAGAACAAGCCACCAGCACTAATGGAAAGGCAAGTAGCAGAACCGTTTGATTTTTCACTAATCTTATTCGTTTAAACTATGGCGAGACATAGGCTGTCTCCGTTTTTGATTGCAAAGATAGCGCAAATCATATAAAATACAAAATATTTAGCACTTTTTATTTTGCAATGTCTGTAATTTATGCTACCTTTGCACACAAACATCGTCAAACTCATGATAAGCAAGAATAAAATAAAATACATACGCTCACTCGAACTGAAGAAGAATCGAACAAAGGAAGGCAAGTTTGTTGCCGAAGGGCACAAGGTTGTAGACGATTTGCTCGCCTTGCAACCTGCCGACTTGGTTGTAGCAACCCCAGAATGGCTGCTAGGTAAACATTTCGCCCCAATCACCGAGGTGATAGAAGTAACAGACGAAGAACTGAAGAAAGTTAGTTTTCTACAACATCCCCAACAAGTTCTAGCCGTCTTTAAGCAAGCATCTACCACGGTTTCAAACAATACCTTTGGCTTTTCCGACTTCAATCCGCAAGAATTGTCTTTGGCGCTTGACGGCGTACAAGACCCAGGAAACTTGGGTACGATCATACGCATAGCCGATTGGTTTGGCATCACCCACATTTATTGCAGCCACGACACAGCCGATGTTTACAATCCCAAGGTAGTGCAAGCCACCATGGGCAGCATCGCAAGAGTAAAGGTTGAGTATGGCAATCTGCTAGAATGGGTAGAGTCACTACCTACAGACATCCCTGTTTACGGCACATTGCTTGATGGCAGCAATATCTACCAACAAGAGCTCGAAAACCACGGAATCATTGTCATGGGTAATGAAGGCAAGGGCATATCATCAGCCCTGGCAAAAAAAGTAACCCATCGCCTCCTCATTCCTAATTTTCCAGAAGGAAGAGCCACAGCCGACAGTCTCAACGTGGCAATCGCTACTGCTATCACCTGCTCGGAATTCAGAAGACAGAGTGCCAACAAGTAAAATAAAGACAAGAGTAACCCCTTAAAAAATAAGCGAAATATGAAAATAAACGAATTATTTAAACATCGCAGCGTAACATCTTGCATGAGCGAGGCTTACAATTTGATAACAAGTAACCTGAAAGACCTTGTCAAGCATACATGGATGGCAACGCTTCCTTACGCATTCTTGACCGCCTTGTTCATTTACTTGCGCACACCCAACAAGGCATTACACGATTGGGGAGACACGAACCCCATTATTTCCTTTCTCTTCCAATCCATCGTATATTGGGGATTAATCGTGGCAGCCTTCTTTGCGGGAGCCATCCTCTGGCATTGGATAACAAACAAGCCTTTCGGCCAAAGTCTCAAGCGTTTTACACTAGCAAGCGTTTGTAGCATTGCATTCATCATGATTTCTGGCTTAACAATAGGTATTGCCATCATTGCCCTATGCACTGCTTTAGGCATTTCATTTAGCCCAGTGTCTAGAGGCTGCGATTTTAGCGCACCTATATTTTTCGCTCTAATCATTATTATCTCCATTCTATTCTTCCTCCTACCATTTGCCTACATCATTCCTCGCTACATGCTCTTGGATAAAGAGGAGCCTATGAAGGTGTGGAAATCATTCAAGACAGGCTTACGCCACAGCGGTTCCATCTTCAAGATGGGCTTCTTGGGAGCTCTCCTCATCATGGTTTGCAGCCTCATCCTCAACATTCCTTTATCCATATTGACAGGAGCACAGATATACTCCCAGATAGGTGCACTGGAGGGTGATCCCATAGGAGTGCCTGGATATTTCAGCCCACTATACATCATCATTTCCACTGTGGCATTCTTCGTATACAACTACGTGAACTATTGGCTGCTCACCTCGTTTGTTTACCTTTATGGAAGCATCGAGAGCGATGAAAGAGAGAAACAGAACAACACTTTATCAATCAACATAAAATAGAAAGATTATGAAACAAACCAGGCTTCTTTTCATCGACCGTGATGGAACCTTGATCCAAGAGCCAGAAGACGAACAGATTGACAGCTTCGAAAAGTTGGTGTTCACCAAAGGCGTTTTCCGCAACTTAGCGTTCATCGCCCAGCACACCGACTATTTATTGGTAATGGTGAGCAACCAAGACGGGTTGGGTACCGATTCTTTCCCGGAGGACACTTTCTGGCCAGTACACAAATTCATCATCCAGACCTTGGAGAGCGAAGGTATTCACTTTGACAAACAATTTATCGACCGCCACTTTCCTGAGGATAATTCTCCGATGCGAAAGCCAGGCACAGGTATGTTGACAGAGTATATTGACAATCCAGCCTACGACCTCGCCAACAGCTATGTGATTGGAGACCGCGAGAGCGATGCCGAACTCGCCAAGAACCTCGGCTGCAAAAGTCTCATCCTTGGAAAGGAAGGCATGGACTGGGACAAGATTTCCGAGATTCTCTTTGCTGGCGACCGCGTAGCCGAAGTAAAGCGCACCACCAAGGAGACCGACATATATATCAAGGTGAACCTCGACGGAAGTGGCAAGTGCGATATTTCGACGGGGCTTGGTTTCTTCGATCACATGCTGGAACAAATAGGCAAGCATGGAATGATGGATCTCACCATCCACACCAAGGGTGACCTTTACGTGGACGAGCATCACACCATCGAGGACACGGGCATAGCTTTGGGCGAATGCCTCCTCAAAGCATTGGGCGACAAACGAGGCATCGAACGATATGGTTATTGCCTGCCGATGGATGATTGTCTCTGTCAGGTGGCTTTGGATTTTGGTGGACGCCCTTGGCTGATTTGGGATGCTGAATTTCATAGAGAAAAAGTGGGCGAAATGCCAACCGAAATGTTCAAACATTTCTTCAAGAGCTTGAGTGACGCTGCCAAGATGAACCTCAATATCAAGGCAGAGGGCGAAAACGAGCACCACAAGATAGAAGGTATCTTCAAGGCTTTGGCTCGTTCACTGAAAATGGCTGTAAAGAGAGATATTTTCCACTTCGAACTACCTAGTTCCAAGGGAATGCTATGACAATAGCAAAGTCCGACGCTTTCAGATTTATGAAACGTCGGACTTTGCTATTTATTCTATTTTCTCCTAACAGGGCTTCTTACTAGAACTTCGTCATAAACTCAATGACAAACTTATCCTTCTCAGAAGTCTTGGCTATACCATCCTTACGATAGAAGTACTTCTCGTAGTTGATGCGGATGTCCGAGATGAAAGGCTTGGCAAGGCTGAGAGTCAAACCGCCAGTAACACGATGGCGCTTGTAGTCATTGATTTTCAGCACGCCGATGTTGTCGTCCGTGGCATTATAGCGAGTACCATCGCTGTGGTCGCTCATAAAGTCGTAGCGAGCCAATGGCGAAACCTTCTTGATCAAGCTCTTCGCATGATGCACAGGGATGTCGTAGCACACGAATCCGTCGAAGGCATGTACATCGTGGAAGGCATTTTTCGAATAATGCTTATACAGGTACTCAGCCTCAGCGATGAAGCCACCCTTGTGAAAGGTAACACCGCCATCATACATGGTTACCATCACATCCGAAGGCTTGATTTTCTGTGTACTCAACACGAGGTTCACATTAGGGAAGAGGAACTGCGCCTTGGCGGAATAGTTCACACCCTTCGTCCAATAGTCCTTTTGGTTGGTCAAGCCAGAACCATTGAAGACACCAGCGTTCACGATGATAGGGAAACCGACATTCCAGGTATATCCCAACTCCGCACCAACATCGCGCACGTTGCCCACCTGCTTGGCGATAAACGAGCGGTTGGCGAAATACTGCTGATGAGGAGAACGGTGGGCATCAATGGTGAAAGGCACACGTTCCTGACCGATAGTCAGCTGGAGAGTCTTCCAAGGCGTGATGCGAGTATAGGCATCAAGCATCTTGATGCTACCTTCGTCGCAAAGGTCAATCTCCGCCTTGTAGCTCACCTCAGGAGCCACCTTGCCTGTTACGTTGACACGAGCGGTACGTACCTCGAATCGTCCCTCCCCTTCCTCGGTTTGGTACTCATACTTCGAGCGGAGGGTTCCACCAATCTTCGGAGTCTTGTCGAAAGTATCTCCATCGCTTGCCTGTGCAAACGCTGATGCCACCATCATGGTGAGCAACATCCCTGTCATCATTTTCTTATTCATATTTTACACCTTAATTATATATATATAAATTCCGATTACTTATCACACTTGCCGTTACCACAACAAGCCTTTGTATTTTCGGCTGCAAAATTAATAAGATGATGTTTCTACATGAAGACACGAATGTTACAAAGTGATGAATTAAATACAAAGATTTACGGAGAATTCCACATTATTATATATAAATGTTTGGAGATTCGGAAGAAAATCCGTATATTTGCATCATTGAAGGCGGAAGCCAACAAATCGTTGCAACGATTATTGGTGAGATGTAATGAGATTTACCCAAATAACTCGATGCTTATTTTACTAACTTATAAATATAAAACAAAAGATGAAAATTAAGAGTTTTTTAATAGCGTCTTTAGCTGCTTTATCATTATCAGCAGGCGCTCAATCTTTGTCACCCAATACCAAATGGCATTGGGACAAGGGTACTATTGTTGTAGAGACTCCAGAACGTCCTGCAGGTCAAAAGAATGTTTTAGGGCTGACGGCTCCTAAGATGAAGACTGTGCGCGTGGGCTTCGTTGGTTTGGGCATGCGTGGTCCATGGGCAGTCATGCGTTTCTGTCATATCCCTGGTGTTGAAATCGTAGCCTTGTGCGACTACGAAGAAGAACGAGCAGAGAAATCGCAAGAATATCTTCGTAAGCAAGGACTGAAGCCTGCCACAATCTATAGTGGAGAAAAGGGATACGAAGCCTTATGCAAGCGTCCAGACATCGACCTGGTTTATATCGCAGCAGATTGGAACCATCATTTCCCAGTGGCTACTTGTGCTTTAGAGAATGGCAAACATACTGCTATTGAAGTGCCTAGTGCCATGAATTTGGACCAATGTTGGACATTGGTCAACTTGAGCGAAAAGACACGCAAGCATTGCTTTATCTTGGAAAATTGCTGCTACGACTACTATGAAATGAATGCTTTGGCCATGGCGCAAGCAGGTGTATTCGGAGAAATCATCCGTGCAGAAGGTGCTTACATCCATTGCCTTGATGACTTTTGGGACATTTACTGGAAAGACCCCGCAGATGGCGACAAAGACAACCTGCATTGGCGTATGAAGTACAACAAGGAAAATCGTGGTGATGTCTATCCTACCCATGGCTTGGGTCCTGTTGCCCAGTGTATGAACATTCACCGTGGCGACCGTTTCACAACTTTGGTAGCTATGGACACAAAACCATTCAGAGCAAAAGAGCTAGTTGAAAAAAAGACAGGCAAGGAATGTAAGGATTTTCGCAATGGCGACCACACCACTACGCTGATGCGAACAGCGCAAGGCAAAGTGATAGAAATCCAGCACAACGTGATGACTCCTCAGCCTTACAACCGACTATTTAAGCTTACTGGCACTAAGGGCTACGCCACGAAGTATCCTACAGAAGAATTTGCCCTTTCTAGTGATGCACTAAAAGGAACAGAAGCTCCACAGATGGATAAAATCAATACCCACAGCTTCTTAAAACCAGACCAAAAAGAAGCCCTAGTTAAGAAATATTATCATCCTATCCTCAAGAAATATGGCGAACTAGGCAGACAGATGGGACATGGCGGCATGGACTTCATCATGGACTCCCGATTGGTCTACTGCCTGCAGAATGGGTTACCATTGGATATGGATGTTTATGACATGGCGGAATGGTGCGCATTGGCAGAATTAGGCGCATTGTCTATGGACAACAACAGCGCATCAGTAAGCTTCCCTGATTTCACACGCGGTTATTGGAACGTCGAGAAGGGCTACAAACATCAGTATGCTTCCCCAGAAGATGAAGCCGCAACCGAGGCCATAGCTGTCGCCTATACGAAAGCTCAGAAAGCCGCCACTGCCAAGTATAACCTTTGGAAACTCTATGACGCAGTTGTTTCTGCTAAGAAAGCAAACAACACAAAGGCATTGAAAACAGCTACAGCCAAGTATAACAAGGCTGTTGCTACAGCAAAAAAGGCAATGATTGTGAAAATGTAATATCTAAAATACAAGGTAAGAATACGGAGTTCGCCGTATCCTTACCTTTATCATATTATCCCCCCAAGCAACTCTACCTCGAATATCAAGGTAGAGCCATCCGAAAATCTTAGTGATGTTCTGGCACGATGGCAAGATACACCAAGTCATGATCCGTAAGATTCTCCATGTAGTGGGCATGATTCATTGGACAATAGTGAACTTGTCCTTGGCAAACTTCCTCCACAACGTCATCATAATGAAATGTTGCTGTGCCACTCACGATGTATACTATCTCGCAATTCCCCTCATGAGTATGAAGACCAGAGGATGCACCTGGTCGAAGAGTAGAATACATGATTTTGACCTTGTCGTCCACATAGTTTCGGGTATCCAACTTACCCTTTCCTCCCTTGAAACCATCCAAGTGAGCCTCTGCAATCTTTTCGAAATCTATTACCATATTATTTATTATTATATTGTTTTCATTATTCACTTTACTTGGCAATAACTATTGTCTTAAACCAGTCTTTCAAGATTCCTGCATATTGATCTTGGGAATCGGAGAGGAGAATGAGAACCTGCGACCCATCCTCCAACTGTGGCCCCAAACACATACCTTCATAATTAGCAAAGGAATGGTCGAAGAGCGACAAACTGGTTTTCCATTCACAAAGCAAATGCTTTTTCAAGAATGACATGCCATTGTCCATGACTTGAAACATATCTATCTCTTTTTCCTGCAAGGGAGAAATCACATATAGTTTACACTTACAGAAAGCCCCCAGTTTGATTTTGGGTATAAAAGCCTCCCGTTCCAACACCAAAAGTTGTCCGTCAGGCAAGGCGCATAATTCACTAACCCCCATCACATATCTCTCTGCTTTTTTATCAACAGAGGGACTATCCATCAAGTAAGCATACTCCGAACGGTCGCCCCTCGTAGGATCATTCCAGTTTTTTGGCCAAAAATAACGCACCAGACGTAACTTGTTTTTCTCTAAATTTTCTGTCGAAGCAGGTATTCCATCTTTGCGCAGAGTGCTTTCAGGTATAGTCCAAAGATTATGGTGCAATGAATCATAAGCCAAAGACTCATAATTGTAATTTGGATAAAAATCATCTTTTTTCCAATATTCATCGCTCCAAAGCCTCTGTTTTCTCGAAGAAGGAGATATAAAATATTCCTTTAGTCTACATTTACCCTCACTGGCTATAACAACTGTGGAATCAGAAACTTTAGTTATAGCCTCATGGTCAAAACCAATCTCTTTACCCACCCATGGTTTACCATCATGCAAACTACCATCTACATACTGGGTAAAGCCCTGGCTCTCCACTTTTTCCAAGTCACCAGTCTTAGGGTTAACCTGTATACGAAAAAGAAAAAAAAGTGCACTATCCGACTTATCGCTCACCACGGCATAAACATCATCGTACAAATGAGTGATGCCACTATAATTTCCTGCAGGAACCGCCTTTTGGAAAGCCTTCTGTGCATTCTCTCTCACTACATGCCAGTCATGTGCCATAGCAAACAAACAAAAGCACAAAGAAAACACCAATAAACTACAACGCAGCATATGTTAAGACAAATTCCATGGTTAATTCGAAATCTACGTGAGCAAGCTGTTTACTTTTCAGGTTCTCCACATCACATGCCCAATCCGACATGGTATCGAATGGTCTTACTCGCATGTCCTCAAACAGAAGGCAATCATCAGAGAACAACTTGAAGACCGTTTCCTTTGCACACCAATGCACCAACAAGGAATCCAAGCCCACCGCCTTCTCGTCTTTACGCAAAAACTTAGAAGCTATACGCTCCACCCTATCGCTAACATACTCAATATCAACAGCCACCTCTCTTGTCTTTGACAGAATGAGAGCGGCATAGCCCTTGGTATGAGTCACACTGAGATGATACCCTTTAAACAAAGGTCTTCCTGCATCATTATGAGTAATATCAACAGAGTGAGAGAGCAACCCTTTGGAAGCACCACCCACCTTAAGCATCTCATACATCAATGCACGAACGACAAGAAACTCCAGTTTCCTACCATCATTTTTATATTTCTCTGCCAAAGACGGGAGGCAAGGTTTCAGGATAGGATATTGATTACATAATTCCTCAACCGTTTCATCCATCTGCCACAATCCCAAACTCACACCGGGATAAACTTCTCTGATATTGACTACAGCCATAAATACTTATTCTTTAGATTTTATTGGATGCACCGTTACTTTTATTTTGCTGATGCGACGCTCTTCGACATTCATCACTTCAAAAGTATAGTTTTTATAATCTATTTTCTCACGAATACTAGGGAAGTCACCCTTTATTTCCAGCAAGAGACCAGCCAAGGTATCCGCATCGCCTTCAACCTCTGCAAACTCTTCATCATCAACATTCAATATCTTACAAAAATCGGTAAGCAAGGTTTTGCCCTCAAAAATATAAGTATTGTAATTCAACTTAGAATAGAATTTCTCTTCCTCATCATATTCGTCATTTATTTCACCGACGATTTCCTCTAGTATATCCTCCAAGGTAACAATACCGCTAGTGCCACCAAATTCGTCCACAACAATAGCTATATGAACTTTATTTTCTTGAAATTCACGAAGCAGATCATCAATTTTCTTTGTTTCCGGAACGAAATAGGGAGGGCGAATCAAACTCTGCCAACGAAAATTGGCCCCCTTAGAAAGATGTGGCAGCAAATCCTTGATATACAAGATGCCCCGAATATTATCCGTATTATCCTGATACACAGGAATACGACTATAATTATTATCAACAATGCACTTCAAAACATCAGGATAAGTGCTACGAATATCCAAATCTACAATATTTTGCCTGCTAGTCATCACCTCCTTAGCAGTCTCATCACCAAAACGAATGATGCCCTTCAGCATGCTTTGCTCATCCTTGATGTCATTTTTATCAGTCAGTTCCAAAGCCTGTTCCAAATCATCCACACTGAGCACATGATTCTCTTTCTGAATTATCTTCTCCGCCAGCACACCGCTCTTGAGCAAAACATCCTCTATTGGCCAGAATAAATTCCTTGCAAAAAGAATTCCTCCCACACATCGACGACAAAACTTCAATGGGTCTTGACGAGCGTATACCTTAGGCATAATCTCTCCAAAAAGCAAAAGCAAAAACGTAAGAATTACTGTAGTAAATAGAAATTGAACCCAAGCTGCTCTTTCACCGAAATAGATAAACCCATCTATCACATAGTTAAGCAACATGATGATCATTACATTTACAAAGTTATTGGTTATCAAAATGGTAGCCAATGTGCGTTCCGAATCATCTCGCAACTTCTTAATCTTCTTATCAACTTCGGCTTTTTCATCAGCCAATTCTGCCACATCTGCAGGCGAAAGACTAAAGAATGCTATTTCCGAACCACTAGCAAAAGCAGACACAACTAACAATACGGCTGCCAATATGGCTGCAATATAAACACCCGACGAAGGTTCAGAAAGAGCCACATCGTTAAAGGCCTCAGTTATAGTCGATATATCCAATTTCTTAGCTAACAATTAAAATGATAATTATTGACGAGGAGACAACATCTCCATATTATCAACATAGATTTCTGTTATATTGTGGCGACGCCCTTGTTTATCATCATAAACACGATAACGGATTTTCCCTTCTACATAGAGACGGTCACCTTTATGTACATATTTTTCAACCACTTTGGCTAAGCCGCGGTAGAACACCAAATTGTGCCAATCTGTATGATCAGGCACTTGAGTGCCATTAGGTAAAGTATAACCTTTTTCGGTTGTAGCAAAAGACACTTGTGCCACAGCCTGATCTGCATCATAATAATGCACATCAGGATCTTTGCCAACATTGCCTATCAACATCGCCTTGTTCATACTATATTTTCTTACGAAAAAACTATTTCCACATTCCTAAATATCTGAAATGGAAATTCTTACCTTTAGCAGAAGGGAACTGACTACGAGCATCAACACATTCGCGCAAATGCTCAACGATTCGGTTATAGCAATCTAGTCCCGAAAGAGCTTTTACATCTGCAACAAAATGAGTATCACGATATTCAAATTTCCCAGTAGCAGGCACCATTACCACACGCTTAAAGTCTAGCACACCCTCATACCAACCAGGAGTTTCTTGTGTCAAACTAGCCGCAGCTGAATTTTCGCTATGCACTTCAACCGAAGCTGGTCGAAGAGCTTTTTTCTCCTTAAAATCCTGCATGGTTGCGGCTAATGTTTTAATCACGATAAAATAAACGCGTGGACGAACCTTGTAGCGCTTTGGATAAGACAAGTCGCTAGCGGCATAATTACGAACATCAGCCTCTAGTTCCGCATTCATATCAATTTCGGGAATAGTTCTCAAAAAATCAATAGCTTCATCAACATTAGATACCAATGTTTCTTGATCAAAATATCTTAAATATAAATTCATAAATGGTATGTTTCTCGAGTTCAAAAAAAAAGAGCGGAAAACGGGACTCGGACCCGCGACCCCAACCTTGGCAAGGTTGTGCTC
>CAVKXW010000068.1:0-17034 GCA_963660215.1 Bacteroidaceae bacterium | reverse complement strand
CGTTCCGCTGAGCAGAATAGAAAATTCTACTAAGATTTTCAAAAATAAGTGTTAGTACCCGTATTGAAGTGGCAAGACTATCTGAAGAAAATGTCTAGACAGGGAAGAAATAAGATAAGAGAGATATAAGGGTTAATTATCACTATAACGTCAAAAAAAGAATTCTGCATCAGTAAACTAAAATTCAAAGAACATTTCTGCGTGATGTCGGCAAAAAGTTGTATTTTTGCAGCAAAATTTAATTCTAAATCGAAAATGAAGGTTATCGTATCACAAGAAATAGAATCCGTTTGCCCTACTTTTGTAGGCGCATGCGTAGAAGCACAAGTAGAGAACTCTCCCTATTGCCAAGCACTATGGGACGAAATCAACACTCTGGGCGAGAAGTATAAACAGACACTCACCACCGAATCACTCAAAGAGATAAGCGGCATCGCCGCTACTCGCAAGGTATATCGTGCGTGCGGCAAAGACCCATCACGCTACCGCCCAGCATCCGAGGCACTTATCCGCCGAATGCTTCAGGGCAAAAGTCTCTACCAGATAGACACACTTGTAGACCTAGTGAACCTGGCAAGCATCGCCTATGGCTACAGCATCGGCGGCTTCGATGCCGACAAATTTGAGGGTGACACTTTGACCTTAGGCGTAGGCAAGGCTGGCGAACCATACGAGGGTATCGGCAGAGGAATGCTCAACATCGAGGGGCTGCCTGTATATCGCGATCTAAAGGGCGGAGTCGGCACGCCGACAAGCGACAACGAGCGAACCAAGATGACCAGCTCCACTACTCATCTCGTGGTGCTCATCAACGGTTATGACGGTAACGAGGAGCAAGTAAGAGCCAACGCCGAGTATATACAAGCATTGCTCAGGAAATACTGTCAGAGCGACGGCGGCAGCTACTTTATCTACAAATAACTAAAAAAAGGGGACTAGCCACCGCTAGTCCCCAAGACGAGAGAGATATAAGTGTTGACTTGGTCAACAACGAGGCAAATCACTTTGCCTTATATCTTTACATTATTTATTAGCTGGATGATCATAAGGAGAAGTACGTACGTCCCAGAACATCTTGCTATAGTAATTGTTCGTTCCATCCTGCAGTTTTGAAACTGCCTCGGTCCAATTAGCTCCATTCAAAGAGCTCTCATTGGTAGGATACTTCACACGAGGGATAATCAAATTCTTCGTGTCACTCAATGGTGAGAAAGTAACATTATTACCGTTATAAACAGCAGTAATCTCACCTGGGCGAACCAACTGGTCTGGATAACCCGTACGACGAATCTCCGTCCAAGCCTCCGTACCATTGGTATAAAGGTCGATATACTTCTGGATAGCGCAAGACTCGGCATTCACATTCTGAGATACTGCATCCACATAAGCCTGGATATCAGAATCAGAGATAGACTCACCTGCCAAATCATACCAATACTTGATAGACGCCTCGACACCCTCCTTATAATCGGCAGCATCATAACCATTGTATTCGCAAAGGATGAACTTCAGCTCAGCATAAGTCATCAATGGAACTGCATAAGTCTTTGTCAAGACAAGAGGCTGACCGCTATACCAGTTAGGCGAAGTGGAACGGAACTTATCCTGTGTACCTGTAGGACAAGCATAAGGAATACCGTCGTAAGTACCCTGAGCATTCTGATTGGTGTAGATGGAGATACGTGGATCCACCGTACCCTCCCAAGGATGAGACTTCCCATTCAAGTCGTCCTTCTTACCAAGCATCAACTTAGTGAGCACATTGGTGATGGTGAAGTCGTTACGACCATCAATATAGAAGCCCTCGTAGAACTTACAGTAGTCTGAGCCAGAAGAGGCGTATGTAAACTTAGCAGCATCCGCATTGCTCTCCATCACGCCACTAGCCACAGCCTCGGCAATATACTTTTTCCAATTAGAATCCACCTTAGACATGTGGACTGCCAAGCGGCATTTCAAAGAGTTGCCAAACTTCTTCCACTTAGAGGCATCGCCATTGAAGATAACATCACCCGAGGTAAAGGCATCCTGACTTTCGTCTATCATACCCACAGCCTCATCGAGCTCTGAAATCATCTGGGCATAGATGTCCTTTTGGTCATCATACTTGCAATAGAGCACATTCTCATCCTCCAACTTGCTAATTTCTGAATAAGGAACACTACCCCATGTATCTGTGATGACATCCATCAACCACACCTTCATAATCTTGGCGGCAGCTATCTGATTGCAGTTAGCACCGTAGGCAGAAGCCGTATTCTTGGTAGCCTCGTCGGTATTCATCTTGATAACCTTGTCGAAGTTAGCCATACCCATATAGAGGTAGTTGAAATAACTGTTGTTGACAGACTCACGAATCTGGTAGCGATCCTCTTCGGTATAGTTGCGCTGAGTCCACTGCTGCGAGTAAGCCAAGCACTGGCGACCACTAAACCAGTTGTCGTAGATGTTGTCCATGGTCCACTTCTCCGCACCCTCCATCAACATATTGGAAGGCACATTGCCTGGAGCGTTTGGGTTTTCATTGAGCGAATCCAAGTCGTCGCATGACACCATTGGCAAGCAAGCAGCTCCTATCAATATATATTTAAATATCTTCTTCATAACTTTTGCTTCTTTTAAATTAGAACTTCAAACTAACACCAAATCCATAGTTGGCAACCATAGGAGTAGCACCACCCTCGATACCCTGCACGTTACCCGAGCTGGTAACTATCATCTCTGGGTCGAAATGCTTGCAGTCTGGTCCCCAAACACCAAGGTTACGACCATAAGCAGAGAGGCGCAAAGACTTCACAAAGTTGTTTGGTCTCAACTTAAAGGTATAACCGATGTTGATTTCACGCAGTTTGATATAGTCGCTCTTCAACACACTCTGAGCGGCAGGTCCATTATAATAGTTCTCATAATAGTCACGAGCACTGACCTTGATAGTACTTGGCTCATTGGTACCATAGATGACACCATCAGAAATCATACCATTCTCACGAACACCATTCGCTGCAGTCTCTTCCATCATACCACAATAGTTACCCCAAAGAGTTGTGGTAGAGAAGAACTGACCACCCTTGGAGAAATCGAACTGGATGCTAGCATCAAAGCCCTTGTAACGGAACGAGTTGACCCAACCTCCCGTAAAGTCTGGGTAGATATGGCCGATAACCTCGTTACCATCAGTAGCCATGTAGAGACCAGTCTCAGGGTCTACACACTTGTTGCCATTCTCATCATACACGTAGTTGGTACCCATGATGACACCATACTCCTCACCGACCTTGGCACCAATCTCAACCATAAAAGGAGCAGACTGGATACGATAGTAATCCACGCCATCGGTCAAGCTCTTCACCTTATTCTTATTAGATGCGAGGGTGAAAGAGGTGTTCCACTCAAAGTCGCGAGTCTTGACTGGAGTACCATGGATGGCAAGCTCGATACCCTTGTTTTCAATCTCACCAGAGTTGATCATCTTGTAGATGTAGCCAGTGGTACCTGACACAGACAACGGAAGAATCTCGTCCTTGGTGTTGGTCTTGTAGTAAGTTACATCGAAGCCCAAGCGATTGTCGAAGAACGCCATCTCAAGACCCAATTCGTATGAGGTGGTAGACTCAGGCTTGAGGTCAGCATTGTTCAATGTGTTTGGCAAGCGATAGCCTGGAGTAGAAGAATCGATGTTGGTATACTGGGTATAAGTGCTCAACACCTGGTATGGGTCGGTATCATTACCAACCTTGGCGAAGCCGAGACGCACCTTACCATAAGTCAACCACTTAGCCTTCTCCTTCAACAACTCAGAGAACAACCAGCTGCCCGTTACAGAAGGATAAACATAGGTATTGTTGCTAGAAGGAAGCGCAGAAGACTTATCACCACGAAGAGTAGCCTCCAAATAGAGCATATTCTTCCAGCCCAACGTAACGTCACCAAACACAGAGTTGATGCCCTTCACTCGCTTATAATTAGAGGCGGCAGCAGTCTGCAAAGAGTTAGCCAAGTTGTAATACTCAGGAATAGCCAATCCACCCTGGGTAGCACCATATACATACTCATAATGACGACGCATAATGTTGGCACCCACATTAGCACTCAAACTATAATCGCCAAAAGTCTGATTGTACATCATCAAGAACTCATGGTTCAGCTCATACTGCTGGCGAGAAATCTCAGTATATCCAGACAATTCCTGAGAGTAAACGGCATTACGCTCATACTGCTTGTCTACCCAGAAATCAAGGTTAGCCTTGTACTGGAACTTCAACTGAGGGATAATCTGATAGCTGAAGCCTACGTTACCATAGATACGATTGCGACTATCATTCTCATAGTTCATATAGCGGCTCCAATAAGGGTTGTTATGGAACTGAAGCGTCAAGTCATCAAGACCGCCGATGTTCCAGTTAGCTTGACTTCCGTCAGGGTTCTTATAGAGAGCCTTCAACTCATCCATATTCAACTGGCGCTGTCCCCACTGAGTGAACTTCACCATGATATTGTTGTCGCCGTAACCTGTATCCTGGCGTCCCTTGGTGCGATTGTTGAAGTAATTGACACTAGTAAACACATTCAATTTCTTATCTGGCGACATGATGTTACCAGTCACATTCAAGGTATTCTTATACTGACTGCTATTAGGCAGATAACCCGTCAGGGATGTGTTCGTATAAGAAATACGGAACGCACTATTCTCGTATGCTTGAGAAACCGCTACGTTGTTGGTATAAGAAACACCAGTCTTGAAGAAATCACGATAATCCGAAGACGCAGGACTCCAAGCTGAAGTAGTAGGACTACCCTGTCTTCCGTTGTTTATCCATGTCAAATAGTCGTACCAAGAAAGCACCTGACGACCATCAAGCTTAGGTCCCCAACTCTCATCCATACCATAGTCTGGAACCAAATATTCCTTGCCACCGATAGTAGCGGTGGTAAAGTCGTCTCCCTCATCGCCATAGGCATAGTCGCCAGCGTAACCATAACCACCACCATACTGGCTCTGAAGCTTTGGCAACTTGGTAACAGTCTCGAAACCTATAGAAGAGCTAAACTCCACGCCGAGACCAGTAGCCTTTTTAGCACGCTTGGTGGTAATCATGATGACACCGTTAGAGGCACGGCTACCATAAAGGGCAGTAGCAGATGCACCCTTCAATACACTGATATTCTCAATATCATCAGGGTTGATATCCTGAATCAAGTTACCATAGTCGTAACCACCACCACCACGAGCAGTAGAGGTAGAGTTGTTGTCGGAGCCCTCGATAGGCACACCGTCTACAACAAACAGAGGTTGGTTGCTACCAGAAAGCGAGTTAGCACCACGAAGCAACACCTTAGAGGAACCGCCCATGCTACCAGCGCTAGAAGAAATGGTAAGACCTGCCACCTTACCCTGCAAAGCATTGACAGGGTTGCTCAGTCCACCACGCGACTTCAGCATCTCATCGCCCTTCAGCTCTGTAACGGCATAGCCCAAGGCTTTTTTCTGGCGAGAAACGCCCAAGGCGGTAACAACGACATCATCCAATGCATTGTCCTCACCTTCCAAAATAATTTTCATTTTAGACTTGGCAGTCACCTTTTGAGATTTCATACCCAAATAAGAGATTACCAACTTGGCATTTCCGCTAGGAGCTACCAAAGAAAAGTTTCCGTCTACATCGGTTACAGTACCTGTCTTAGTACCCTCAATTTTAATGGATGCGCCAATCACTGGCTCACCGTCTTCCTGAGAAACAACCGTACCTGTAACAGTAGTTTGAGCGAGAGCCATACTCGTACTGAGAACAAGCCCTCCCATAAACATGGTCAATCTTTTTGCCATAATTTCTCTCTCTTAAAAATTAAACAACTTACAAATATCGGGTGCAAAGATACATACTTTTCGTTATATAAACAAATTTTCAGGAAACATTTTGCTACTAAATACCACATTTGTGGTACTTTCTGTATATTTCTTGCATATTTTCTAACTATTTGTAAGTAGAAACGACAAAAATAAATCTTTTTGCCATCAAACAAAAAAGTATGGTATCAAATGACACCATACTTTTCCAAAGCTTTTTTAACACCTTCCCGATCTACGTGAGTGGTTATATAATCTGCCACAGCCTTCAGGTTATCCCCAGCGTTGCCCATCGCCACACCGACACCGGCTTTTTTCACGATGGAAATATCATTGCCGCCATCGCCAAAAGCCATCGTCTCGGCTATATCCAAACCTAGATATTCCGCCATGGCGTGCAATCCCTTTCCCTTGTCGGCATCGGCAGCAGTGATGTCAGTAAAGGCAGGATGCCACCTGCCAGAAGTGCAATTATCAAGCGTCGGCATCAAGGCTGCTTCTTGCCCCACCGAGCAGAATGGGGTAACCTGCAAGATGGGTTCATCCCCCATCTCAGCCACATCATGCAGGAAGACATCGCAGTCCACCCCTAGCCCCTTGGCAAAGATTTCGTACACCACATCGGTGTAATGATGGATGGCGATACGTTTCTCCCCCACTACGATGGCAGGATAACCATCACGAGTGGCCGCCGAGATAATCTTATCAACATCCGACGGAGAAATGGCATGCTGGCTCACCACCTTGTCACCAATGAAGCAGCGAGCCCCATTGGTCGTGATGTATCCATCTATCAAATGCTCTATCTGAGAGAGGTTATTAATAATCATCGGAGGGCGACCAGTGGAGATATACACCTTCACCCCGTTCTTCTTCGCCAGTTCGAGCGCATCGACCGTACTCTGCGGAATACGATGGGTATCAAAACTCACCAAAGTACCATCAATATCAAAAAAGAGTGCTTTTATCTTCTTATCCATATCATTAATCTGTATAACCCATAAATATAATAAGGTGTAACTTAAAATTAAGACACCTTTAATGATGCAAAATTACAAAAAATCAAATATTTTTCAAAACAAAATGGAGATTTATTTCATTTTACTTGCTACTATAAAGATAAAATCGTATATTTGCCATGTCTTTCGTGCACAAGGAAACGCCTTTAGCAATGCAGAAAGAATCTCTAAAACAGAAAGATATGAGATTAGCTTTGAACAGTCATGATAAGAGCAAAAGACTCTTACCCCTTATCGCATCTATTTTTGTGATGCTAGTAACGATGCTTACATCCTGCGAGAAGTTTACATTAGACGAGGCTAGCAGAGATGGCAGCAAAGGAAATGGCAATGTTGTCATCAACGTCCAGAAAGTACAAGGGGCTAGGCTTTCTAGCTCTTCATCAAGGGCCGATGCCTCGACTTTCACCTTGGGCGACATCTGTTCACGCTTATCTCTGGTCATCTTTGATGGTGAAGAAAAGATAGAGACCATCAACCAAGTTTCCGATGATAATAATTTCGGCACAGCTCGCATCAATCTCGACGAGGGTGAGTATCGACTCGTTGCCATTGCCCACAACGGAAAGGGGAACTGCACTATGAGTCTGCCAGAAAAGGTAAAATTCACAAACAACAAACTGACAGACACCTTTTATTATTACGGTCGACTGAGTGTGACCGATGATGGAGCCCAAGCCAACATCGCCTTAGAAAGAGGCGTGGGTGCCATGAAGCTGCACATCAACGACGAATCACTACCTGCAGAAGTGAGAAGCATCAAATTTTATTATACAGGAGGAAGCAGTACACTTGATGCTACTACAGGCTTTGGATGCGTAAACAGTCGACAAACCGAAAACTTCAACATCGAAGAAGGAAACAGAGATTTCACGATTTACACTTTCCCACATGAAGACAACAGGTATATCAAGATGACGATAAGTCTGCTAGACGCAGATGCCAAGGTGGTGAAAAGCTTTGAGAAAGCAGACCTGAAACTGAAGAAGAACCAAATCGTAAGCACCAACATCTCGCTAGATGGCAGCGGCATCAGCGGAGGTGGCGACGGCGAGAACAATGGAGGAGGAATAGGTATCACTTTCGACCCGACCTGGGGAGAAACAGAAAATGTAGACTTCTAAAAAACATACCCCATAAGCCGTCGGTTTTCCCGACGGCTTATGTTCCTTTTTTCCACAATGCAAGGTATTTTTCGATTCTTAAAGATTTGATAAACAAAATTTCTTTGCAGTTTGGGAAATATTCCATAAATTTGCATCCGATATTATATAATATTATATTAAGGATGAAAAAATTAGTAACTCTTATCATGCTGATGGGAGCATTGATTCCTGCCGAGGCTGGGGCGCAAGCACTCAGTCTCGACAGTTGCCGTGCCATGGCGCTGCGCAACAACAAGCAGATCAATGCCTCCAAGCTCAAGAAGGACGTGGCGACGAATCTGAGGAAGTCGGCACGCACCAAATACTTGCCTAAGGTGGATGCCTTGGGCGGATACGAGTGGTTTAGCAAAGAGATTTCCTTGCTAAACGACGGTCAGAAGTCAACATTCAGCAACATCGGAACTTCCATCGCTTCGGGCATCTCCGACAAGGCAAACGACATCATGGGAAATCTCGTGGGGCAAGGTCTCCTCACCCCAGAGCAGGCACAGAAGATAGGCGGTATGCTCAACGAGAAGGGAAGCACCATCCAGCAACAGGGCAACGCCTTGGGGCAGGGCTTCGTGGATGCCTTCCGCACAGATACCCGCAACATGTGGGCGGGTAGCGTGATGCTTCGCCAACCTATCTACATGGGCGGTGCCATCATCGCTGCCAACAAGATAGCCGACATCGGTGAGGAAATCGCCGATAACGACCTCGACATGCAGACCCAGAAGACGCTCTTCGCCATCGACCAAGCCTACTGGATGGTGGTTTCGCTCAAGCAGAAGCAGAAACTAGCCACCAGTTATCGTGACCTGGTGAAAAAACTAGACGAGGATGTGCATAAGATGATTAAGCAGGGCGTGGCTACAAGAGCCGACGGTCTGAAGGTGGATGTAAAGGTGAACGAGGCGGATATGCAGATTACCCAAGTAGAGGATGGACTGGCATTATCAAAAATGCTCCTCTGCCAACTCTGCGGCATCCCGATGAACCAGGAGATTACCCTCGCCGATGAGGACAAGGAGTCGCTTGCCCTCTCTGGTGCAGCCGTGGACACCGAGCAGCAAAACATCGCTGCACAGGATTCGGCGATGAACACCCGACCAGAATTGCGTATGCTCCAGAATGTAGTGGATGCCTCCAAGCAAGCCACCAACTTGGTACGTGCTGCCTACTTGCCGCACGTGGCCCTGACAGGTGGATATATGATTTCCAATCCTAATGTATTCAACGGATTCCAAAGGAACTTCACAGGTGTATGGAACGTAGGAGTTATCGTCCAGGTACCAGTGTGGAACTGGGGCGATGGTGCCTACAAGGTGCGTGCATCCAAGGCGGCTACCAACATCGCACAGATGAACCTCGACGATACCAGGGAAAAAATTCATCTCCAGATTACCCAGAGCCAATTCAAGGTAAAGGAAGCGCAGAAGAAGCTCAACATGGCACAGAAGAACATCGCCAGTGCCGAGGAGAACCTGCGCTGCGCCAACCTAGGTTTCAAGGAGGGCGTGATGGAGGTTACCGACGTGATGGCTGCACAGACGGCTTGGCAACAGGCACAGAGCCAGAAGATTGATGCCGAGATAGATGTCAAGCTCACACAGGTGGGCCTCAACAAGGCATTGGGTATCCTGCAATAAGTTTTTTTTAATATTATACATTATTATATATAAGAAGATTATGACAAAGAAGTCACAACATAACAATATATTGCTCGCCGTGATAGGTTTCACGGCAGTGGTTATCATCGTGGGTATCATCGGTTTCTTCACCCTCGAACAGAAGGACGACACCATCCAGGGCGAGGTGGAAGTATCTGAGTACCGAGTTTCCAGCAAGTTGCCAGGCCGTATCGTGGAACTGAGAGTGAAGGAGGGCGACTACGTACACGTGGGCGATACCCTCGCCATCCTCGAAGTGCCAGAGGTGAAGTCGCAAGAACAGATGCTCAAGGCTACCAACGAGGCTACCGAGGCTTTGCAAGACTTGACCGACGCAGGTGCTCGCAAGGAACAGGTACAGGGTGCCTACCAGTTAGTTCAGCAGGCTGAGGCAGCAGCCACCATCGCCAAGAAGACCTACGACCGTATGCAGAACCTCTACAACGAGGGCGTGATTAGCGGTCAGAAGCGAGACGAGGCTTTCGCTGCCTACAAGGCTACCGAGGCTCAGGTGGCAGCAGCCAAGAGCCAGTATGAGATGGCAAAGAATGGAGCCCGTGAGCAAGAGAAACGTGTGGCTGCCAGCAACACCAAGGCATCGAAGAGTGCCGTGGATGTAGTGAAGAGTCTGTTGAAAGAGACCGTACAGGTGGCTCAGTGCGAGGGTGAGGTCAGCAACGTCTACCCTAAGGTAGGCGAATTGGTGGGGCTCGGCTCGCCTATCATGAGCATCTCCATCATGAGTGATATGTGGGGCACCTTCAATGTGCGCGAAGACCATCTCCAGGGATTGAACAAGGGCAATGAGTTCACAGCCTTCGTTCCTGCCTTCAACAAGGAAATCAAGATGAAGGTTTACTATCTCAAGGATCAAGGTTCTTATGCCACATGGAAGGCTACCAAGGACAATGGCGACTACGACCGCAAGACCTTCGAGGTGAAGGCTCGCCCTGTCACCAAGTTGGAAGGCTTGCGACCAGGAATGTCTCTTATAATTAAGAATTAATAATGAATAATTAATAATTTAGAGAGCAAACATTCTAAATATCCATGTTTAAACGTTTATATCATATAGCCCTCAGAGAGGTCGGCATCATGTGGAAGAATCCTATCTACCTCTTCTGCATGGTGGTGTTCCCTATCGTGGTGGTGATATTCTTCACCACCCTGATGGATAGTGGAGTACCTACCGACATGCCTGTGGGTATCGTAGACCAAGACAACACGGCAACCTCCCGACAGCTTGTGCATAAGCTCGATGCGTTCCAGACCACCAAGGTGGTGGCGCATTACGAGAATATGAACGAGGCTCGCCATGCGATACAGAAGAACGAGATTTATGCTTTCCTCTTGATACCTAGCGGTACAGAGGCAGGACTGATGGCATCGAAGCAACCTAAGATTTCGTTCTATTACAGCAGCGTGTCGCTTGCCGCAGGTTCGCTCTTGATGCGAGACCTCAAGACCATCTCTACCCTTGGCGGTGCCGCCGTGGGTATGCAGAAGTTGGCTGCACTGGGAAAGACGAATGACGAGATCATGACCTTCCTCCAGCCTATCGCCGTAGACCTGCACATGATAGGCAACCCTTACGCCAACTACAATTACTACCTATCGAGCGTGATGGTGCCTGGACTCATCATGGTGTTCATCTTCCTGATTACACCTTATTCTATAGGAACGGAGTTGAAGTTTAATCGTGCCAAGGACTGGATGCGTATGGCTGGCAACAATCCATACCTCGCCATCGCAGGCAAGATGTTGCCACAGACGCTCATCTTCCTCAGCATCTTCTTTGCTTTCGAGTTCTATATTTATTATGTATTAGGATTTCCGCATCCGGGCGGCGTGGTGCCAATCATGCTCCTGGGACTGCTGAGCGTATTGGCTTGCCAGTGCTTCGGCATCTTCGCCTTTGGACTGATGCCGTCGCTCCGTATGTCGATGAGTATCTGTTCGCTCTGGGCGGTGGTGAGCTTTTCCATTTGCGGAGCCACCTACCCTATCTTCTCGATGGATGCACCTATCGAAGCCATCGGACAACTCTTCCCGATGCGCCACTACTACATGATTTATCAGATGAACATCTTCAATGGTTTCCCGATGGGCGACGCCGTACTGCACTGGGGAGCGCTCATTCTCTTCTGTGCCCTGCCGATGCTCACCGTATGGAATATCAAGAAGGCAATGCTGGTTTACAAGTACTTGCCGTAAGGAGATTCAATGTTAAGTGTTAAATGTTAAGTGTTAAGTTACAACGCTAAATGAAGAATCATAGTTTATTATATAAGATAGTCAACGGCTTCAGAGACATGTGCTACATCTGGGCGAAGGAAATGCGCAATGTGTTTCGCGATGAGGGTGTGCTCATGTTCTGCATCCTTGTGCCATTAGGCTATCCGCTGCTCTACTCATGGATTTACAACAATGAGGTGGTGCGTGATGTGCCTACGGCTATCGTAGATCTCAGCCATAGCCAGACCTCCAGGGAGTTTATCCGAGACTTCGACGCAGCTCCCGATACCAAGACGGCATACTTCTGCAACAGTCTCGACGAGGCAAAACAGTTGGTGGCTCGACAAGCCGTGCATGGCATCCTCTATTTCCCTGCCGACTTCGACACCAAATTAAATCGTGGCGAACAAGCCCATGTGGGAGTCTATACCGACATGAGTCTGATGCTCACCTACAAGGCTATCTACCAGACAGCCCAAGCCGTGGCTAGCCACATCAATTCGGGCATACAGGTATCGCAAGGCGGAGGCTTTACGGACAGAGACGACGAGATAACCACCGAACCATTAAAGTTCGACGAGGTTCCGATATTCAACACCACAGGTGGCTATGGCAATGCCATCCTACCGGGTGTGCTGATGCTCATCTTACAACAAACCCTCTTGCTAGGCATCGGTATGGCAGCAGGTACATCCAGAGAGTTGAACCGCAACCGAGAGCTCATCCCTGTGAGCGAACATTACGGCGGCATCTTCCGCATCGTCTTCGGCAAGGCGCTCTGCTACTTTATGATATACGCCGTGATGGGAATGTACTTGGCGTTGGTAGTGCCTAAGCTCTTCAGCTTCGTAAGTATGGTATCGTGGATCACCATTCTCGGTTTCCTCCTGCCATTCATCTTGGCTTGCATCTTCTTCGGTTTGGCGATGTCGTGTGTGGTAAGATACCGTGAGAACGTGATGCTCCTCGTGGTCTTCACCTCCGTGCCATTGCTTTTCATGACAGGTATCTCTTGGCCGCAGAGCAACATCCCTGCCTTCTGGCAGAGCGTGGCATGGCTCTTCCCATCCACCTTCGGAGTACGTGGTTTCCTGCGCATCAGTAGCATGGGAGCTAGTCTCGCCGACATCGAGACCGAATTCCGTGCCCTTTGGATACAAGTAGGCGTCTACTTCCTCATCACCTGCCTGGTATTCCGCCATCAGATGAGAATGGCGAGAAAGAACGCTGGGCTTACCGCCGAACTGGCGGAAGAGGAGGATGAAACAGAAACATTACTCGAAGAAAAACAAGAATAAAATATAATTTAAGTTTCAGAAGTCATAAGCGAAACACGGGCTGAAAGCCCAGAAGCTCCAAGCCCAGGGTAACACCCTGGGTATTGATATGGTGAAAAAGCCGCCCTGAAAGGGCAAAAGCATCTCTACAGCAACGCTTTTGCCCTTTCAGGGCGATTATCATTATTCCACATTACCTAGGGCGATGCCCTAGGCTTGGGGCTATAAGGCTTTCAGCCTATTTTAATATTTTTCGAAACTTAAATAATATAAATGCAAGAAGTCATTAAAGCATTAGTGCGTCCCCACAATCTTGGTAGGAGCCTGCTCCTTGTTACGTCTATTCACCACGGTAACCACGCTCTGGGCGAGGCTCAAGAAAGCCTGACCAGTGATGGTATCCACCTTGGTAGCGGCAGGAGCACCATCATCGCCACCCTCGCAGATCCCCTGTACGATAGGAATCTGGGCTAGCAATGGCACGTTCATCTCCTGGGCTAGGTTCTTGCAACCCTCCTTGCCAAAGATATAATACTTGTTCTCAGGCAACTCGGCTGGCGTAAAGTAAGCCATGTTCTCGATGAGACCGAGGATAGGCACGTTCACCTTGTCGTTCTGATACATGTCGATACCCTTGCGAGCATCGGCAAGAGCCACCTGCTGAGGAGTACTTACGATAACCGCACCTGTGATGGCGAGGGTCTGGAGAAGCGTCAAGTGGATGTCGCTTGTGCCAGGAGGAGTATCGAGGATAAAGTAATCCAAGTCCCCCCAGTCGGCATCGGCTATCAACTGTTTCAATGCCGAGCAAGCCATTCCGCCACGCCAAAGTGTAGCAGTGGTAGGACTTACGAAAAAGCCGATACTGAGCAACTTCACACCATATTTCTCCACTGGTTCGATAAGGTCTCTGCCCTCCTTGTGAACAGAGTAAGGACGCTCATCCTCCACCCCAAACATCTTAGGCATGGAAGGACCGAAGATGTCGGTATCTAGCAAACCCACCTTGTACCCCAACTTGGCGAGGGCGATGGCGAGATTGGCAGAAACGGTACTCTTACCTACTCCACCCTTGCCCGAACTCACGGCGATGATATTCTTCACCTGTGGCAGCAACTTGCCCACCTCAGGACGAGGAGCCGACTTAAACTCGGTAACAATCTCCACCTCTACCTCCTTGGAGATGTGGTAGTGGATGGCAGCCTCAGCCGCCTTGACGGTACTCTTCAAGAAAGGATCGGTATCACGAGGAAAGAGCAACACCACCTTCACCTTCATGCCATTGATGCTAGGTGTATCAGCCAGCATCTCGCTCTCGATGAGATTCTTCTTGGTGCCTGGATAGATAACGGTAGCCAGGGCTTCTTCTATTAGTTTTGGATATAATGTCATAACGTTTATTTTTGGTGCAAAATTAACAATAAATTATGTATTAAGCAAATAAAAACTAAATATTTTCAGATATTAGGGAGATATTAAGCACTTTTATGTATCTTTGCAGAAATGTGGGATTTCATCGACACATACATCTCTAAAAGATAAAACGAAACAGGAAATGAATTATAAAAAGATTATATTAGGTATCGCCCTGGCTATCGCAGTCCTTTCGCCTGCACAGAATGCCAATGCCGCCGCTCCTGCAAATGTTTATTGGATGGATGGCTATGGCAAGGTAACCTACTCCATCAACGCCACGACTTCACCCGTAGTAAAAATAGCCCTTCGTGAATTTGCCAACGACATGAAGATGGTAACAGGATTCGAGGCGAAGGAGAAATCGGGTGCCCCTATCCAGATATACCAGCTCGACCAACTCACCAACAAGGAGTTTGCCGCAATAGAGAAGTTGGGGGCTCCCCTCCACAAGATTATCACAGCCAAGGATGCTTATTACATAGGTACACGCAACAAGAAGGTCATCGTCATCGGTAGCGATGCGAGGGGCACGGCTTACGCCATCATGCACCTCTCCAAGATGGCAGGCGTATCGCCTTGGGCTGCATGGAACGACCTGAAGCCACAGACTCGCCGTTCGCTCTTCACCCCTGTGGGACAGGAGTGGATAGAGATTCCAAGGATAGAGTTCCGTGGCTTGGCACTCAACAACAGTTTGTGGCTCAAACCTCAGAACTACAGCCGAGTAGCCCGACTGATGCTCCGCCTCAGAGCCAACACCCTTTGGCAGGTGGACGGTAAGCACGAGGCTGCCTACAACAAGGCGGTGGTGGATAGCTTCGACATCTGCATGGCAGAAAACTACAAGGTGGTGGAACTCGTCGGCAAGAAGCACAACAAGAAACAGAAGAAAACCATCGAAAACGTGAAGATGGTATGCGACGATGCCCAACTCTCCATCGGCAACCTATCCCCAGGTTTATTGCGAGAGATGCTCGACAGCAAGGATTTCGTGATGAGCAAAAGCACCGCCCATCACGAGAAGTCGCATCGTGCGGAGAATCATAATAACGAGGATTGCGCATGGATAGCCCAAGTGACCAATCCGAAGAAAGCAGCCCTCCAACTCTCCATGATGATGGACTTGGCATGGAATAAGAATATATTGAAGAAGGGATGCAAGTTCTACCTGCAAGACTGGCTCTGCGACCAGTTTGGCGACCTGACAGGCAAGAAGATTCAGCCCCTGATGGAGGAATACTATCGCCTTACGAGCATCCGACAGCCTGCCTATATGTCGATGCCATACGGCGACACCGAGTTTCATTCGGGCGAGTTTGGCAATGAATTGGAACGCTACCTCTATGCCTACGACCAGTTGAAGAACAAGGTAGAAGCCATCGAGCGCACCTTGCCAGCCACCCAGAAGGATGGATTCTTCGAGGTAGTAAAATACCCTATCTTCTCCGCTGCCTTCATCGCCGAAAAGGAACTGGAGGCACAAGAGGCTCGACATATCGCTCGTCCTGGTCTCTTCAACAACGACAACGAGGCGAAGGCGGCGGCAGCAGTCAGCCTCACGGCATACGAGAAGTTGAAGCAGCTCAACAACTATTATGGCAACATTGGCAAGGGCAAGTGGCGCAACTTCATCCCGATGAATGGCGCAGAGATGCAAGCCCCTTCCCTGCCAGGCACGCTCTCGGCATCCGACATCGTGAAGTACAGAAGAGACACCTTCGACCGCACGGAAGACCTCAGTCCGCTCTCCCTCTCCACCAGCGACATCATCGCCAAGAATGCGTGGGAGTGGACTACGGTATCGAATGCACCTGCCGTCAAGGGAAAGCCATACGAGGAAATCAAGACCGCCCCACTCCTGGGGCACAGCAACAAGGCTGTGAAGCTACCTAAGGGAGCGAGCCTCAACTACACCTTCTATAGCAACCAGAGCGGCGATGCCCGATTCACACTCGCCGTCATCCCTTGCTATGCCTACAGTTGTCAGTCGATAAAGGTGAGCGTGAGCATCGACCATGCCACCCCAGTGGTTTGCCAGATGAAGGAAGAGCGCAACTCGAAGCAGTGGAAGTTCGACCTCTGGCGAGGTCAAGCATTGAAGAGTTTTTATGTCACCCTGCCTAGCGGCAACCATAGCGTAGAAATCAAGGCGCTGGATGACAACGTCATCATCGACCAATGGGTACTCGACTATGACGTAGACAGAGAATACTACGTTTTCCCAGTAAATAAATAACGAAAAAAATCCCAGCTATCAAAATATCTGATAGCTGGGATTTTTATATAGAATGGGGACTGCAAATCCCTTTTTTCTTGCTTGCTAGAGGATGCGGCGGATTGCAAATCCGCCGAAACCTTATGCTACTTACGCATTCGCAGCGACTGAAATCCAGTCGAAGACGAATGAGCAAACACCGAATGCCA
>CAVKXW010000067.1:5342-17331 GCA_963660215.1 Bacteroidaceae bacterium | reverse complement strand
ACCTCGATGTTGTCGGTAGGGTCGGCATAGCTCACGTAGTCCTTGGCGAAAGTCTTCGTCTCGGTGTCCTCCTCGTGGATTGGGAAACCGGTGGCGAAGTCGGTAGGGGAGGTGAGACCATCGTACCAAACGGTCATCTTGTTGAAGTTGCTGCCCTTGTCGAGCGAGATGATGCGATGCTCCACCACGTTCTGCTGGTCGCCCACCTTGGAAGGGTTGTAAGCCAACTCAACGGTGAAGCGGAGCGGACCGTTGTCAAGTATCTTATAGGTCTTGTAGCAGTAAGGCAACACCAAGTCCTTGCCCACCATCAAGCCTGGCGCACCCAGTCCGAGGGTCGCTCCCACACGGTATGGGTCGAGACCGTTGCCGTGGTCGAGGTGGAAGGAAGTGGTGCCATCTACCTCTTTGGATTTAGCCCAGAGAGCCTTGGCTTGCTCCTTCAGCTTGGCAGCTTTCGCTGCGTTCTTCTCTGCCTTGGCTTGCTTTTCCAAGGCTCTCGCCTGGGCATCAATCTTGTCGCCCTCGATGTTGCCGTTCATGTCCTTGATATATCGGTCGTACACCACGGTGTCGGGTGTGTTCTTCACCCAGATGTCCGTGCCGAAGGAACGCTCGCCAGTCTTCTGTAGGGCAGGACCGTAGACGCGGTAAGCGCAGCGGTCGTTCTCCCAAGCGATGTCGTCCTTGCGAATCTTGTAGAGAGCTCCCGTTGTCCAAATCTTCTGAGGGTATGGCTTGCCGATGCTGATATAATAAGTGGCGGAACCGTGAGGGCGCACGCTGGCATCTATCAAGAGCTTGCCGTCGTGGGTAATCTGCGAGCCAATCTGCTGTCCGTGCTTGTTCTTTACGATGTATGCCTCGCCCTTCTTCGGGGTAGTGCCTGCGAGTTTAGCCTTTACCTCGCTCATGCTCACCTCGATGAGTTCGGTGCGAGGAGCTGCGGTAGGATTGTTCACCACGATGGTGGCTTGATTGTTTGCTGAGGTTTGCTGTGCATGGCTGTAGTTGGAGCCAGCCAACGCCAAGAGCATCAAAATACCTTTTGGCATCATGCTCTTCATCATTTCCTTGTTAGTCATCTTTGATTTGCTTTGTTTTTTATTGTAATACGAATGAATAGTTGTTGATACTTAAATAGCGGCGGATTGTCAATCCGCCGCCAGTAATAAATCTGCGGGAGTTTCCCTTATTCCTCGATGATAGAAACTTCCATCGAGATGTCCTCTTTCGGGCGGTCGCCTCTCAAGGTCTCGCAGTTCTGTATCTTTTCCACTACTTCGAGTCCGCTCTCCACCTCGCCGAACACGGTGTACTGGTTGTCGAGGAATGGGGTGCCGCCTATCTCGGTGTAAGCCTTCACCTGTTCGTCGGTAAACTTAGGGTAGCCTGCTTCCTTGCAGCGCTTCTTAGTCTCATCGACGAGTGCATCCTGTAGCTTCATCAATCCCTCACGGTCACGGTTGCGACGGAAGTTCATGATTTCGTCATGATGCTCCTTGGCTAGCTGGTTGAAGACGGTCTGCTCCATCTGCATGCCCATCTGTTTCTCCATCTGCTTCAGCTCGTTTTGCTTGTAGGTCTTGCCCCATACGATGTAGAACTGGCTGCCGCTGCTCTCACGCTGTGGGTTCACCTCGTTGCCCAGTCGGGCTGCGCTCAAGGCACCACGCTTGTGGTAAAGCTGTGGATAGACGAACTCGGCAGGGATGGTGTAGTTAGGCCCGCCTGTTCCGAGCATCTTTCCTTTCGGAGCACCCTTGCTGTCTGGGTCGCCGCCCTGAATCATGAAGTCCTTGATGACACGGTGAAAGAGTGTGCCATCGAAATATCCCTCCTTCGCCAACTTAATAAAATTGTCACGATGCTGAGGTGTCTCGTCGTAGAGGCGAACGGTGATGTCGCCCTCTGTTGTCTTAATCAATACTTTTGCCATAATTTATTTATAATATTCATTCCATTCTTTCATCGCCTCTTGCCAGTCGGTCTGCTCGCCGTTGGCAATGGCCTCCTTCTGTCGTTCCGCCTCATCGCGAGCCTTGTCTCGTGCTCGCTTCGCCTTCATCGCCTCGATGGTGGCATCATCGAGAATCACGATGGCACCACGCTTGATGGCTTCCTGAAGTTCCTCCTCGCCGAAGGCCTTGCCTGGCTCGTTGAAGTCGGAGATGTTAAACTCGTAGTCCACTCTTAGGTCGTGGCGTATCTGTTTCTGTTGCAATCGGTTGCCTGCGTTCTTGAGTCGCAGCAACTTTCCGATTTCCTTGATTTCTCCTGCTGAGTATTTGTTTCTTCCCATTAAAAGTTATTTGATGTTTTATTGTTTCAGGGTGCAAAATTACGCATAATCTTCGATAATACCAAAGAAAAAGTACATTACTTCCACGCCTTCTTCTGGTTCAGTTCTATCAGTCGGTCGAACTCGAAGTCTGCTCTGATTTTATCCAAGATTCTCTTCACGACGATATTCATCACACTGCCCTTGCTGTAGTTGGCTGAGCACATGAAGTTGACACGTCCCTCTTTCACAAGTTGGCAGGCTGTCTTCTGCTTGTCCTCGTTGTCGTATACGGCGATGGAGTGTCCGCCATGCTCCTTCACCATCTTCATGCAAGGTACGTCGGTCTCGCCGTCACCAAAGTAGATCATACGAGGGAAAGGGATAGGGCGCTTGTTATCGGGGATGAATTGGTTTACCTTTGTGTTGTCGCTCACCTTCGGGATGCCCTTGTTGATCTTGAAGAGAAATTGTGTCTTGGTGGTGTAGTCTACGGCAACGGCTGGCCAATAGGCTGTGCCATCCTTGTCGTAGAGGAAGGAGCACGCATAGATGTTCTCGAATTCTTGTGCGATGGGCGTGCCCTCTATCATCTCCTTCAGCCCCGAGGAGTTGATGTAGTGCTTGATGTCGAGTCCGATGCTCTCTCCGTATTCGTTGACCATGGCAAACCATTGCTTTACGCCACGGAATAGCTCCACGTTCTTACCGAAGCTTTGGAACGACTCACGAGTCAGGGAAATGTTGCTCTTCTTGGCTTCGTCGAGCATCAGATACATATAGGTGAGGATTCCATTGGCATCCTTGCCCTCGGCAAACTTTCTGTTCTTCTCCCAGAATTCCTCCTTGGTCTTTCCTGTGGCCTGGATGAAACCGAACTCCTGCATGTTGCCTGGCGACAATGTGCCGTCAAAATCATAAATCAATGCTACCTTAGGTCTTTTCTTTGCCATATCCTGTTTCCTTTCTTTGTTGTTATGTTTGAGGGAAGGCTGATTGGGTGTCTTGTCATTTCTTTTGGAAAGCCTACCTTCATGCCGTTTTGATGTTATTTTTAGAATACAATTTGAATTCTATTTCAGATGCAAAAGTACACATATTCCTTGATAAAACCAAAAGAAAAGGATATTTATTCGTCTGTCTGATAAAAAAGCTTCTAAAAAACTGTGGGCTATTTTCTAATTCAGATTAATTTTAAAGTATTTCTTTGAAAAAAGCCTTTATTCCAAGATTTTATTGTACCTTTGCATCGGTTATCTCCCTTCATGGGATGATATTCCAAGACATTGTGGGTAATAACAAAAAGCATTCGCTATTATTTCGCGTTTAGCCAAGAGCGTAGGAAACTCAAATTGGAATAACAAGCACGGAAATAATATGTGATAGGTGGCTCGTATATATAGGTATGAAGCCTCCAGTCGATTGATAAGGCAAATGCATTTACGCTATAGGCGTGATGCATTCTTATAATCGACCTGGGGCTCCATTTCCTACGCCGCCCCGTGCTAAACGCGATAAGAGGCATCACGCCCTTTTTGCGTCTTAGCGGATTGATAGTTGGGTGCCACAAAACAATTATCAATCTATTTATGAACAATACTTCTAAAATATCAAATTGGTTAAGGAGCGGCGAATACCGTTCCCAAACAGATGCTGTCTTGACTAAAATCATAAGAGAATGTGAACATTCTGAAAGCGAGGCACAAACTTCATCTGTGTTTGAGACTGAGATTTACTATTTAGTGAGAAAACAGTTGGGGATAGAACTTTCCTTTAGTAAGGAAAAGCCTATAGAGGGAATTGTGCATAAATTCTATGGCTTGTCATCTCGCAAAAGCGGACATGGGCGTTTGGACGCTTTAGTCAACAATATCATTATTGAATACAAGCATCATACCAAACTAAAGACTGAAAAACAAATAAAGTCTGCGTATGAGCAAGTAAAGGATTATATGGTGGCTCTCTATAAAGAAGAAAAATTGCAGTATGATGCCATCTTGACTGATGGCATAAAGGTTGCCTATTTTCAATTTATCGGAGAAAACGTAAAACATACAACTTTGCGCAACTTATCAGTTGATGACATAGATAGAATTATAAAGGCGATTTTGAATAATCAAACCAAGAAGTTCGAGCCAAGTAATATAGTGAAAGACTTCTCTATATCACAAACTTCCGCCTCTGCTTCTAAGACAATAGCGAAAATATTGTTCACGCAACTCAATGAGCATATGACTGAAAAATCAAATATGCTTTATTCTGAGTGGAAAGGATTGATGCATTTGTCTGTTGAGGATAATGGAAAGGGAAATGACATAGAAAAGCGCCGAAAGGACTTATCGGAAATCTTTGCTTGCGACATAAGTGATACGGAAAAGGAATACAAAGCATTGTTTGCCTTGCAAACTACGTATGCAATCATAGTAAAACTGATTGCTTGTAAGGTGGTTGATAGATTAAACTTTAACGAAGATACTCACAACTATCATGACTTGTCTTCCTTGCCTTCTGATAAAACGCAAAAGTTCTTTCAAAAGATAGAGGACGGCTATTCATACACAAGTATGGGGATTCGGAATTTTCTTGAGGGAGATTTTTTCTCTTGGTATGCGGATGCAAACCAATGGTCAGAGGAATTTTGGATAAACATAAAGCAAATCATCATTGCTTTGGACGAATACTCCTCTTTCTCTCTAAATGTGAAATATAATCCTATTGATGTATTCAAAGACTTGTATATGAATATCATACCTCAATCGGTAAGGCATTCTATGGGAGAATATTTTACGCCAGAATGGTTGGCTGATGCTGTTATCTCAGAATCTCTAAAGGATATTAATAATCCTGAATGGAAAGCAATGGACCCTTGTTGTGGTTCTGGTATCTTTATCATTGCTCTCATCAAAAAGTTGGTAGGCGATATAGATATAAACGAACTGAGTGATGCGGAGAGAAAGAACCTGCTCCATTCCATCATTGAAAGAATACATGGCATAGACATAAACCCTTTGTCCGTGTTGTCCGCACGTGTTAGTTACTATATTGCCATTCACCAATTTGCAGATGTGGAAATACCTATATACCTTGGGGATTCCGCAATCGTTCCTCTTTCCAAAAACGTAGATGGCATAGAATGCTATTACTATTCTATCAATAACAACAAATATGGGGCATTGAACGTTCTTTTGCCTAAGAGCTTTGTGAATAAGCCTGACTTTGGAAAGACGATGAATAAGTTGCAGGCTTTGGTAAAGGCAGAAAGTCCCTCTATATTATTCTCCAAAATAGAGGAAGGTTTTTCTGAAAAGGAAAGAAAATCTACAAGATTAATTGAGGCTGTGCATAAATTGTCAGAAGACCTCGTGCATCTCCATCAAAACCAATGGGATGGTATTTGGATACGAATTACCACAAACTTCATGTTGATAGCAAGATTGCAAAAGCATGACCTCATTGTGGGCAACCCACCTTGGGTAAAGTGGGAGCATTTACCAGCAGCATATACAAGAAAAATAAAAGAATTCTGTGACATCAGACATATATTCTGTAATGACGGAATGTATGGTGGTGCCCAGTTGAATATTTGTGCCCTTATCTCTAACGTTGCAGCCACCAACTGGTTGAAACATGGTGGCATCTTGGCATTTTTGATGCCTGATAGCATTATGTCACAAAACTCATACGAGGAATTCCGTAACTTCTATATTGATTATGAAGCAAAAGAGAGATTGTTTTTGCAAAAACTGGACAGATGGTGTGCGCCATTACGACCGTTCAAAGTGGGCAAGAAGTCTGTTGCGCAAGACTTTAACACCTACTATTATTCAAATGCTTTTGTGAATTATACAATGGGAGTGAAAGTTAGAGCTATATCAAAGAAGAAAGGTGTAAATGATATAATCATCAATAAATGTCTGACTTTTGATGAAGCTAAAAACTTCCTTGTCGAGAAAGAAGAATATGCAAAGCAACTTGCTCCAAACTCCACTCAGTTCACCTATGTTTCAAAAGAGTTTGACTTTTCTTGCATAATTGGTCCTACTGCCTATTTGTATCGAACAGGAGTAGAATCAACTCCTTTTGAGATATTTAAGATGATAGGTGTTGGAGAGTCTAACAAGGCATCTTCTAAACGTGCTTATTACCGTTTTAGAAACAAAGTACTGAAAACATCTAAATACAAGGTAGAGGATGTACCTGAAGATGGATGGGACTTCCCTGTAGATTTATTGTATCCTATGGTTGAAGGTCCCTCTGTAACTCCATTTGCCTTCGACTGTAAAAACAATTATCATTTGCTCCCATATAGCAGCGATAACACATCAACACCTATTTCACTTGACAAGTTGGCTGCAATGAATGAAGAAATCGCTGTCTATTTTTGTCAGCATAAGGATTTATTGGACAAACAGTCTGACAAAAGTAAAGTGATGCATCGTGGCGATGAGTTTTACGCATTGTCCAAAATCGGACCTTATACCTTTGCACCTCATATTGTGGCAGCTAGAGATAATTCCAAGTTCTGTTCCAGTGTCATAACACCAGTATTGACACCTTGGGGAGAATATAAACAGGCTATTTGTGTAAAGCATACTATTATCATAAGTCAAGACATTGCAGGAAATTTCATCGGTGAGAATGAATCACATTATATCAATGCGATACTCAATAGCACTATCGTGCATGAATACATTCATTCAACATTTAAAACGAATGGCTTTAGCTTGAAGAAGTCGAATTTGTTTATTCCAAAATATGAATCCGCAAACAGACTTCACCATCGCTTGGCGGTAGTTTCAAAGTTTGCATCATTAGAAAAGAATAAAGCAAAAAGAGAACATGCTTCAGAAGTAGCCTCTTTGTTATATGTGAATATGTGCAAGGAGGCTAAGGGCATTAATTCAGTTAAGGCTTATAAACTTCCAGAAAATGATCCTACTTGGATGGTTGCCGAGGACAGACATTAGGGATGATAGGTGTCTTGTCCTGACTATAAGTATATAATTACAGTGTAAATTATGACAAAAGCACACAACTGATTTGGAAGAATCAGTTGCGTGCTTTGATCTTACTTTGTTGTTATTTAATGTTACGCTTTACTTTCTATAATTTCTAACAACTTGTAAATTTGGCTGGAAGGATTTTGAAATTCCTTTAGTGCTTTTGCCCTGCTGACGGCTTCTCCAATATGTGCTTTGAGAAAAGCTTTCTGTGTGTCTGTATAAAGAGCCTTGTTGTAATTGTGCCACACAGGAGCACTCTTCTTTAATTCTTTGAGAACTGCACTGGAGTTTAATGCGGCTTTTTGGTCTTTAGTATGTAGAAGCAGCCATATCTCAAAGCAAGGATTGCTCAATAGCAATTTGGCTTTGCATGTCATGAGCTTGGCGTTGATTGCAGGTACATCCATATCGTACATGAGGAATGTGTCTACTTTGTCAAAGGCGGAAATCTTGAGCTCTCGTGCATGCTTATCAACAAGGGCTTGAGTGATTTTAGTCCCTTCTATATGTGATACTATGCGCACAGGAGACTTGTACCATTTCTTTATCAGGTTGAGATAACCGACTTCAGTTTCACCCTCACATATTACTAAGGCGATTTTGCGCATCCGCTTGTTGGGTGCTTTTTCCCTTCTGCTTGCCATGGTTATTCCTCCAATAATTGTTTGATACTATCCACGGATGAGTCGACATATGGTACAGCGTCAAAGCGCCCCTGTATGTATCCCTTTTCGGCATCCATGTTTTCTCGGAAGTCCTTGAAGTCATACAGCGAATATACCTCTGTAGCTCCATCTTCCGACTTGTTGACAAAGACGATTTGGTCTCTTCTCAGTCTCTTGACATCAATCAGATTGGTATTATGAGATGAGAACAAAAGTTGGCTTCCCTCTGAAGCATGAATGAGGTCAAGGATGAAATCTGCCAATCGGGTGTGAAGCCCTAAGTCAAACTCGTCCATCATGATACCCTTTCTGTTCTTGACAACATCCAATAGTCTAATTAAAATCTGGAAAAGCTTCCTTGTACCATTGGATTCTTCCATATCCAAATCAAACATCACATCTTTTTGGTTGCGATGGTAGGTCTTGAACTTGAGAGTGTCAACTAGTTTAAACGATAGTTCTCCCTGACCTGGTATCGCGACTGGTGCAGGAACCTGCTCCTTTCGTGCCTCAATGTCTGTTATGTCGGTATCACATATTTCTAGAGCCTTGAGTATGACCTTTTTATAGGTGTTGAAACTGTCAAGAACCATCATCTCGTTGACGTTAACCAACCCCAAAATAAACTGGTTAAGAAAATAACGATAAAGCTTCTGTGCAATCTCTCTATTCATCGAACTAGCTCGACTTAGGAAGAGATTCTTGTCGCTGGTGTTTAATGCGACATCAGTGGGCTTGTTGATAACGCCTGTGCCAAAGCTATATTTTCCGTTAGCATCACGGACAAATACTTTTGCTCTTCTACCAACAGGATAGTGATAGAGACTTTCTGAAAGAATCTTAGTCTTTGTCAGCTCGAAAGAGTATTCGTACTCTACATCATCGCACACGAAATCAATCAAAAACTTGCTAGCCTTCTCTTGCCAGCCATCAAATTTGAAAGGCTCGAAATTGAAAACTGCACCTTCATTGTTGAGGTGTGAGTTAAGTATTAATCTGCAACAAAAATCAACAGCCTTCATGATGTTGGACTTGCCAGACGCATTCGGACCAAACAGACCGACAGACTTCAAGATAGGAACACCATTCCAATCCATGATGTTGTGCTCCAACTCACGAGCAAGTGCTGTATTGATATTAGCTGCTCGAAAGTCTATTCTTACTTGGTCTCTGATGGAGAAGAAGTTTTCAAATTCAATCTTTAGTATCATTAGAAAGCTCGTTTTGTAGTTTTTCTGCAAAAATAAGAATTTATTTCGGAATTACATTTGATTTGAATGTTAAAAATATGTATTGCCTTATGACTTTAACATTTATTGAAAACAAAAAAGCACGCAACCGATTCGTTTCCTCGTCAGTTGCGTGCTTTAATCTTATATGAGTGTATTGTTATTTAACCTCCTCGAAGTCTGCGTCCTGAACATCCTGGGCACCGTTGTCGCCCTGTGCCTGCTGACCACCCTGAGCTCCCTGAGGGCCAGCCTGCTGACCGCCCTGGTACATCTGCTGAGAAGCAGCTTGCATTACAGTGTTGAGGTTGTTGATGGCACTGTCGATGGCAGCTACATCACCTGCCTTGTGAGCATCCTTCAACTGCTGGAGAGCCTGCTCGATACCTGGCTTCTTGTCTGCAGGAATCTTATCACCGTTGTCCTTCAAGAAGTTTTCGGTGGTGAAGATCATAGAGTCTGCCTGGTTCATCTTGTCGATCTTCTCGCGCTCAGCCTTATCAGCAGCAGCGTTCTGCTCTGCCTCAGCCTTCATGCGGTTGATCTCATCCTCGCTCAAGCCAGATGAAGCCTCGATGCGGATGCTCTGCTCCTTACCTGTAGCCTTGTCCTTGGCTGATACGTTCAAGATACCGTTGGCATCAATATCGAATGTTACCTCAATCTGTGGAACACCACGACGTGCTGGGGCGATACCTGTCAAGTTGAACTGACCGATGCTCTTGTTCTGAGCTGCCATTGGGCGCTCACCCTGGAGTACGTGGATGGTAACCTCTGTCTGGTTGTCAGCTGCGGTAGAGAATACCTCGCTCTTCTTGCAAGGGATGGTTGTGTTAGCGTCAATCAACTTTGTCATGACACCACCCATGGTCTCGATACCGAGAGTCAATGGAGTAACGTCGAGCAATACGATGTCACCAACACCCTCTTCCTTGTTCAAGATGGCACCCTGAATGGCTGCACCTACTGCAACAACCTCGTCTGGGTTAACACCCTTGGAAGGCTCCTTGCCGAAGTAGTTCTTAACGAGAGTCTGAACGGCAGGGATACGGCTAGAACCACCAACCAAGATAACCTCGTCGATGTCTGATGTAGAGAGCTTAGCGTCGCGGATGGCATTCTGGCAAGGTACCAAGCAAGCCTGGATCAAGTTGTGTGCCAACTGCTCGAACTGAGCACGGGTCAAAGTCTTAACCAAGTGCTTTGGCATACCGTCAACGGCTGTGATGTAAGGTAAGTTGATCTCTGTAGAAGTAGAGCTTGACAACTCAATCTTAGCCTTCTCGGCTGCCTCCTTCAAGCGCTGCATAGCCATAGGGTCTTTGCGGAGGTCTACGCCTTCCTCGTTCTTGAAGCCATCAGCCAACCAGTTGATGATTACCTGGTCGAAGTCATCACCACCGAGGTGTGTATCACCATTGGTAGAAAGTACCTCGAATACACCGCCACCGAACTCCAAGATAGAGATATCGAATGTACCACCACCAAGGTCGAATACGGCAATCTTCATATCCTTGTTAGCCTTGTCCACACCGTAAGCCAAAGCAGCAGCTGTAGGCTCGTTGACGATACGCTGAACATTCAAGCCTGCAATCTGACCAGCCTCCTTGGTAGCCTGACGCTGTGAGTCTGAGAAGTATGCAGGTACAGTGATGACTGCGTCTGTAACCTCCTGGCCGAGATAATCCTCAGCGGTCTTCTTCATCTTCTGAAGAACCATCGCAGAAATCTCCTGTGGAGTATACTTGCGACCCTCGATCTCAACACGTGGATAACCACCCTCGTTTACCACTGTGTAAGGCATTGCCTCAGCCTCCTTCTGGCTCTGAGCGTATGTCTCACCCATGAAACGCTTGATAGAATATACAGTGTTCTTAGGGTTTGTGATAGCCTGACGCTTAGCAGGATCACCTACCTTGCGATCGCCATCCTTTACGAAACCTACTACTGATGGAGTAGTACGCTTACCTTCACTGTTAGCGATAACTACTGGTTCGCTACCTTCGAAAACGGCAACACAACTGTTTGTGGTACCCAAGTCAATTCCAATTACTTTTCCCATAATTATATCTTTTTTTATTTTTATCGTTATTAATAATGTTTATTGTTCTCATGAATCGCTGGTGTAGGAAGCCTACCGAAGATATGCATCATTCGGGAACTGCCTCTCAGCGTTCACGCTATCCCATATAACAAAGCTTGTGCCAAGGGAAAAATGACAGCGGAGGCTGACAAGGTGGCAGATGATGTATGACAAAATAAAAGGAATCAAGACATAAGGGGCGATAATCTGTCGCATTCTTATGTCTTGATTCCTATATATATATAATAAGGTGTAAAACCTTACTTCTCGTTCTTGGCAGCGAGTGCCTCACGAACCTTAGCCTCCAACTCGTCGAGAAGCTCTGGATTGTCCTTGAGCACAGCCTTGCAAGCATCGGCACCCTGTCCGAGCTTAGAGCCAGCATAGCTATACCAGCTACCGCTCTTGTCGATGATGTCGTTGGCTACAGCCAAGCCGAATACCTCGCCAGCACGGCTGATACCCTCGCCAAACATGATGTCGAACTCTGCCTTGCGGAATGGAGGAGCCACCTTGTTTTTCACTACCTTCACGCGAACCAAGTTACCTACCACCTCGTCGCCATCCTTGATGGCTGTTGCCTTGCGGATGTCCAGGCGGACAGAGGCATAGAACTTCAAGGCGTTACCACCTGTCGTGGTCTCTGGGTTGCCAAACATCACACCAATCTTCTCACGTAGCTGGTTGATGAAGATACAAGTGGTGTTGGTCTTGCTGATGGTAGAGGT
>CAVKXW010000067.1:0-5101 GCA_963660215.1 Bacteroidaceae bacterium | reverse complement strand
GCGTGCTCAGCGTCGATGAAGGCAGCGATACCGCCAGCCTTCTGAGCCTCTGCGATGGCATGGATAGCCAATGTTGTCTTACCAGAAGACTCAGGACCATAAATCTCGATGATACGTCCCTTAGGGTAACCACCTACGCCGAGCGCATTGTCGAGTGCGATACTACCTGTAGGAATCACCTCGATGTTTTCTACGTGCTCGTCGCCGAGCTTCATGATAGAGCCTTTGCCGAAGTCTTTCTCGATCTTCGCCATGGCTGCCTGCAGGGCTTTCAGCTTGCCCTCGTTGGGATTCAAGTTTCCCTCCTGTATTTCTTTTGCCATAATTCTTTGTTTTTGAATTTATAAGAAGTTAAGAGAAGTTAGAGGGAAGTTAAGGGACAATAGCTTTTGTAGTTGAGACTTTATACATTTGTCTCTTAACTTCTATAACTTCCTTTAACTTCATTAACTTCCCCATATTGTTAATCAATCTCTAAATCTCCATCAAACACCTCGTGCCATGGCAGACCCTGCTTGTTGAGCTGCTCCATGAATGGATCTGGGTCGAACTCCTCGACGTTCCAAACGCCTGGCTTCTTCCAAATGCCCTTCAAGAACATCATTGCGCCAATCATGGCTGGCACACCAGTGGTGTAGCTCACGCCCTGCATGCCAGTCTCGTTGTAGGCATCCTGGTGCTTGCAGTTGTTATATACATAATAGGTGTGCTCCTTGCCGTCCTTCTTGCCACGGATGCGGCAACCGATGGAAGTCTCGCCGTCGTAGTTTTCGCCGAGGTCTTGTGGGTTAGGCAACACGGCCTTCAAGAACTGCAATGGCACAATTTTTACTTTCGCAGTCTTGCCAGAGCCATCAGCCAATGGAGCCTCGTATTCGATTTCGTCGATGCGACTCATGCCGAGGTTCTGGATGCAGTCGAGATAAGTGAGATACTGCTGACCGAAGGTCATCCAGAAGCGAGCCTCCTTGATGGTAGGGTAGTTCTTCACCAAGCTCTCCAACTCCTCGTGGTGCATCAGATAGCTCTCGCGAGGACCGATGTTAGGGTAGGTGAGCGACTTGTGGATAGACAGAGGGTCGGTCTCAATCCATTCGCCATCCTTGTACCAGAGTCCCTTCTGGGTAATCTCGCGGATGTTGATCTCTGGGTTGAAGTTGGTGGCGAAAGCCTTATGGTGGTTACCGGCGTTGCAGTCTACGATGTCGAGTGTCTCAATCTCATCGAAGTGATGCTTGGCTGCGTAAGCGGTAAAAATGCCAGATACGCCTGGGTCGAATCCACAACCGAGGATGGCGCAGAGACCAGCCTTCTCAAACCTGTCCTTGTAAGCCCACTGCCAAGAGTACTCGAAGTGAGCTTCATCCTTTGGCTCGTAGTTGGCAGTGTCCATATAGTTGCAACCACATGCCAGACAGGCATCCATGATGGTGAGGTCCTGGTAAGGCAAGGCGAGGTTGATGACCAACTCAGGCTTGTAACTATTGAAGAGCGCCTTCAGTTCTTCCACATTGTCGGCGTCAACTTGTGCCGTCTGAATATCCATCTTATAGCCCTTGTCGTGGATAGACTTCACCAACTTGTCGCACTTTTCCTTGCGACGGCTGGCAATCATGAACTCTGTGAATACGTCCTGGTTCTGGACAATCTTGAAGGCAGCTACGGTAGCCACGCCACCAGCGCCAATCATAAGTACTCTACTCATTATCTTTTAATGTTAAATGTTGAATGTTAAATGTTAAATTAGGCTTGCGCCCACGGAGCATTTGAATTCTTCACTCTTCACTCTTCACTTAATCTCATCCGCCGAGATGCCCAAGGCCTTCATCAGCGAATAGCCGAGAATCTCCTGTCGGAAGTTGCCGCCAGGCAAGGGTTGCATGGCGAAGAGGGTGATGCGCTTGTCGTCGTCCACCTTGCGGAGCATGTCGCGCAACTGGTCGTAGGCATCGCCGTCCTCTGAGTTGGGGATAATCATCACTCGCTTCACCTCCTTGGCGTTGCACACGGTGCGAGCTACGTCGACTAGGAAGTCATCCTTGCCCACCATCTTTTCCTCGGCAGGATAAGAGGAAATGATGAATTCTCCGAGGTTCGGGTCTTTGAAAGCCTGGGCGTTCAGGTCCTTCTCGTAGTTGGCAGGGCGGAAATTCTTCATCGCCATCGACTGTTTGTCGTGGATGAGCACCACTTGCGTCTCATGCTCGCCCTCACGGAGTCCACCGTCGAGGGCGACGCATACTGCCCATTGCGCCATGTCGGCTGGTTGGATGCGACGGTTAATCATGCGCTCGAAGTTGACAATCAGGTCGAATGCCACATGGTCGATGTAGTCAGCATCAGCTATGATGACATTCTCGCTCCATTTTATGTTGTTGGTATCTAATGAATTCATGGATGCAAATATACGAAGAAAAATCGTAAAAGGAGCAAATTAAAGGTATAAAATAATAAAAAAATAGTAATTTCATTATTTTATACCTATTCTTTTGGGGGCTAATAACTGTAATCTACTTGTAAAGCATCACAATGCTGCCTGCCGTGATAAGGCAAGCGCCGAGAATGGTCTTCAGATTCACTGGCTCCTTCAAGAAAATGAAGGCAAGGCAGATGGTAATGACCACACTGAGCTTGTCGATAGGTGCCACACGGCTCACGTCTCCTAGTTGGATGGCCTTGAAATAGAAGAGCCACGACAAACCGGTAGCACAACCAGAGAGAATCAAGAAAATCCAAGTATGGCTAGGAATGGACTTGATGCCCGATTGCAAGTTACCCATAAACACGATGCCCCAGGTGATGAGCAGGATGATGGTAGTACGGATGGCAGTAGCCAAGTCTGAGTTAATGTCTTTCACACCTGTTTTGGCGAAGATTGCCGTCAATGCGGCAAAGAATGCTGAAAGCAAAGCGTAATACTTCCACATGATAGTTGTAGTTTTTATAAAGTTCTAATATACAGATTTTTACGTGCTTTTGTTAGGGCGTAGTCCTATTAGAAGTAACAATATTAGTGACAAAAACATGTTAGAAATTTACTCCGAAGGTGGAACCAACGGCAAGCGTGTTCATCCACTCCCCACTATGCTTGCTATGTGATGGCATCAAGTTGTAGTCGAGGAAGAAGCGGATGCCGTATTGTCCCTTAGCCTTGTAGCCGAAGGAGATGCCGCTGCCGAAACAAACCCCACCGCTCTTGGGTACGATGGTGCCATCGGATAGTTCCAGCTTTTGGTATCCTACATAACCAGCCAGCAACTTGCTCCCGACATTCCATCTGGAGGTGATAGGGTAGGAGAAGTAAGGACCTGCCATCATCGCCACGGCATCGAAGTTGTTGTCCTCGGCTACCGACCCAGCATTGCGATAGCTTCCTTCTCCTGAGCCTGGATAGCTTCCATCTCCTGAGCCAGATACCTTACCACTGTTGCCTTCCGTTTTCTCGGAAGTGATGATATGGGTATTAGAGGCGGTGAATCGTCCTCCCACTCCGATGTAAGGATTGAAGAAGTAGGCACCCTCGACACCTGCCGAACTGCCCGAAGAGGTGCGGAACTCACGATCCTCTGCGATGTCATAATGACTCAGAGGCAGGTTGATGCCTAGGTATAGTCCAAGGAACGAAGGCTTGTCGGTGCGAGAGAAGGTGTCCTTCATGTCGAAATGGTGGATGCCTTTCTCCTTGAAGAGGAGGTCGGCGATGTAATAACCAAACTCGGTGGAGAGAATGCCGATGCCAGCACCCGTCAATACATCGCTGAGCCAATGCTTGTTGTTGGCGATACGCATGAGTCCGGTGCCTGTGGCAAAGGTGTAGGCTCCCACGCCCACCCAAGGACTGAGGTGCCCATATTCCTTGGTCAGCATAGTGGCGGTCATAAAGGCTAGGGCGGTATGACCAGAAGGGAAGGAATGGTCGTTGCTACCGTCTGGTCGCATCACATGGGTGGTGGTCTTCATCGTGTTGACCACGCTCCCCATGATGGCAGCCGAGAAAGCATCGGATGCGAGCATCCTGCCCCAGTCGCTTCGCCCTTTCACTCCGAAGGCTTTCATGCCGAACATCACGACTCCTGGAAGATACTGCGTATAGTTGTCGAAGGGACGATGGAATTCTTTCATGTAGTCGTATCGAAGGCTGCGGAAATGCGTGTCCTCTCCCTTCATGATGAATCCCATGGCAATCAACGGAGTGCCCACGAAGGTCATCTGATAGAGCTTGGAGTCGGTGAAGTTTCGCTTCTCGGGTTTGGGAAGTGTTGAGGCTTGCGGCTTGATGGTGGAGACTGGCTGCAAGGTGATGGAATCCTGTATTTCTGTCAAAGAGGTTGAATCTTGCAGTGTTGTGGATAAATCACGAGTGTAAACCTCCTCTGCCGAGGCACTTGTCGCTCCCCAGCCCCATGCAATCATAATGGCTATAATCTCTTTCTTCATCTGATGTTATTCCACCTATTTTTAATATATAAGAATTTTAAAACTGTTTGCAAAGGTACAAAATAAATCTGAAGAAAAGTTGAAGAGCTGCTGATATTTCTCTGTTTTTTAGTGTTGTAATAATATTGTAATCTGACAAAAGTAATCAACTACAGAAAATCTTCAAACTTTCCCTTTATCTTTGCACCACAAATATAATAAAGGATAATAGAGAAACAAGAGACAAAAATGGACATCAAGAATTTTATCAACCGACCTATCATGTCGGTTATGCTTTCGGTAATCATCGTTATCGTCGGCGTCATCGGACTGCTGAGTCTTCCGATAGTGCAATATCCAGACATCGCTCCGCCTACTGTGAAGGTGAATGCCACCTATACAGGTGCCAATGCCGAGACCATTATGAAGAGTGTAGTCACGCCGTTGGAGGCTTCCATCAATGGTGTGGAGAATATGCAGTATATGACTTCCTCTGCGGCAAACAACGGTACTTGTACCATCACCATTTATTTCAAGCAAGGCTCTGACCCGAACATGGCGGTGGTGAACGTGCAGAATCGTGTGGCTTCGGCGCAAGGACTCCTTCCTGCCGAGGTGACGAAGAGCGGCGTGACGGTGAAGAAGACGCAGAACTCCAACTTGAAGTTCATCACCCTCTATAGTC
>CAVKXW010000066.1:0-17386 GCA_963660215.1 Bacteroidaceae bacterium | reverse complement strand
CATTTTCTATCGTTATTGTTTCGCTTATATAAGGGCAATCGCCGTGCCAAAAGAAAGCTTATTTTGATAATCAGATAGTTAGGCATTATCTCTCATTACAAGTACTGTCCAATAATTAGACACTGCCGTCTAAAAATTAGACAAGAAATCATGTTGTACGACTATGCACCTTCATGTCGTACAACTATACCACCTCATGTCGTACGACCATAGCAAGCCTAGTCGTACGACATGACAACCTCATAAAAATGAGGTACAAAATGCAAGGACCAAAGCATTCAATAACCACAAAAACAAAAGCGTATCAGTAGCTTTCAACACTGATACGCTTTTACCATTTTACAACTTATCATTCACCGCATCCACCACCTGACCATCAAAGAGGTTGATGATGCGGTTGGCATAGGTGGCATCGTGCTTGGAGTGGGTCACCATTACGATGGTGGTGCCCTCCTCGTTCAGTTCGCTGAGCAACTGCATCACCTCCATGCCGTTCTTGGAGTCGAGGTTACCCGTAGGCTCATCGGCCAGGATGATGCTCGGCTTGCCCACCACGGCGCGGGCGATGGCAACACGCTGTTGCTGACCTCCCGAAAGTTGGTGAGGATAATGCTTGGCACGATGGCTGAGCTTCACCTTTCTCAGTATGTCGAGCACACGCTGCTTGCGCTCCACCTTACCTACTCCGAGGTACTTCAACTGCAAATCGACGTTCTCCTCTACGGTCAGCTCGTCGATGAGGTTGAAACTCTGGAAGACGAAGCCTATTCTGCCCTTGCGATAGGCGGTGCGCTCACGTTCCTTCAAGTGTCCCACTTCCACATCATCGAGCCAATACTTTCCTTCCGTCGGACTGTCGAGCAAACCGAGGATATTCAGTAATGTTGACTTGCCACAACCCGAAGGTCCCATGATGGCGATGAACTCGCCGTCCTTTACCTCTAAGTTTACGCCATTAAGGGCGATGGTTTCCACCTCATCCGTGCGGAATATTCTTGTAAGATTCTCTGTTCTAATCATTGTTTTCAATGTTAAATGTTGAATGTTAAGTGTTAAATTAGGCATACGCCCTTATATCTGTGAGAGACTTTACTCTGTCTTGATACTGTCTATCGGATTAGACAATGCGGTCTTCAAGGTGCATCCGATGACGGAGACGAAAGCCACCAGCAAGGTGAAGACTGCGCCCACCAGCAAGAGCCACCAAGGGAAGTCGATGCGATAGACGAAATCCATCAGATAATACTGCATCAGTTTCACGCAGATAGGAATGGCGATGACGATTGCCACTAACGAACTGACGAGGAAACGACGAGCCAACTGCCATGCGGCATCCCCCGTACTTGCTCCCATCACCTTGCGAAGAGCGATCTGTCGCTTCTGCTGATTGCCGTAATACACCGACATACCGAAGAGACCGAGGGCAGAGATGAGGATGGAGATACCCATGAAGGTAAGGATGAGCACCATCATATTATGCTTCTCCTTCAGATTGTTCGCCAATGTATCATCCAGATATTCCATCTCCATTTCGGCAGGAATGCCAATCAGTTCCTTGGCTACTTGCTTGCAAGTATTGCGGATAGCCTGCAAAGCCTTGGCATGGTCGCCGACAGTTTTGACCAGAACGGTATATCCTCCATGTTGAGGAGTGGTTACCATAATGGCATTATGCGACTTGTTGTTGTTTTCTGTCAGCGCATCACCACTGTGGTAATCGGCAATAACACCGCACACCTCATACTCATGCCCTTTGTAATCAGGTAAGCCGAAGACACTTATGTCTCTCATTCCAAACCAAGTTTTCTTTGCCGATATACCAAACGCACGCTTGGTTTCCTCCGTCACCCATACCTTTCCATACGTTGGCTCACAATACTTTTCCAGCACTTTCATCCCCAGCATCTTCATCGCCGTGGAGTCTATCTTGCAGACACGAAGCATAGAGACCAACTCCTCGTTATCGTTATGCACACCATTTCCCCAACTGTTGATAGGATTGTTACTGCCCCAGGTTGCCTCGCTCACCTCTGGAAGGCTCTTCAATCTATTGACCAGTATGCCCATCTGTTCAGCCGAGCCATCCAAGGAAGAACTGATGGAAACGATGTCCCTTGTTTGATAACCCAAAGGCAAGTTGGCGAGATGGTGCATCTGGAGCATCATGGTCATCGCCATCACTACCAACGTAACGCTGATTACATTTTGGGCTACGACAAACACCTTGCTCAGCCACATCTTGCTACGCAAACGGATAGTTCCCTTTACGACATCTATCGGATTGAAGCGAGACACGACGATGGCTGGCAGCAATCCCGAGAACAATGCGACTATCAAGTACGCCGCAGGCAAGAACCACAAAAGGTCAACTGTATGGAAGAGCGAAATCTTCGTTTCCAATATCGTATTGAAAAGAGGAATGAACGCCCAAGCGATAAAGACCGCCAGCAGGAAACATATAGCCGTAAAGAGTGCCGTCTCCTTCAGATAGCGTAGCATCACTCCACCTACCGACTCCCCCAACAATCGGCGAGTAGTCATTTCCTTGGCACGATTACCTATCTGAGCCACCGTAAGGTTGATGTAATTGAAGATGGCGGAGAGCAACAGCACCAATGCCACAAGCAGCAAGACATCAACCAATGTACGATTGCCATGAGAGAAGATGTCTGAGTTCTCCATGAAATGCACTTGGTCCCATCTCACCAACTGGCTTCCCCACATAAAGGTTACGCCGTCGTTGTTACGTTTCCAATATTTCCAATACTTTAGGTACTTATCAAGCAGAGTCTGAGCCACCTTGTCTGAATCGGCATCCTTCGCCAAGCGCACAATCGGATAGGTAGAGCCAAACTGATCCATAGGTTGGTTCATACCCTCTATGAGTTTCATCGAAACGAAGACATCATATTGAGGAAGAATGTCCTCGGAGTCAAAGTCATCCATGACTCCTACCACTTTCAGTTTCAACGTATTACAAAGGATAGTCTGACCTATAGGATTTTCCGTGCCAAAAACTTTCTTGGCAAAAGACTCCGACACCATAGCCTGATGCGCATCCGTCAAGAGTTTGTCGGTAGAACATCCATGACATTTGTAGCCCAACATCTGAGAGAAATTCGGGTCTATCGCCAGATACTTAGCTTCAAAATATCTGCCATCCACTACAGCACCCCTATCGGTATAAAAATCGCCTATTCTCGTCCACTCCTTGATTTCGGGGATGGAAGGGAAAAACTCTTTTGGCGTGCCCCAAGTCATACCGAGATTATTGCCAGAGCCTACGATATAGAGTTCCTTAGCTAGCTTCTGGTTGCTGCCCACTCGGTACTCCATGCTGGCATACGACACCAGAATCATCACAAAAGCCAGGGCTATCGAGAGCCCGAAAGCCTCGATAGCCGTATAAAGCTTGTTGCGAGAGAGAAATTTGAAATAACTTTTCATCTTATTTTCATTTATTTTTGTTCTTTTCTTTATGCTTACAAAAAGGCAAGGCAGACCGTGCTCCTTCTGAAAGCCAATGCAAAAGTACAACTTTTCCCATTTACTGCCAAGGAAAAGGGAACGGCGAGAGGCGGATTGTATGAAAATCATACACTCTTCTGTATGATAATCATACATCGCACAGCTTTTCGTTTGCAGTTTCGAGAAAAATTGCTACTTTTGCACACAGATAGCAAAGGAGAACTTCTCTTCCCAAGCATCAACTTTTATATATAAGGAACGAATAGATGAAATACGGAACGATATTAGTGATAGATGACAACCCGGCGATACTCACGGCATTGAAGATTTGCTTGGACGGCACGTTCGAGCGCATCCTCACCTTGTCTCGCCCTGACACAGCCCCCACCTTGCTCCAACAAGAGCAAGTGGACATCATCCTGCTCGACATGAACTTCTCGCTCGGAGTGAATAGTGGACAGGAGGGGTTGATGTGGCTGAGAACTTTCCGCCGCCTCCATGCCAACATCCCAGTGGTGCTCATCACGGCTTTCGCCGACATCCAGTTGGCAGTGAAGGGATTGAAGAGCGGAGCTGCCGACTTCGTAACCAAGCCGTGGGATAATGACGAACTGATAAGAGTGCTCAAGGATGCCATCGACAACAATACGGAAGTGGAAACTCTTGAGAGTATCGAGAGCAAACATATACAGAGGGTGGTGGATAAGTGCAACGGTAACATCTCTCGTGCCTCCGAACTGCTCGGCATCACCCGACAAACGCTTTATGCCAAGCTAAAAAGGTGATTTATGTTAATTATCAAGGTTATATATATAATAGGTGTAATCTGTCTCCTGCTAGGCGGCAGCATCTACCTTTTCTTTCGCCATCAGCGAAAGCTGAAAGACCGTGCCTTCTTGATGCGAGAGGCGGTACGCAATGGCGACTACGCCTTTCGCCTATCCACCAAGGGTTTGCTCCCTGGCGAAAGAGCTATGCAGCAAGCCCTCAACGACATGGAGGGCGACATCGCCCAACTCGTTGCCAAGCACGAGGTAGAGTCTTGGCAAAAACTTACCAGAGTGCTCACCCACGAGATTATGAATGCCACTGCCCCAATCTCCAGCATCTGCCAAGCCTACCTCGGCAATCCGAAGATACAAGGCACCGCCTACGAGGAGGGAATCCGAGCCATCCACGACACCAGCAAGTCGCTCACCGCCTTCGTGGATAGCTACCGCAAGCTCACCCAGTTGCAAGAGCCTGTCATCACTACCATCCCTCTTGCTCCTTTCTTCGAGAGCATCAAGACGCTCTATCCTGAGTTGGACTGGCGCATCTCCATTCCTGGCGACAGCATAATAGAAGCCGACGAGAATATGCTGCGCCAAGTCTTCATCAACCTAGTGAAGAATGCCATTGAAGCGAATGCTACGGTTATCGACATTAGACAGAAAAAAGGGTTATATATCAGCAACAACGGTTCTCCTATCCCACCCGACGCTGCACGAGAAATTTTTATTCCTTTCTTCACCACCAAGCCATCGGGCACAGGCATCGGCTTGTCGCTCTCTCGACAGATGCTGATGATGCAAGACATCAACCTCTCGCTTGCCGACAATCCGATACCAGGGTATCATGTAACATTCAAAATGGAGATCAAGGAGTAACAGTATAGGAAAACAAGTGTACGAAAAAAGCCGAGAAAGAATACGAATCCTATATATTTACTTTAAAAAAGTATAAATTATTACCCGAAAATTTGCCTACGAGAATCAAAAGTACTATTTTTGTCCAACGAATTGGATAATATACACATTTTTTATCCAATGAATTGGACAAAACAGGCAAGAAGTTATCCAACAGATTGAATAAAAGCAACAGAAATGGACAAGCTATTATTAGAGAAAATAATGCTCGAAAACCAAAAAGAAGTAGAAGAGCACGAGGTCGCACCTCGTAACATTTCGTTAGATGGATTCGACCGATACGTATTGGTAGGCATCAGAAGAGCAGGCAAATCTTACTTGCTCTACCAACAGATGCAAAAACTTTTGGCAGAAGGACACGATTGGAGCGAAATGCTCTATCTCAACTTCGAGGATGAACGATTGGAAGGCTTTTCCACAATGGATTTCAACCTAATCTTAGAAGCTCATTTTGAAATTTACAACAAACGACCGATGCTCTTCTTGGATGAAATACAGAACATTCCCGGATGGGAGAAATTTGCACGCCGCTTGGCAGACAACAAATATAAGGTCATCATAACGGGCAGCAATGCCAAGATGCTGAGTTCTGACATCCAGACCACCTTGGGTGGCAGATACATTCCTGTCAATGTTTATCCATATAGTTTCGAAGAGTTCTTGGATGTACACCTCGTACCCCACGACAAGCTATCCTTAATCACCACCGAGGGCAAGGCAAGAATGCTAAATCGCCTAAAAGACTACCTACACCATGGCGGTTTTCCTGAGGGAGCCTTGATGAAAGCCAAAAGAGACTACCTGCTTAGTGTATATCAAAAGATATACCTAGGAGACATTGTGGCAAGAAACGGAGTCTCCAATGTCTTCGGACTAAAAGTGATGATAAAGAAGATAGCAGAAAGCGTCAAACAACCTATATCATTCAATAGAATAGCCAACATCATCTCAACCACAGGCACCAAACTCAGCACGACATCTGCCATCAAGTATATGGAGTTTATGGAAGCTTCATGGCTCATCAGCAAAGTAACCAATATTGCTTCAAAACTGGCAGACAAAGAGAGCAACGCCAAATATTACTTCACCGACAATGGCATACTAGATCTATTCTTAATGGATGCTGACACCGCTTTGTTGGAAAACTTGGTTGCCGTTAGTTTGATAAGGAAATATGGAAGAGACGATGCTGTTTTCTTCTATAACCAAGGAGTGGAAGTAGATTTCTACATTCCAGAAGAAGAGATAGCCATCCAAGCATCCTACTCCATTCAAGACGATGATACCCGAAAGCGAGAAACCAAGGCATTGGAAGCCATACCGAAAGTGCTGCCATGCAAACATCGCTATATCATCACATACGATGAGACGGACGAATGGAATCTATCAGCTAAAGGCATTGAGGTTATACCTCTATGGAAATGGTTGCTACAATAAGAAAATGCCTGTAAGCAGATACGCTGCGATTATTTTCTAGATTATCACACATTTTTTACAATTATTTCTTGGTGCAACCAGCTTTTTTATTTACTTTTGCAAGCGATAAGGGATGAAGAGAGGTCTACGCCCTACTCTCCATCCTCAACTAACACTTAACACTGATACAAAAATGATGAATATCGAAGAATACAGAGCAGCCATCTTGCAGTGCTTGCTCGACGCTAAGAACGAAGACGGAACTCCTGCGCTCAGCGAGAAGGAAGCCAAGGAAGCACTCAACGGCTTTACTGACGATGAGCTGCAAGACGGCATCCTATGGAATTCGCCTCAAGACGTGGCGGACATCATTCTGGAGGGATAATCTGAGAGGTAATCGCTCCCATCTTTTGGAAACAATAAGAATAATAAGGACCATCCTGCAAAGAAAGTGAGCCTGCTTTTGAAAAGAAACAATATTTTCTTTGCACAATTCAATTATTATTCGTAAATTTGCAGCCGCTTACGCTAAAAGAGTCCAAACGGCTCGAAAGGATAGGCACTTAGAAGAAAGATATTTTACCGGTAAAAAAGATATTTAAGCTCATGAAGATAGAAAACGAAATCATCAGCTCGGTCATCGCTGCGGTGAAAGAGCTTTATGGTCAGGACGTGCCTGAGAAGATGGTAGCCCTGCAGAAGACCAAGAGTAATTTCGAAGGTAACCTTACCCTCGTCGTATTCCCATTCCTCAAGATGTCTAAGAAGAAGCCTGAGGATACCGCACAGGAAATCGGCGAGTACTTGAAGAAGAACTGCGCCAATGTCATCGCAGACTTCAATGTGGTAAAGGGATTCCTCAACCTTTCTATCGCTCCTGCCGCTTGGGTAGGACTTCTTAACACCATCCATGCCGACGAGAAATTTGGCGAGAAGCCTGTTACAGAGCAGAGTCCGCTCGTGATGATTGAGTACTCTTCTCCTAACACCAACAAGCCTCTCCACCTTGGCCACGTGCGCAACAACCTCCTCGGTTGGTCTTTGGCACAGATTATGGAGGCAAACGGCAATAAGGTTATCAAGACCAATATCGTAAACGACCGTGGCATCCACATCTGCAAGTCTATGCTCGCTTGGCTCAAGTGGGGCAATGGCGAGACTCCTGAGACTTCAGGCAAGAAGGGCGACCACCTCATCGGCGACTACTATGTAGCTTTCGACAAGCACTATCGTGAGGAGATTGCTGAGTTGAAGGCTCAGTACATCAAGGAAGGCATGGACGAAGCGGCTGCCACTGAGAAGGCAAAGGCAGAGGCTCCGCTCATCAAGGAGGCTCACGAGATGCTGGTGAAGTGGGAGCACAACGACCCTGAGGTTCGTGCCCTCTGGCAGAAGATGAACAACTGGGTATATGCTGGTTTCGACGAGACCTACAAGATGATGGGCGTAGGTTTCGACAAGATATATTATGAGTCAAACACTTACCTGGAGGGTAAGAAGAAGGTAGAGGAAGGCTTGGAAAAGGGCCTCTTCTTCCGCAAGGAAGACAACTCTGTTTGGGCAGATCTCACCGACGAAGGTCTCGACCAGAAGCTCTTGCTCCGTTCCGACGGCACTTCTGTCTATATGACTCAGGACATCGGTACAGCCGACCTCCGTTTCAAGGACTTCCCTATCGACAAGATGATCTACGTAGTAGGTAACGAGCAGAACTACCACTTCCAGGTACTCTCCATCTTGCTCGACCGCCTCGGCTTCAAGTGGGGCAAGGACTTGGTTCACTTCTCTTACGGTATGGTGGAGTTGCCTAACGGTAAGATGAAGAGCCGCGAGGGAACCGTAGTGGATGCCGACGACTTGATGGCAGAAATGATTAAGGACGCTCGCCAGACCAGCGATGAGCTTGGCAAGTTCAAGGACATGAGCGAGGAAGAGCGCCAGGAGATTTCACGCATCGTAGGTCTCGGTGCCTTGAAGTACTTCATCCTCAAGGTAGATGCTCGCAAGAATATGCTCTTCAACCCAGAGGAGAGTATCGACTTCAACGGTAACACAGGTCCATTCATTCAATATACCTACGCTCGTATCCGCAGCATCATGCGCAAGGCTGCAGCCGAGGGCATCGAGATTCCAGCACAGTTGGGTGCAGATGCTCCTATCAACGAGAAGGAAATTGACCTCATCCAAAAGATGAACGATTTTGCTTCTGCCGTATCCGACGCAGGCAACAACTACAACCCTGCCAGCATCGCCAACTACTGCTACGAGTTGACCAAGGAGTTCAACCAGTTCTACCACGACTACAGCATTCTGAATGCCGAGAGCGAGGCTGAGAAGATTACTCGTTTGGTACTTGCAGCCAACGTAGCCAAGATATTGAAGAATGGTATGGCTCTGCTTGGCATCGAGGTTCCAGAGAGAATGTAATTATCTAGGTAGTTAAGGAGCTATGGAGTTAAGACGACAGTCTACTTCCTATCCTTCAAAATATAATAACCTACAATTTAATAAAGAATATTGACTATTGACAAATAATGAGCAGCCCCAGAGCCAGACTCTGGGGAATGCTCATTTGCTTTTTATAGCCGACCGCTTTATTGAATTGTTTCTTGGTCATAACTTATGACTAGTCTCAGCCATAAGTTATGAACTATAATAAGAATAAGCAATATGACAAATATGCCAGTAAATCCTCCTTCGTGGAGAAACGATACCGTCCTTCCATTGCCCAACGAGGTGATGGCGAACGCATGGGCTGTGGATGCCGCCTGTTCGGGCAATCCTGGTCCGATGGAATATCAGTGCATCGACCTTCAGACAGGCGCGCAAGTTTTCCACTACGGTCCTATCCACGGCACCAACAACATCGGCGAGTTCCTAGCCATCGTCCATGCCTTGGCACTGATGCAGCAAAGGGGCATCACCGACAAGGTAATCTACAGCGACAGTGTGAACGCCCAGCTCTGGGTACAAAAGAAACAATGCAAGACCAAGCTGGAGCGCAACGCTAAGACCGAACAGCTCTACCAGATTATCGCCCGAGCCGAGAACTGGCTTCGCACGCACAACATCACGACTCCTATCTTCAAATGGGAGACGAAGAAGTGGGGCGAGATACCTGCCGACTTCGGGAGAAAGGGGTAACATATAAATCTAAGATATTATGGCAAAAAGAGAATACATCGAAGCCAACAAGCGTTGGCTGGAAGAAAAGGCAAAAGAGGAAGGGGTACAGGCTCTTCCTCGTGGTATTTACTATAAGGTATTGAAGCAGGGCGACCCTAAGGGAGCGCAACCTAGCAAGCGCAGCATCGTAACCGCCCACTATACAGGTTGGACCATCAACGGCAAGAAGTTCGACTCTAGCAGAGGTGGCACACCTTTCGCTTGCCGTCTCAGCGACCTGATAGAGGGATGGATAGTTGCCATGCAACAGATGCACGTAGGCGACCAATGGGAGCTGTATATTCCTGCCGAAATGGGCTATGGTAAGTTCTCCCAGCCAGGCATTCCTGGTGGTTCTACCTTGATATTTGAGGTGGAATTATTGGGCGTGGGGTAAACTCGGTAGCTTCGTAGAAGCCTACTGCGGTTTTTACTCTTCACTCTTCACAGATACGGCATAACCACCTATTACATAGCAGTTTTCACGCGTGAAGAGTAGCATTGACTCTTCACACACTCTTCACGTCTGTTCACGCACGGTGAAGAGCTGTGAAGAGTGGGTGAAGAGTTGAATACACTCTTCACAGCTCGAAATGCCGATAAACACTAGGGATTTCGAGTATTTGGTGAAGAGTGAAGAGTAAAAGCCACACGAGAATCCCAAGAAACAGAACTGGATGACTATAAGGCAAGAACAGCCCACTGTTAACGGCATCGACAGCAGACTGCAAGGTCTTGGACTGCCTAGCAATCTTCCATATATCCCTTCGTAAACATATCGTAAGACAAAGCCTCCAGCTCGGAGAGCGTCATGTGCTCTACCGAATGCTCTATCTTGCGAATCAATTCGTCTCTCTTGAAATCGTCGTTATCGCTCAGGCGCGATGTAAATCTATTGCTCATCTATAAGAATGTTGAATGTTAAGTGTTGAATGTTGAATTGGGCATACGCCGTCATATACGTTCATAGGTGTCGATGACATTTCCATCGTACTCCTCGTGCCCCATTGGCTTCACATTCTGCGGAAGCAGAGGGGCTTTTGTGCCCTTTGCCACCGTCAAAGCCGTCGATGTCTCTATGCGGATTTCATCCCAAAGACCTGCATCGAAGAAGGCTTGATGGGTGATAGCTCCACCCTCAACTATCAAGGATTGCACCTTATTACTATATAGGTATTCCAGAATTTGTCTCAAGACTCCCTCCTTGCCAACAGAGAAGTCCAAGCCCTCAAAACACGGATGGTTGCGGTCGATGACCAAGCGCATAGGGTCTTTGCCGCTCCAGTCACGAACGTTCAGCTGGCTATGGTCTCGCTCGTCGGTGACTCTTCCCACGAGGATGGCATCGTTCTCGGCACGAAGCTTGTGCGAGAGCATCTTGGTAAAGGGCGAGGATATTGCCACACCCTGAAAATCATCATCGAGGGAACCATTCGCCGTCTGCGCCCATTTCAAGATGATATATGGTCGCTGATGGGTATTATAGGTAATGAAACGCTTGTTCAGTTCGAGGCATTCCGCCTCCAGCACGCCTACCGTCACCTCGATGCCAGCCTCACGAATCTTCTGGATGCCCCTGCCCTGCACCTTGGCGAATGGGTCTACGCACCCACACACACATCGCTTGACACCTTTCTTGACGACCAAGTCGGCGCAAGGAGGGGTCTTGCCATAATGCGAACAAGGTTCGAGACTCACATAGATGGTGGCATCGTGCAAGAGATGCTCATCCTCTGGCTTCACCGATGCGAAGGCATTCACCTCGGCATGGCCCTCGCCACAGCGCACATGGTAGCCCTCGCCGATGATTCGCCCATCGGCACTCACGATGACAGCCCCCACCATTGGGTTGGGCTTGGCATTCTGCCGCCCGTTCTTCGCCAGTTGCAAGCAACGGCGCATATACTTTTCATCAATTTCTTTCTGATTCATAACTTTTCTGCATTTAAATTACTCGCTTTCGATAAAAAAGCGTACCTTTGCGGTATGAAAACTTATCAGCAACTTTGGCAATCCCTCACCCCTCTATATGACGCAGGCGAAGCGCAGGCTATCGTCCGCACGGTACTCGACGTGAAGTATGGAATGACCTTGACCGACATAATCTGCGGCAAAGTTAATGAATTATCCGCAGACGAGGGCATAAAACTCGAAGAAATTATCTGTAGACTGCAAAAAGGCGAGCCTGTGCAGTATGTACTGGGGCAAGCCGACTTCGCAGGAAGGACCTTCCACGTGGAGCCAGGCGTGCTGATTCCGAGACCCGAAACGGCGGAACTTTGCCAGTGGATTGTAGAGACACCAGTCTCTCCTATGCCGAGAATCGTAGACCTTTGCACGGGTTCGGGATGCATTGCTATTACGTTAAGCCTCGATTTGCCCGAATCATCTGTTGTTGGCATTGATATTTCAGAGAAAGCCATAGAAATAGCGACCAACAACGCCAAAGCCTTTGGTTCTGAAGCTATGTTTCGTTCGGTAGATATATTCGATTTGCTTCAAATGTCAAAAGAAGACAAAAAAAACAACCTTGAAGCAGACATCATAGTGAGCAATCCGCCGTACATCTGCGAGAAGGAGAAAAAAGACATGGCAAAGAATGTCTTGGACTATGAGCCAAGCATCGCCCTCTTCGTTCCCGACGAAGACCCACTGAAGTTCTATCGAGCCATCGCTGAGTTCGCCTCTATACAATTACGTTCCAAGGGCTTGCTCTATTTTGAAATCAATCCTATCTACGAAAAAGATACGAGGGAAATGCTTGAAGGTTTCGGTTTCAAGGATATTGAGACAAAGGAGGATTCCTTCGGGAAAAAGAGAATGATGAGAGCAGTGAAATAATTCTTCCACAAACTCGACATTCAACAATCAACACTCAACATTCGAATTATGGAATACGAAAGTTACAACAAACCTCGTCGTGCGAAGAAGCCGATGACCGAGCAACAGGCTCTCCTGAAGCTCACTACGCTCTGCACTCAGTCTGAACATTGCTCGCAGGAGATGGTGGAAAAAATGAAGAAATGGGAGCTATCCGAGGATGCCATCGCCCGAAACATGCAATTCCTGACAGAGAAAAAATTCATCGACGACGAGCGATTCGCCCATTTCTTTATCAACGACAAGATAAAGTACAACAAGTGGGGGCGACGCAAGGTGGAGCAAGCTCTCTGGATGAAACGTATCCCGAAGGAAATCTCCGACCCCATCTTCGCCGAGATAGAGGACGACCTCTATATGGAGACCCTCCTGCCCCTGCTGAAAAACAAGTACAAGACCATCAAGGCGAAGAACGACTACGAGCGCTCGATGAAGCTCATCCGCTTCGCCATGGGCAGGGGATACAGCATGGACGTAATCCACAAGTGCATCGACCGCATGAAGGAAGAAGACTTGGGAGATTTCGATATGGACGAAACTGAAGCCTTCTAGCAAAAAGCCGCACAAGCATTCTATCGACAGAAAGTAATCATAAAGTTAAAATCTAAAAGTAAATGCAATTGAGCATATTAGGTAAACTGATAGACCTCTTGTTTCCACGCTATTGCCCCATTTGTGGCAACAGGCTCGTGGGTACGGAAGAGACGCTCTGCGCCCCTTGCCTCATAAGCTTGCCATACACACAGACCTGGGAAAACCCATACGAGAACGAGATGGCGAAGATGTTCTGGATTCAGATACCCATCGAGCGATGCTGCGCCTACTTCTATTACCACAGCCACGCCCTCTCCACCCACATTCTCTATGCCCTGAAGTACGGTAACCGCCCCGACATCGGCATCTACATGGGCAGGCTCATCGGCGACAAGGGCATCATCACCCACTTCTTCGACGACATCGACGCCATCATCCCCATACCCCTCGCTCCCAATAGAATCAAGCAGCGTGGTTACAACCAGAGCGAGAAGATAGCCCGAGGCATACAACAACAGACCCACCTGCCCATCATCACCGACGCCATGAGGCGAGACATCTTCGTGGAAAGCCAGACACACAAGAACCGCTGGCAGAGACAAGACAATGTACGGCATGTGTTCCACCTCGCCGAATACTACCACGACGAGCAGGGCAAAAAGCACCCCATCACCGACCTCGCAGGCAAGCACTTCCTCATCGTCGACGATGTTTGCACCACCGGAGCCACCATCATCGCTTGCTGCCAAGAGCTGATGAAAGCAGGGAAAATGAAATTCAGCGTAGTCAGCATCGGATGGGCGAAAGACTAGCTCCTGCCGAAAGCCCACAGCTACCCGTCGGATGGGCGAAAGAATAAAAAATATATAATAAATAGGTGGAATGTGGCAATTACTCAGTTTTTTATCGTACCTTTGCAAGAAATAACAATTTTAATTCTCATTTGATTATGGACAAACTGAAGAAAGAATTCGCATCAAAGTTATTGAAAGTAAAGGCAATCAAGTTGCAGCCTAACGATCCTTTCACATGGGCTTCTGGCTGGAAGTCTCCTTTCTATTGCGACAACCGCAAGACTCTCTCATTCCCAGAACTCCGCAACTATGTGAAGCTCATGCTCGTACACGCCATCTTGGAGCAATTCCCTGAGGCTGACGCTGTGGCTGGTGTGGCTACAGGTGCCATCGCACAGGGTGCCTTGGTTGCCGACGAGTTGAACTTGCCTTTCGTATACGTTCGTTCCAAACCAAAGGACCACGGTATGCAGAACCTCATCGAGGGTGAGCTCGACCCTAAGGCGAAGGTTGTGGTAGTAGAAGACTTGATTTCCACCGGCGGCAGCTCGCTCAAGGCTGTGGAGGCTCTACGCCAGAACGGCAACGAGGTAGTGGGCATGGTAGCCAGCTATACATACGGCTTCCCTATCGCAGAAAAAGCTTTCGCCGATGCCAACGTGAAGCTCGTCACCCTCACCGACTACGAGCACGTAGTAACCGAGGCCCTGGAGACAGGCTACATCAAGCAGGAAGACGTAGAGCTGCTGCACGAGTGGCGCAAGGACCCAGCCAACTGGAAGAAGTAATACCTACATACATTATTATATATAGGCATATTTCAGATAAGACAACAAATGAGCACAAGTACATTTGAAAGCAATATCAAACAGATTCCTCACAAGCAGGAATCTGTTTTCAACACTTTGAGCGACCTCAACAACCTGCAGATGCTCAAGGATCGCTACGAGATGGTGAAAGACCAGATACCTGAGGACAAGCGCCAGGAGATGGAGAAACTCAAAGACCTCAAGTTTGACGCAGACAGCATTTCCATCACCGCCCCTATGGTAGGCGAGATAAAGATGCGCATCATCGACCGAGAATTCCCTAAGACCATCAAGTTTGAGACAGAGAACAGTCCTGTACCATTCAACTTCTGGATACAGCTGCTCCCTACGGGCGAATTCTCCAGCAAGATGAAGCTCACCATCAAGGCAGAGCTCAACATGTTTATAAAGGGTATGGTGAAGAAGCCTTTGCAGGAAGGCATCGAGAAGATTGCCGATGCCCTGGCGATGATTCCATACCAAGACTAAAAATCAAAAAGAAATTATGGCACATAAACTTTGGGAAAAGAACTTTGAAGTAAACAAGGAAATAGAACGTTTCACCGTAGGCAGAGACCGTGAGCTAGACCTCTATCTTGCCAAGTACGACGTGCTGGGCAGCATGGCGCACATCACCATGCTCCAGAGCATCGGCTTGCTAGAGAAGGACGAGCTGACCCAGCTCCTCGCCGAACTGAAGAACATCTACGCCATCGCCGACAAGGGCGAGTTCGTCATCGAGGACGGCGTGGAGGATGTTCACTCCCAGGTGGAGCTGATGCTCACCCAGAAACTGGGCGACATGGGCAAGAAGATCCACTCAGGCCGCTCCCGCAACGACCAGGTACTCGTAGACCTCAAGCTCTTCACTCGCCATGAGCTGAAGGAGATTGTTGATGCAGTAAAGATTCTCTTCGACGAGTTGATTCAGAAGAGCAACCAGTACAAGGACGTGTTGATGCCAGGCTATACCCACCTCCAAGTGGCGATGCCTTCATCATTCGGCTTGTGGTTTGGCGCCTACGCCGAAAGCCTCGCCGATGACATGCTCTTCCTCCAGGCTGCCTATCGCATGACCAACCGCAACCCTCTGGGTAGCGCAGCAGGTTATGGCAGCAGTTTCCCATTGAACCGCACGATGACCACCGAGCTTCTCGGCTTCGACAGCATGGACTATAATGTGGTCTATGCACAGATGGGCAGAGGAAAGATGGAGCGCAACGTGGCTTTCGCCATGGCTACCGTGGCAGGAACATTGGCAAAGATGGCATTCGACGCTTGCATGTTCAACTGCCAGAACTTCGGCTTCGTAAAACTTCCAAAGGAATGCACCACTGGTTCGAGCATCATGCCTCACAAGAAGAACCCAGACGTATTCGAGTTGATTCGTGCCAAGAGCAACAAGCTTCAGAGTCTTCCTCAACAAGTGATGCTCATCATGAACAACCTGCCTGTAGGTTACTTCCGTGACCTCCAGATTATCAAGGAAGTGTTTCTCCCTGCCTTCGACGAGTTGAAAGATTGCCTACAGATGGCAGCCTACATCATCAACAAGATGGAGGTGAACGAGCATATCCTCGACGATCCACGCTACGACCCAATGTTCTCAGTAGAGGAAGTAAACCAGCTTGCCGCCAACGGCATGCCTTTCCGTGATGCCTACAAGAAGGTGGGACTGGAAATCGAGGCTGGCGAATTCAAGCCAAACAAGGATATCAACCACACCCACGAGGGCAGCATCGGCAACCTCTGCAACGACAAGATTCAGGAGTTGATGGCAAAGATACTCTCCGAATTCCACTTCGAGCGCATGGAGGAGGCTGAGAAAGAACTATTGAAGTAGAGAAAATATACATTCATGAAGTGCATATATAATAAGGTATATATATCCAATAAGGTGAAGAGCATGGCTAGCTACGCTATGCTCTTGCTTTGTTTATATTCTCTCACAGCTTGCGACGCAGAAAGCCGCATTAGCACTCGCTATCCGTGCCAGTTTATCTTCCGTACGAACTACCACCCAGGCACCAGCATAGAGACAGCACTGAACAATATGGGCACATATACCATGATAAGCGCCCAAAAGATGAATGGAGCGTGGAACATCTACTCCACCCCCAACGACGGCAAGAACCATACGGAAACCATCATCCTCTCTACCGCCAAGGAAAACTATGCCAACTATAGCTACCTCGGAGCAGGAAAAGACCCGAAAGACGCAAAGAAAAATGGTTTTATCTTGGGATTGTCTAATTTCAATGGACCAGTAGCCTGGGACAGACAATGCCCCAACTGCATCACTCAATATGGAGGTACCAACTATCCTCTGGAGTGGACAGGAAACAGGCAAAGCGTGATTTGCAACAAATGCCAAAGAACATATAGCCTGGAAAACGGCATTATAACAACTGGCAGACAAGGCAAGAATGATGAGCCTCTGATGCAATATCAAGTAACATATCAAGGAATAGGCAGCATTCTAACCGTTGGAAATTAAGAAAAATGCGCATTCTGGGTCTTAAAAAATGTAAAACGTTTGGAGATATGAAGAAATAGCATTACCTTTGCAACCACATAACGCGGAAATAGCTCAGTTGGTAGAGCACAACCTTGCCAAGGTTGGGGTCGCGGG
>CAVKXW010000065.1:0-17816 GCA_963660215.1 Bacteroidaceae bacterium | reverse complement strand
GCTACATAGTGGGTCTGGGCATCGAGTTTGCTTGGGCTCAGTGGAAGCACGAGGAAATCCAGGAGGGTTATCTCGTCAGCGGTATCATCATCCCGCTCATCATCCCTGTGTCTACGCCGCTATGGATGCTAGCCCTGGCTTGCGCCTTCGCCGTCATCTTTTGCAAGGAAATCTTCGGTGGCACAGGTATGAATATCTTCAATGTGGCCGTGGGCGCACGTATGTTCCTCTTCTTCTCTTATCCTACCGCCATGAGTGGCGACAAAGTGTGGATAGCCAAGGATGCCATTCTGGGTTTGGGCAACACGCTGCCTGACGGCTTCACCGCTGCCACTCCGCTCGGTCAGATTGCACAGGGCAACATGCCTGCGTCTAGCCTCTGCGACATGATCACAGGTTTCATCCCTGGTTCCATCGGTGAGACCTCTGTCATCGCCATCGCCATCGGCGCTGTCATCCTCTTGTGGACGGGCATTGCCTCTTGGAAGACCATGGCCTCTGTGTTCGTGGGCGGCATCGTGATGGCCCTCATCTTCCAGGCTCTCGGAATGACTCCTATCGCTTGGTATGAGCACATCGTGCTGGGTGGATTCTGCTTCGGTGCCGTGTTCATGGCCACCGACCCTGTAACCTCGGCTCGTACAGAGAAGGGCAAGTACTTCTATGGATTCTTCATCGGTGCCATCGCCGTCATCGTGCGTGTGATGAACCCTGGTTATCCAGAGGGTATGATGCTCGCCATCTTCTTCGGCAACATGTTTGCTCCGCTCATCGACTACTGCGTGGTACAGGGCAACATCTCTCGCCGTGCTAAACGTGCTATTAAATAAACAAGGAGGAATGCAATATGAAGACAAATTCAAATAGCTATACTATTATCTACTCGGTTATCATCGTGATAATCGTAGCATTCCTGCTCGCCTTCGTGTCTTCTTCACTGAAGGCTACTCAGGAGGCCAATGTGGCTCTTGATACTCAGAAGCAGATTCTCAACTCGCTCAACCTCCGCGACCTCGACAACGAGACCGCTGCCGCTAAATATAAAGAGGTGGTGAAGAAAGAGGGCGAGAAAGACGGCGAGAAGTATTACGAGTGTGAGATTGATGGTCAGAAGAAGACCGTTTACTCCGTGAAGGGTATGGGTCTCTGGGGTGGCATCTCTGGCTTCATTGCCGTAGACGCCGACAACAATACCATCTATGGCGTATATTTCAACCACGAGGGCGAGACTGCCGGACTGGGTGCTGAAATCAAGGACAACTTGAAGTGGCAGCAGAAGTTCCAAGGCAAGAAGATACACAAGGATGGAGTAGAGGGCATACAGCTCGGCGTGAAGAAAGACGCTCCTGCCAATGACCCTAACAATGTGGATGCCGTGACAGGTGCCACCTTGACATCCAATGGTGTAGACCAAATGCTGAAGGACGGTCTTGCTAAATTCATTAAATAATAAAATATAATTATGGCATTATTTAGTAAACAAAATAAAGAGGCATTCTCCAAGCCACTCAACCTGGATAACCCTATCCTGGTGCAGGTGCTTGGTATCTGTAGTGCCTTGGCTGTCACTTCGCAGTTGAAGCCAGCCATTGTGATGGGACTTGCCGTTACTATCATCACGGCATTCTCTAACGTGATTATTTCTATTATCCGCAACACGATTCCACAGCGCATCCGTATCATCGTACAGTTGGTAGTGGTCGCTGCGCTGGTTACCATCGTGAGCCAGGTGTTGAAGGCATTTGCCTACGACGTGAGCGTGCAGCTCTCTGTGTACGTGGGCTTGATTATCACCAACTGTATCTTGATGGGTCGCTTGGAGGCTTTCGCCATGATGAACAAGCCTTGGCCTTCGTTCCTCGACGGTGTGGGCAACGGCCTCGGCTATGCCCTTATCTTGGTCATCGTGGGTGGCGTTCGTGAGTTCTTGGGCCGTGGCTCCTTGCTCGGTTTCCAGATTATCCCTGAGGGAGCTTACGACTTCGGATATGTTAACAACGGTATGATGACGATGCCAGCCATGGCATTGATTCTGCTGGGATGTGTAATCTGGGTACATCGTGCCTATATTTATAAGGAGGAGAAGTAAGATGGAACATGCAATAAGTTTGTTTTTCCGTTCGATTTTCGTCGACAACATGATCTTCGCTTACTTCTTGGGTATGTGCTCATACTTGGCTGTATCCAAGAATGTGAAGACTTCTTTGGGACTAGGACTTGCAGTAACCTTCGTGTTGCTCATCACTGTGCCTGTGGATTATCTCTTGCAGACCAAGGTGCTGAGTGAAGACGGAATCTTGGGCGTAGACTTGAGCTACCTCAGCTTCATCCTCTTCATCGCAGTCATCGCAGGTATCGTGCAGCTCGTGGAGATGATCGTGGAGAAATTTTCTCCATCACTCTATGCGGCACTGGGTATCTTCTTGCCATTGATAGCCGTCAACTGTGCCATCATGGGTGCTTCGCTCTTCATGCAGCAGCGCATCTTGATGGAGCCTACCAGCTCTCAGGCTATCACCAGTGTTTGGGATAGTATCGTATACGCCATCGGTTCAGGTCTCGGTTGGACTCTCGCCATCGTCTTGATGGGTGCCATCCGCGAGAAGATGCAGTACTGCGACGTGCCAAAGCCTCTTCAGGGATTGGGTATCACCTTCATCACTGTGGGCTTGATGGCTATGGCAATGCTTTGTTTCTCAGGTTTGAAAATCTAATATAGGAGGACTTTAGATATGGGTAATACATCATTTATATTGGCTAGTATCGGAGTTTTCCTTGTGGTAATTCTCCTGCTAGTAATCATCCTGCTCGTGGCTAAGAAGTATCTCAGCCCTAGCGGTAATGTGAATATCGAAATCAATGGCGACAAAACCATCAACGTGCCTCAGGGCAGCAGCTTGATGGCTACGCTCAACGAGAACGGCATCTTCTTGCCTTCTGCCTGCGGTGGCAAGGCTAGTTGCGGTCAGTGCAAGGTACAGGTGCTTGAGGGCGGTGGCGAGATTCTTGACTCAGAGAAGCCACACTTCACTCGCAAGCAAATCAAGGAGCACTGGCGCCTCGGATGCCAGTGCAAGGTAAAGGGCGACCTGAAGATCAAGGTGCCTGAGAGCGTGATGGGCGTGAAAGAGTGGGAGTGCGAGGTTATCTCCAACAAGAACGTTTCTTCATTCATCAAGGAGTTTAAGGTGGCTTTGCCTCCTGGCGAGCACATGGACTTCGTGCCTGGTTCTTACGCTCAGATCAAGATTCCTGCATACGACTGCATCGACTATGACAAGGACTTCGACAAAGACTTGATAGGCGAGGAGTATCTCGGCGCATGGAAGAAGTTCAACATCTTCTCATTGAAGGCTCACAACCCAGAGCCTACCGTGCGTGCTTACTCTATGGCTAACTATCCAGACGAGGGTGACATCATCACCTTGACAGTACGTATCGCCACAACTCCATTCTTGCCACGTCCACAGGTAGGATTCCAGAACGTACCTACGGGTATCGCTTCTTCTTACATCTTCTCCCTGAAGCCAGGCGACAAGGTAATGATGAGCGGTCCTTACGGTGACTTCCATCCTAACTTCACTTCTGGCAAGGAAATGATTTGGATTGGTGGTGGTGCTGGTATGGCTCCTCTTCGTGCGCAGATTATGCACATGACCAAGACCCTCCATACTACCGACCGTGAGCTCCACTTCTTCTATGGAGCACGTGCGCTAGGCGAGGCGTTCTTCCTGGAGGACTTCTGGGAGCTTGAGAAGGAATTCCCTAACTTCCACTTCCATCTCTCGCTCGACCGCAAGGATCCAGTGGCAGATGCACAGGGCGTGAAGTACTATGAGGGCTTCGCTGTAAACTGCATCCGTGACACCTACCTGAAGGATCACGAGGCACCAGAAGACTGCGAGTACTATCTCTGCGGACCTCCAATGCTCATCAAGACCGTTACCGATTATCTCGACAGTCTCGGCGTAGACCCAGAGAGTATCATGTACGATAACTTCGGATAAACATTTATTTTCCGATTCATATAATATTACGGAGAATACTGCGTTTACTATTTATAAGCATATCATTTTATGAATAAAATAGTAACAGCAATATTCTCCGTATTTTTTTGCTATTCATCCTCAGCCCTAGCCCAAGGTATTGAATATAGCGTAGAAATGCAAGGTTCGTTTTCCAAGGGAAAAACTCCATTATGGCTCAATGCCAACAAGCATGGTCTTAGCTCCTTGGAGCGTAACAACGGCTATCTACGTGGAAGCCTTGAAAGACCTCTCGCCAGCGATTCTGCTCGCAAGTGGGGCATTGGCTATAGTGTAGATATGGTCGCACCCCTACATTACACAAGTCATACCATCGTGCAACAAGCATTTGTCGAGGCGCGATGGCTTCATGGAGTCCTCTCCATAGGATCCAAGGAATATCCCATGCAAATGAAGAACCAGAGCCTGTCCAGCGGAAGCCAAACCCTAGGCATCAACGCTCGCCCGATACCACAGGTTCGCCTGGCATTGCCTGAATATTGGACTCTCCCTATATTTCATGGGTGGCTGCAGATGAAAGGCCATGTGGCATACGGAATGATGACCGATGATAATTGGCAGCATGAGGTAACCCAAAAACAAAATAAATATACCGACCATTTGCTCTACCATAGCAAGGCTGGCTATCTGCGCATCGGCAATGAGAATGCCTTTTTCCCGCTTAGCATCGAGCTAGGCTTGGAAATGGCATGCGAATTTGGCGGTGATGCCTATTACAAGAATAACGGCAAGATGGAAAAGCGTGCCACCGACAGCAGCTTGAAGGGCTTTTGGAACGCCCTGGTTGCCAGCGGTTCCGATTCTGGAGAAGGCGACTATGCCAATGTGGCAGGCAATCAGCTGGGCTCTTGGCTGATACGCATCAACTACGATGCCGACCTATGGAAAGCTGCCATCTATGCCGACCATTATTTTGAAGATCACAGCCAGATGTTTTTCCTCGACTACAACGGTTATGGAGAAGGAAGCGAATGGAACGTGAAGAAGAAACATCGCTACTTCAGATATGCCATCAAGGATATGATGCTAGGGGCTGAGCTCAACCTAAAGTATACTCGCCTGGTGAGAAACATCGTGTTCGAATACCTCTACAGCAAGTATCAGAGCGGTCCTTACAACCATGATCGCACTGCCAACATTGCCGACCACCTATCAGGCATGGACGACTATTACAACCATAGCATCTATCCGGGCTGGCAACACTGGGGACAGGTGATAGGAAACCCTCTCTATCGCTCACCTATCTATAATGAAGACGGTTCCATTGAGGTGAAGAACAACCGCATGATAGCATATCATCTGGGCATCGACGGTAAGCCTTTCGAGAAGTTGGGCTATCGTGTGCTTGGCTCCTATCAAACGGGGTGGGGAACCTACGCCTACCCATTCACCAAGAAACATCACAATGCAAGCTTCCTGGTAGAAACCCACTATGACTTTCCGCATCATTGGCAGATCAAGCTAGGTTATGGCATGGATTTTGGAAGCGACCAGATGCTGGGTCATAATGCTGGCGCACAAGTTACCATCAGCAAACGCGGATGGTTGGCAAAGAACAAATAAATAGACTGACAAAAACGAAGAAATATGAAAAGACTCATTTTATGGGCACTGTCATTGACCCTGATTTCGGGCATGATGAACTCATGCGAAGTAGAAACAAGCGACAACGGAAGCCTGGATGGTTTCTGGCATCTAGAGCAGGTAGACACACTAGCCACTGGAGGCATCTGCGATTTCTCAGACAAGCGTGTGTTTTGGGGGGTACAATACCAATTGGTATCCATTAGCGATTACGACCTTTTCAAAGGCTACCGTGGCTACTATAGCCGCTTCACCCAAACACATGACAGCTTGATTCTCACCAAGCTATATCGCAACTATTGGCATCAGAATGTGGGAGGTGACATTCCTGTGGAAGAAGTAAACGATTCCTTGCGCAGCTGCGGCATCAATACTTTAGAGGAGCATTTCGCCAAGGAATCGCTCAATAACAGCCAGATGATTCTCAAGAACAAGAATCTCAGGCTGCATTTCAGAAAATTTTAGTCTTTCAGCAAATCGTCGAGGAAACCATCCAAGTCGTGATCCAGGCCCTCCATCAAGTCACCACCCACAATGATGGTGTCGTCGTCGGCAAGATAGAGTTCGCCATGGTTTTCCTTGTCGTCATCTTCCAGTACAAAGCTATAAGGCTTCAAGATGCCCAGGTTGTCTACCATCGTTTCGTTCTTACGCAGCAAGTCGCGCAAGGTCTTTGCCGCCTCGTCGTAAAAGTTCTCGTCCTTGCTGTCGATCCATTGCTCCACCACGCATCTAGTGATTTCCACATCATCGTCGTCAAAGGCCAGCAGCTCACCGCTGTCTTGCGATACTCTCACATGGATGTCTGTCAATACAGAGGTTTCTTCATCAGATTCTGGCATAGGGAACTTTTGAGCCACTTTGCGAATAAAGCGCTCTACTTGCTGAATGGTTTGCTCGTTTGTTTCCATAATTTTCGTTTTAAGTGCTTTCGACATGAATGCCTAGGCTTTGTTATTAATTGCAAAGGTACACAAAAAAATGGAACTCACAAAAGAAGTAGCACTTTTTTTCAGAAGAAATATTGTTTTTGTCGCAGCAAAGGGCAAAAATATAGCATGACAAACGCAATATCACCACTTGGAATTTTCTTTACAATTCTGATTTTTTCAAAAATCAGAATTAAGAGAAAAAAAAATTCTTTTAACCAAAAAAAAATTTTCTCTTAACAGAAAAAAATTTTTCTCTTAAGAGAAAATAAATTAACACTTCTATCCAAGCAAGCATTCGTTTTTTCGAAAGCGAAAAATCAACTAGAATTTTCTTTACAAAACATCCCGACAAGAAGCTCTTGCCGGGATTGATAAGCATATTTGTATCTTCTCTCTAGAAAGAAGAGAGTTATCTTTTATTTCTGAAGAGGTATCTTCTTGACACGACGCTCATGACGACCACCTTCGAAAGTGGTAGAGAAGAACTCATCGAGAATGGTCTCAGCAGTCTTGTTGTCAATGAAACGACCTGGGAGAACCAAGACATTCGCATCATTGTGCTGACGAATGAGATGAGCTATCTCCTTGCACCATGCCAATCCGGCACGCACACCCTGATGCTTATTGAGAGTCATGGAAATACCTTCGCCACTACCACAGATACCAATACCTGGATAAACCTCACCGCTCTCAATGCCTTCGCCAAGAGCATGACCGAAATCAGGATAGTCTACACTAGCATCGCTATATGTTCCATAATCCTTCACTGGATAACCTTTCTTCTCCAAATACTGCAATACAAACTGCTTCAATGGAAAACCTGCGTGATCGCTAGCAATACCAACTGTCTTTACTTCCATAGTGTTAATGTTTTAAATGGTTAATAAAAAATAAGACCCGCCCCAACAAGGGCGAGCCCTTTATATAAATCTGCGATTAAGCCTCAGCCAAGAAAGCCTTTACCTGCTTGTAAACGTTCTCACCTGTGTAGCCAAGTTTCTCGTCGAGCACCTTGTAAGGAGCAGAGAAACCGAAGCTCTCCATACCCCAAACCTTGCCGTTGGCACCAACGAGACCCTCAAGTGTTACAGGAAGACCTGCTGTCATACCGAAGATCTTAGCACCCTTAGGCAATACGCTCTCCTGATACTCCTTGCTCTGGCCGCGGAACAAGCCCTCGGATGGAGCGCTTACCACGCGAACCTTGATACCGTCCTTGCGCAAAGCCTCGCAACCAGCCTCCAAGGTAGAAACCTCAGAACCTGAAGCTACCAAGATAACGTCAGGATTCTCGTCGCTGCCTGCCACGATGTAAGCACCCTTGGCAGCCTGCTCATAGTCGTTACCCTCTGGCAACTTGGCGATGCCCTGGCGAGAGAAGATGAGAGCTGTAGGTGTCTCAACATTCTCCATGGCGAGCTTCCAGCAAACTGTAGTCTCGTCAGCATCAGCTGGGCGGAATACGCGAACGCTGTCCTTGCCTGCGTGGTTCTTCAACTTCTCCATCAAGCGAATCTGAGCTTCCTGCTCCACTGGCTCGTGGGTAGGTCCATCCTCACCAACACGGAAAGCGTCGTGAGTCCAGATGAACTTAACAGGAATCTGCATCAAGGCTGCCAAACGTACGGCTGGCTTCATATAGTCGGAGAATACGAAGAATGTACCCATAGCTGCTACCACACCACCGTGGAGCATCATACCGATACACATATCTGCCATAGTAAGCTCTGCTACACCTGCCTGGAAGAATGCACCAGAGAAGTCACCACGAACGAGGCTCTTGGTCTTCTTCAAGAAACCGTCTGTCTTATCAGAGTTAGAAAGGTCGGCAGAAGCACAAATCATATTAGGTACCTGCTCTGCGAGTACACCGAGGCAAGCTGCGCTAGCTGCACGTGTGGCAGAACCTGCCTTCTGCTCAACCTTGCTCCAGTCTACCTGAGGAGCCTTGCCGCTGAACCACTCATCCATCTGGGCAGCCTTCTCTGGGTTAGCCTTGCGCCACTCAGCCTCGGCAGCCTTGCGCTCAGCTACGATATTTTTCAATTCCTCGGCACGCTTTGCGTAGAGTTCCTTCACGTCGTCGAAGATGACGAATGCGTTCTCTGGGTCACCGCCAAGGTGCTTGATGGTATTCACGTAAGCGTTTCCGCCGAGAGGAGCACCATGGGTCTTGATGCTAGCCTCGTAGCTAGAGCCATCTTCCTTCAAGGCTCCCTTGCCCATCACAGTCTTACCGATGATGAGGGTAGGGCGCTCCTGTTCCTTCTGGGCAGCGTCGAGAGCCTCACGAATCTGAGCCACGTCGTTACCATTGATCTTGATGACGTTCCAGCCCCAAGCCTTGTACTTCATCTCTGTGTTCTCTGTCATCACTACGCCACACTCCGTAGAGAGCTGGATATCGTTAGAGTCGTAGAACATGATGAGGTTGTTAAGACCGAGGTTGCCTGCGATACGACCTACACCCTGAGAGATTTCCTCCTCTACGGCACCATCGGAGATGTATGCGTAGATCTTATGCTGCATCATGGTTGATCCCAAGCGAGCCTCCAGGAACTTCTCGGCTACGGCTGCACCTGCGGCGAGGGCATGACCCTGACCGAGAGGACCTGATGAGTTCTCGATGCCACGCTGAAGGTCGAGCTCTGGGTGACCAGGAGTTACAGAGCCCCACTGGCGGAACTGCTTGAGGTCTTCCATAGAGAAGAAACCACGCATAGCCAAACCTGCATAGAGCATAGGGCTCATGTGACCTGGATCGAGGAAGAAACGGTCGCGACCTGTCCAAGTTGGGTCTGCTGGATCATATACCAAATACTCTGAGAAGAGTACGTTGATGAAGTCGGAACCACCCATGGCACCACCAGGGTGACCAGAGTTAGCCTTTTCTACCATTGAAGCAGCCAAGATACGAATGTTATCTGCTGCATGATTCATTACTTTAATGTCGTTCATAATAAGAATTGTATTTTTATTATAATTACTTAATTTTCAAAACTACGATGCTCTTGGCAGGAAGTTTTACCTTGAGCGTGTTCTTCTTGAGTTTGGCTTCCTTGAAAGCCACAGGCTTGACAACATCTGGATGTTCGAAGTCGTTGAAGTCGCTCACCTTGTTGCAAGAAAGAATCTGGCCGCTCACTGCCTTAGGTGCAGCAATGCCATCAAGACTAAGCTCTATCTGCTGAGCCTTGTCGAGACTGATGTTGGCGAGCGAAACCACCACTGTGCCATCAGCCTTCTTGGCTGCTGAAGTGGAAACCATAGGAATCTTTCTGCCGTCCTTGGCATGGTTGTCGCCACGCACATCCATGGAGTCGCACTTCACGTCCATAGGGAGATAGGTTGCCTCCTGGAAGTCTTTGTACATGTTAAACACATGATATGTAGGAGTGAGCACCATGTGGCCAGTGCCCTTGGTATCAGTCAAGATCATAGACTGGAGCACATTGACAACTTGTGCGATATTAGTCATCTTGACACGCTCTGTATGGCGATGGAACACATTCAAGGAAAGCGCAGCCACAAAGGCATCACGCATGGAATTCTGCTGATAGAGATGTCCCTTGATTGTGCCAGGTTCCTCGTCCCACCATGTTCCCCATTCGTCGACCAAGAGACCGATTTGCTTCTTTGGGTCGGCCTTGTCCATGATAGCCTCATGCTTCTTGATGACATCTTCGATGCCCAAGCACTTGCCCATGGTCCAATAGTAGTCGTCATTGCTAAACTTTGTGGCAGAGCCCTTGCTTCCGCTCCATCCTGTCACGGTATAATAATGCAATGAGATACCGTTGGCACGATGGCCCACACGGTCCATCAGCACCTTGGTCCAGTTATAGTCGTAGTCGCTTGCACCAGAAGCAATTTTATAAAGTTCGTTGCCATCATAGTTGCGGCAATATACTGAATAGCGGCGGAAGAGGTCTGAATAATATTCAGGGCGCATGTTTCCGCCGCAACCCCAACTTTCGTTACCAACACCCAGATACTTAACCTTCCATGCCTTGTCGCGGCCATTTTGACGACGAAGCTTAGCCATAGGCGTATCACCATCGCTGGTCATATACTCAACCCACTTGGCTAGTTCCTCGACGGTACCAGAACCTACGTTGCCGCTGATATAAGGCTCGCAACCCAACATTTCACAAAGATTCAAGAACTCGTGTGTACCAAAAGAGTTGTCCTCGATCGTACCACCCCAGTTGTTGTTCTGCATTTTAGGACGCTTCTCACGAGGACCGATACCATCCATCCAGTGATATTCGTCAGCGAAACATCCTCCAGGCCATCTTAATACAGGTACCTTCAGGTCCTTGAGAGCTTGGAGCACGTCGTTACGATACCCCTGCGTGTTAGGAATCTTAGACTCTGGACCCACCCAAAGTCCACCATAGATACAGCTTCCGAGATGCTCGGCAAACTGGCCATATATCTCCTTATTAATCTTTGTCTTTCCTTGGTTGGCATGGATTGTTCCCGTTACATCCTGAGCCTGAGCCGAGAATGCAACCGCTGTAGAAAGCAATGTGGTAGCAAAAAGTTTATTCATAAATAGTTATTATAAGTTGTTGTTATTTTTCTAATAATACGTTTGTGGGGCTTGAATCCCCACAAACGCATCAATATATTTTATTATTTTTTGTTTTCAACAGCAGCCTTTTCGATGGCCAAGCCAGCCTTGTAAGTCTCGATATACTTATCAAAACCAGCAACATCCTCTGCTGTAGGGGCTATCTCAACACCTGTGTTGCCTGCAAACACCTTCTTGTCGAGGTAATCTGCAAGACTCAATTTCTCGGCATTGTTCACCAGATAACCAGCGAGCAGGGCGATACCCCAGGCACCACCTTCTCCGGCAGTCTCCATCACAGAGATAGGAGAGTTGATGGCAGCGGCGAGGACACGCTGACCTACACCCTTGGTCTTGAACAAACCGCCATGACCAGTGATGCGATCCACCTGTACCTTCTCGTCCTTGAACAAGACATCGTTACCGATTTTCAACACTGCTACCGAGGCATAGAGGTTGGCACGCATGAAGTTGGCGAGGTTGAACTTGTCGTTGGCAGAGCGTACAAACATAGGACGTCCCTCAGCCAAGCCAGTCACAGGCTCACCAGAGATATAGTTGTAGGCAACCAAACCGCCACAGTCTGCATCTCCTTCAAGAGCATGATTGTAGAGCTTGCCGAAAACTTCATTCATGTCTACTGGCACACCGAGCAGCTCCTGATACTGCTTGAAGAGCGAAACCCAAGCATTGAGATCGGAAGTACAGTTGTTGCAGTGAACCATAGCTACAGGACTACCGTCTGGAGTAGTCACCATATCAATCACCTCATAAGGTTGGCTCAAGGCTTTCTCCAAGACAATCATAGAGAAAGAAGAGGTACCTGCCGAAACATTACCAGTGCGCTGACGAACAGCGTTGGTAGCTACCATACCAGTGCCAGCATCGCCTTCTGGAGGACAGAGAGGAGCACCTGCCTGAAGGGTACCTGTAGGGTCGAGCTTCTTGGCACCTTCCTCGGTCAAAACGCCTGCGTCTTCACCAGCGTTGAGTACTTCTGGGAGGATGTCGAGAATCTTCCAGCCCAAGTTCTTAGGCTCGATGAGCTTATCAAACTTAGCCACCATCTCTGCATCATAGTTGTTGGTGTTGGAATCGATAGGAAGCATACCAGATGCGTCGCCCACGCCAAGCACCTTCTTGCCTGTAAGCTGCCAGTGGATATAACCAGCCAAAGTTGTCAGGAAGTCAATCTTGTTGACATGATCCTCGCCATTGAGGATAGCCTGGTATACGTGAGAGATGCTCCAACGCAATGGGATATTGAAATGGAAGAGCTCAGAAAGCTCGGCTGCGGCCTTGGCTGTGTTGGTATTGCGCCAAGTACGGAAAGGCACGAGAATGTTCTCATCCTTGCCGAATGCCATGTATCCATGCATCATAGCTGAGATACCAATGGCTGCCAACTGCTTGATTTCGCAATCATACTCAGCCTTCACGTTCTTGCGAAGGTCGGCGTAGCAATCTTGCAAACCTGCCCAAATGGTATCGATGCTGTATGTCCAAAGACCATCAACCAATTGGTTTTCCCACTCATGGCTGCCCTGTGCGATAGGATTGTTCTCGGTGTCAATCAAGACGGCCTTGATTCGGGTAGAGCCAAACTCGATACCGAGAATGGCTTTACCTGATTCTATTGTAGATTTTGCGTTACTCATTGTATTTCAACATATTAAAAGTGATTACTTCAACGCCTTGTTGAGCATATAGTAAATCTCATTGTTGCGGAGCTGCTGCTTGAAGGTGCGGAGTTCGGTGTTCTTGTCGATGTTAACGAACTCGATGCCGAGCATCTCGCAGAAATCCTCCCAGTAATCAGCAGTGATGTCGTAAGAGAACGCACTGTGGTGTGTACCACCTGCGAGAATCCAAGCGCCAGCACCCACCTCGAATGATGGCTGTGGAACCCAAAGAGCGGAAGCTACTGGGAGCTTAGGCATCTCCTGTGGCTCGATGCACTCTACCTCGCTTGCGATGAGACGGAAACGGTTGCCAAGGTCAACTACTGTAGCCTTGATACCCTTGCCAGTCTTAGATGTGAACACGAGACGAGCTGTCTGAGACTTGCGGATACCGATACCGAGGAAGTGAACCTCCAACTTTGGCTTGTCGGTAGCAATGAGAGGACAAACCTCCAACATGTGGCTCTGGAGGCTAGAAGTACGATCCTCAGCAAAGTTGAGGGTGTAGTCCTCAAGGAATGAGCAACCCTTCTCCAAGCCCTGGTTCATCACCCAGAGAGTACGATAGAGGCAAGCTGTCTTCCAGTCGCCCTCTGCGCCAAAGCCATAGCCCTCAGCCATCAAGCGCTGTGAAGCCAAGCCAGGAATCTGGTCGAATCCACAGAAGTTAGGGTCGTTGACGTCAGCGTCGCCGAGGTCGTCGAAGTTAGTTGTGAATGCAATGGCACCCTCATCCTTCAATACACGACGGAGAGCGATCTCAGCCTTGGCTGAGTTCTTCACCTTCTCCCAATAAACTTCCTCGCCACTTTCGTCAATCTTGATAGTATACTCCTTCTTGTATTCCTCTACAAGGGCATCAGCCTCCTCGTCGGTTACCTTCTTGAAATACTCCATGAGTGAAGATACTGGATAGTAGTCTACATGGTAGCCCAAGCGCTGCTCAAACTCTACACGGTCGCCATCGGTAACGGCTACGTTGTTCATGTTCATACCAAACATCAAGCAGCGCACATTGTGAGCGTCTGCCACGGCAGCAGCAACACGTGCCCATGTAGCAATCTGCTTCTGAGCCTCCTCGCTCTTCCAATAACCTACCACTACCTTGCGAGGTACGCGCATACGAGTGCAGATATGACCGAACTCAATATCACCGTGAGCAGACTGGTTAAGGTTCATGAAGTCCATATCGATGTCCTTCCAAGGGAGCTCTGCGTTATACTGTGTATGGAAGTGGAGGAGAGGCTTCTGGAGAGCCTGCAAGCCCTTGATCCACATCTTGGCTGGCGAGAAGGTGTGCATCCATGTAATGATACCAACACACTTGTCGTCATTGTTGGCAGCCTTCATTACGTTCTCAACTTCTACAGAAGAGTTTGCTGTTCCCTTGTAAACCACCTTGATAGGAATGATACCACTATTATTAAGACCGTCTACCATATCCTTAGAGTGACCGTCTACTATCTTAACTGTCTCACCTCCATAAAGAAGTTGTGCTCCAGTTACAAACCAAATCTCGAAATTTTCAAATGCTTTAATCATGATTGTTGTTGTTAAATTGTTATTGTTTAATTCTTATATTAATGCTTTTTCTTCTGTCCGTAGTAAGCGTTAGGACCGTGCTTGCGGCTGAAGTGCTTCTCTACGAGCAAAGGATTCATTGTGGTGTTAGGGTTCACGCTGAATGAGATGAACGCCATCTTAGCCACCTGCTCGGCTACTACTGCGTGATATACAGCCTCGTCGGCATCCTTGCCCCATGTGAAAGGACCGTGGTTCTTCACCAAAACACCAGGAGTGTGTACAGGGTTGATGTTATCTTTCTTGAAGCGGTCTACGATGACCACGCCTGTATTATATTCATACTCAGCCATCATATCCTCGGTCATTGCGTCAGTGCATGGAATGCAATCGTGGAAATAGTCGGCGTGCGTGGTGCCGATGTTAGGGATGTCCATACCTGCCTGTGCCCAAGCGGTAGCATAGGTAGAGTGTGTATGAACCACACCGCCAAGCTCTGGGAAGGCACGATAGAGTACCAAGTGGGTAGGAGTATCTGATGAAGGATTCAAGTCTCCTTCTACCACCTTGCCGGTCTCCAAATCAACCACTACCATGTCGCTAGCCTTCATGGTGTCATAGCTTACGCCAGATGGCTTGATGACCACAAGGCCTTTTTCACGGTCGATGCCACTCACGTTGCCCCACGTAAAGAGCACGAGATTATGCTTCACAAGGTCTAGGTTTGCCTTGAACACCTTTTCTTTTAATTCTTCTAACATAACATTATAAGTTTAAGTTTGTTTATACCTATATATTTTATATTCTCTATTACTAGAGAAACGATTGTTTTCTATTTTAAGTTGAACGAAGGGTCTTCCTCGTAGGCTTTCTTATTAAAGCGATAGAGGGCAGCGCCTCGTTTGGAGGTCACCTTGTCGATGAGTTCCGTCTTTTCGATAAATTCGATATCTTTCACACGCTTGCGGAAATTTCTCTTGTCAATCTCTTCTCCCATCACAGCCTCGAAAACATGCTGCAACTGTGTCAGCGTAAAGAGGGCGGGGAGGAGTTTGAAACTCAGAGGCTCGTGATTAATGCGACGACGTATCTGAGAGATAGCGTTGTGAATCATGATATTGTGGTCGGAATAAAGGTCTGGCAAATTCTTTAAGCTTACCCATTCCAAACCATGCTCGATGCGAAGGTTATCGTCATAGTCCACCACATTGATGAGCGCACAATAGGCGATGGAGATAACTCGTTCTCCCGGGTCACGGTCAGTTCGACCGAATGCACCAACCTGGCGAATGTAGAGGTTTTTCATTCCAGTAAGTTCTAGGATTACTCGGTTGGCGGCATCCTCTAGATTTTCATTGGCACCAACGAATCCACCATAGAGCGACCATTCGCCTCGTCCTGGGTCCATCTGGCGTTTGCCGATGAGAACCTGAAGGTCACTACCGTCGAATCCGAAGATAATACAATCGACGGATACCAATACCTTGGAGTATTCATTATAAAACTGCGTCATGGTCGTAATTGTTTTTTGTTATTTTGCGATAAGATTTTAATATGAATTTACTATTAGTTGTATTTCGGTTGTCTTTTTGAAGCTTTCGCAAGCGGTCATGCAATGAAGAGACCACTTGCGAAAGATATGTTTTTACCAGAAGTACCAGTAGAATGCAGCGCAGAGGCCTATTACTACGAGGGTACCGATAATATCAAATGCACCCCAACTTTCACGGATCGACTTCTTGAAGTCTGAAGTGAAGGTGATAGCCTCAACCTGTTCCTTGCTAGGAGCAGGAGTGAAGCAACTCACTACTACCATGAAGATAATGAGGAAGACGAGCAACCAGCACTCGAATACGAGCCAGTTGGTCTGCCAGAACCATGCTGTGCAATCCCAGAAAGCACCGTCCATAGTAGCCTTACCAGTATCTGTGATTACATTGGTAACAAGACGCAACATACCGATGAGGAAACCTGTTATCATGGTATATTCACCAGCCTTAGGTGTAATCTTCTTGAAGAAAATACCCATGGCAAACACTGCCACCATCGCTGGAGCAAGGAGTGACTGGATGCCCTGAAGATAGTTATACAAAGTATCCATCTTCATCATAATAGGCAACCAAGCGAAGCCAAGGATAACAACTACCACTGTAGCCACACGACCAACGAATACGTAATGAGCCTCTGACATACCCTTCTTCAAAGGCTTGTAGAAGTCCTCAGTAAAGAGGGTAGCGCAGCTATTGAAGAATGCTGCCAAAGAAGCAACGAGAGCACAGATAAAACCGATGGTCACGATACCCTTGATACCTGCAGGGAGCACGCTCTTCACCATGATGGCAAAAGCTGCATCGGTATTTTCCATCGAGATGGCGCCCTTCTGAGCCAAAGCTGCCGCAATCATTCCTGGAATCAAGAACATAAAGCAAGGAAGAACCTTGAAGAAACCGGCAGCGATAGTACCACGACGTGCACGCTTCATCACTTCCTCATTGCTCTCGCCAGGCACCTGACCCAATACACGCTGAACGATGTGCTGGTCTGTACACCAATACCAGAAACCGATAATGGTAGCACCGATGAATACTACGAATCCAGGATACTCCTGATACATAGAGTCGCCTGCCTCCCAGTGGAACATGTGGGTAGTACCATAACCATTGTTCAACTGACCACAATAATCCATCATGTCAGCCCAACCAGCAGCGATACTGCCACCGCCCAAGGCTGAGAGACCTAGGAAAAGGACCAAGAATGAACCAATGACAAGAATAGGAGTCTGAATGGTAGAAAGAGTCATCACGCCCTTCATACCACCAAATACAGTAAAGATAGTGGTAAGGATGATCAAACCAATGGCACCTACCCAGAAGTTCAAGCCCCAAAGATATTCAAAGAAGATACCGCCAGTAAGAGCTGTAACACTCACCTTAGTAAGAATGTAAGCCACAAGGGTGATGATAGAAAGCCATGAACCTGTGCGCTGTGTATAACGGAACTTCAGGAAGTCTGGCATGGTAATGATCTTACCCATCTTGTTGATAAGCAGTTGATAGAATGGCACGAACAACCAACCTAAGATGAGAATCATCCATCCCTGCATCTCCCAGTGAGCCATGCCGACACCACTCTTGGCTCCTGTACCAGCCAAGCCTACGAGGTGTTCAGAACCAATGTTGGCAGCAAAGATAGCCATACCAATTACGTACCATGGCTCACCCTTACCAAAGAGGTAAGCCGAAGAGTCTTCACCCTTCTGAGCCTTTCTGTCTTTCACAATCGCATGGTAAACTGCCCAAATCACGCCAATGACACCAACGGCGAGCACGGTCCAATCAAGCCACACGAAATCTGTTGAATTCCAATTCATAATTTTTCTATAAGATTGTTTTGTTTATTAATTTATTTACTCTTCTTTCTAAGTGTTTACCTTGAGGTTGCGTTTTGATACCCAAAGGTAAGGAATTATTTCTTG
>CAVKXW010000064.1:0-17941 GCA_963660215.1 Bacteroidaceae bacterium | reverse complement strand
CTCCTACTGAAAGGCAAGGCAGACTTGGAGGACATCGAATATGATTTCTATGGTACCGCAGCAGGATTTGTTCTGTGTATTGTTCAAATGCTTTTATGGGCAATATTCAGATAAATCCTACTTTCAGAAACTTTTCTGGCTAAACTTAGCTATTATATTATGTGAGGGTAAAGTTTTAGCCATACTTACTTATCACAGCCCTGGGGTGATAGCCAGGGCTTCTATATCGTGGAATGGAGCAGTCGGTTAGCTCGTCAGGCTCATTACCTGGAGGTCGTAGGTTCGAGTCCTGCTTCCACAACAATACGCTTAGAGGCGAATGTAACTTCGACGACGATTTTTAGTAACAATTGATGGTTTTGTAATTTAATTTACGGAAACTCATTTTGGTAAAGCTGCTGCTGATGTGAATCAGAGGCAGCTTTATTTATTTTTAACTTCATTTCAAAAACCAAGCCATACCAAAAGAGATATTATTTTGTAGTTATTAAATAATATCAAATATGAAGAAACTATACAAACCAAGGGGACTGACAATCAACTTCGCCCCATCTGAAAGACAGTTGGATGTGTGGAACGCCATCCAGCCAAACAGATGTGATAAGTGTGGAGGTCCTCTTGAAATGAAACTGACTGGGTATGATTCTCATCATAACCCTATTCACGAACCAACCTGTAAGAATTGTGGGAATACAGACATTCCTGAGAATATTCTGATGGGTGGTGCTGCGGGTGGTGGGAAATCCTGGATCGGAAGCTGTTGGCTCATAAGCAGTTGCATCCGTTATCCAGAGATATTGATGGTTGTGGCGCGTTTGACTTTGAAGGACTTACGAGCGACAACATGGTCAACCATCCTCAGAATCTTGGACATCTGGGGACTACGAGAGGACGAGAATTATCACATCAACAACCAGTACGGATATATAGAGTTCTGGAATGGCTCACGAATAATGATGGCAGAGCTATCCCCTTCTCTCAAAGACCCGGACTACAACAACCTTGGCTCTCTTGAAATCACGGGAGCATTCATCGACGAGGTTTCAGAGGTGCCAGAGAAAGCCGTGGAAGTCCTTGGCTCTCGTATTCGTTACAGAATTGCTGACACATTTGTGGTGGGTAAGTTGGTAATGTCAACCAACCCAGTGCAGAACTACATCAAGACGAGATTTGTTTCTGATGATGATGGCAACCCAGCACGACTGAAGAAAGGCGACAGATACTTAATGTTTACCGTATTCGACAACCCAGACGAGAAGTTTAGGATGATATACTTCAACAAACTGAGAAAGATTAAAGACCCAGTGACAAGGGCTCGACTCGCATACGGAAACTGGGATTACACAGAGAATAACAAGATGGCTGCCTATTGGAACTTCAACGGCGAAAAACATCTTGTCATGGGATTATTCAGAAGAGAATATGACCCAAGCCGACCTATCATTCTGGCATTCGACTTCAACGTGAAGCCTTATATGTCGTGTGAGATGTTTCAGATAGACTATGAGAAGAAAAGGGTCTATGTGTTGAAGGAGTTCATCGGTACTCCCGAAGAGAAGCAGAACAACACCCCAGCCTTTTCTCGTTACATAGCCAAGCAACTTACCACAATGGGACATTATGGTGGAGTTATCATCACTGGCGACCCTGCTGGTGCTGCCCGGTCCACGCAGACAGAAGATGGAGTAAACAACTATACAATCGTGAACAAGTATATCTCCACTGCCGTTATCAGTCCAAAGGTAGAGTTATTGAGCAAACAAAACCGGCAATGGTCACTCGCTTGGAGTTCATAAACCAACTACTTGAAGGTTATGATGGCTGGCAGATAGAGATTGAGCTAACTTGCAGAAAGCTCACTATGGACCTGATCAACCAGAAGAAGAACGAGGACGGCACAAAGGAGAAGCTGAAGGTGCAAGACCCTAACGGAGGTAAATCCGAGAAGTATGGCCATTGCTCTGATTGCTTCGACTATGCCTTGGTGAAATTTCTGGGTGAGACCTATTCCAACTTCCAGTACAAGTCTTCAGAGCCAATCATCACGACCATTGACAGTGGGACGATAATGTATAATGAATTTGATTTTTAACCAAAACAAGAAATACAATGTATCAAAGATTTCTCAACAACAAAGATTATCTCGCGATTATCACGGAGGATATGTTCGACCAAGTGACACGAGGTGAGCAAGACAGAGTTATCCATGCAGAGCAAAGTGCCGAGATGAGCATTAAGGAGTACTTGGACAACTACTATGAGATTGACGAAGAACTGGCAAGAGGAAAGTGCATTAGAGAGTACAATCCTATGATTAACTACCCTTCAGGTGTTCATTTCGTCAAGGATGATGTTATCTACAAGACCCTACAGGCCATCAATGGCTACAAGAAACCAACAACAAAGGTCTATTGGGAACAAATCTCCAATCTCACGGAAACCAAGGAGCTTGACAAGATTCCACCATACTTCCAGACAAGAACCTACCTACCGAATGATATTGTCAAGTATGGCACGGAGTTCTGGAGATGTAAGATAGGCAATGGCATCGACTTCAAGAACATCTGCATTCCAGGACTGAAGGCTTGGGAAAAGATTGAGACTGAAGACTGGACGGAAATGTATGATTATCCTCTCCATGCCGTTGTAGCCTATGAAGGAAAGTTCTATGCCCTCATCAGCAAAACAGAGGAACATGATGTCTCACTCTCCCCTACCCAGAGCGACGATTGGGGATTGATAGGAGATTATACAACCGACTACGATTACGATGCCTTTGAGGAAGCCTACGACTATGTGGTGTGTGATGGCGCCGTCTTCAAGCCACTCATCAATTCTAATGCCGACACACTGGTTGAGGGAGAGAATATCGTGATGGATGACCCTCGAAACCTCAACATTGTGAAGCACATGACAAGAATTGCCTTTTATTATATGCACCAAACCATCAGCCCTACCAACATCTCTGAAACGAGAAGACAGATGTACGAGGACAGTATGAACTGGTTGCTGATGGCTTCCAAGTTCAAGATTAACCCTCAGATTAAACGCAAGAAGGACAAGAAAGGACAGGACAAAGTTGATTGGGCGTTCGCCGACTATCACAAAGATTTTAATGTCGATGATAACGAATGGATAATCTGATTTTGCCAGAAATAGAACAAATATAGTGCATTTATCATATCAGTTGTAAGGGGATTGTGGAGCTAATTCTGCATTCCCCTTTATACATTAGCTTTTAGCTAAAGTTAAATTATACAAAACTTTACTCTATCAATGCTATTGTTTAAACTTTTCTTTATATCTTTGCATAGGTAAATCAGCGTGTGTAATATGCCTATGTGCATTTTTCACTTGTAGCTGGCGAACGAAAATACGTATAACGAATTAAAAGTCAGCGGTTTAGATGGTGCGTACCAAAAACCCATCATCTTCCGCCCATCATAAAAGATTCCTAATTATGAAAAAGTTTATCATCCCCATATTCATGCTCCTCCCTATCATGTCTGCACAAGCACAAACTGTGCTTACCGAACAGCAGCAACTAGAGCAAGCCCAGAAACAACTGGAAGAGGCAAAGAAAGCTCTCGAAGTGGCTAAAATGAGAGCCGAGGCAGCACGCATCAAGGCGCAAGCCGACAGTATCAACGCTGTCGCTAAGCAAGCTGAGGCAGAAACCAAGAAGGCAGAGGCTGAAGCAAAAAAAGCCGAAGCTGACGCCAAGAAAACAAGCGACCCTAAGCCTGTAGTAGCAAAGGAGCCAACTACGCCTGTGGGAGGATGGGTAGTACCGGTGGCTGAACAACCCAGATCAACCGACAAGGCTATGCCGAAGCTAGCCAATGGAGAGACCGCCAAGATAGACACAAAATACTTGGAGGGAGCCGTGACCACCAATGCCGAGGGAAAAGTGGAATTCATACTCGAAACTGACGCAAACGGCAAATCAGCCCAGCAAATTTACGATATCGTATACCCATATATGCAAACACTCACCCAGGGCGAGAACAATATTAGCAGCCGCGTGGCACTAGTAAACCCTCAAGAGCACGTCATTGCCAACACCATGGACGAATGGATAGTCTTCAACCAATCGTTCATCTCACTCGACCGCTCAGAGTTCAAATATCAACTAGTGGCAAAGATAAGCGACAACCACCTACATCTCTCCCTCTGCCGTTTGATATACGCATACGAAGAAGATAGAAGTACAGGTTTTAAGGAGCCAGCCGAGAATGTGATAACAGACAAGGTGGCTCTCAACAAAAAGAAAAACGACCTAGCTAAGCTATTTGGCAAATTCCGCCGACTCACCATCGACCGAAAAGACCAGATATTCAACGAAATAACAACACTTATTAAAGAATAAGAATGGAAAAATCACATATAGACAACACGCAACAGACAACTGCATCCGAAGAGCAGCAGAATGGCTATGCCGTGCGCCCAATGCGTCGCCGCCACCGCCGCTTGGCATTTAGTGACCAGAACAGCATGCTCCCCGTGCGCAACTATCTGAACATAGCCTTCATGCTCATAGCCATCATAGGTGTCATCATGTGGACTCAGATGGAAGACAACCGCACCCCTGCTTACATCGTATTAATCATTGGTGTAGTCATCAAGATTGCCGAAGTTTGTATCCGACTATTCAAGAAATAAATGAAGAAGAAAAAAATATTATCACTCCTCTTGCTTTGTGCTGCAACCCTACCAGTTGCGGCACAAAACGATTTTAACTATAATGAAGACTCACAGTTTGGTCCACAAACCAACAGAAAAGTAAACACCGACTCATTGGGTTCGGACAAGGAGATTCCCAAGGGCATCAAAGTGTGGACGGTAGACGAAAGATTTGGCGACCGCCGCGAGGCTGTGGTCGACACCCTGCAGCATATGTACATGAACACCACCTTCACCGAAGGGCTGCATGGAGAATACAACACACTTGGCAATTTGGGGTCGGCTCGCATCAACCGCATATTCATCGACCGCCACAACACCCAGGGCAACTTCATCTTCACCGAACCATACGACTACATCGTAACTCCTGTAAGCGACTTCCATTTCACCAACACCTATTCGCCTATCACCAACGTCACCCTCAACAACTGCGGCAACCGCACCAATGGCGAAGACGACTTCAAGGCGATATTCGCCGTAAATGCCAACAAGCAACTAGGCGCAGGCTTTAGATTCGACTACAAGTATGGCCGTGGCTTCTATGATGCCCAGAGCACCAGCCACTTCAAGTATAGCATGTGGGCATCCTACCTAGGCGACCGCTACCAGGCTCATTTCCTCTTCAGTACCAACCACGAGAAAATGACCGAAAACGGCGGTATCACCAACGATGACTACATCAAGCATCCAGAGATCTTCACCGAGTCGTTTGCCACCAACGAGATTCCAACCGTACTCTCAGAAAACTGGAATCGTCTGGACAACCAGCACATCTTCTTCACCCACCGCTACAACGTTGGCTTCAGCCGAAAAGTGAAGATGACCGAAGAAGAAATCAAGGCAAAGAAATTCGCCATGGAGTCGCAACAAGAAAATGCAGCAGCCGATGCCAAGGAAGAGGCACGCAAGAAAGCCCGAAAAGAAGGCAAGGCCTTCGACGAGAAGACTTTCGGCAAACAGCAAGGCACCAAGTTCAGCGGCAGACCTAGCAATGCCAAGATAGCCGGTGACGAACCTGCAAAAGACACCCAGAACGATTCCACCCGCATCGCCATCAACGGAAAGGCAACGGCAGACAGCCTTCTGGCGATAGAGAAAAAGAAGCAAGAAGACTCACTTTTCTATAAATCAGAATATGTGCCAGTCACCAGCTTCATCCATACACTGAAGTTTGACAACTACAAGCGTATTTACGAAGCCTATCAAACCCCTGCCGACTATTATCTCGAAGAATACTACGACGAGGGCAAACTAACAGGCGATTCCATCTTCGACCAGACCACCCACTGGCATCTCAAGAACACATTTGCCCTAGCCACACTAGAAGGCTTCAGCAAATGGGCGAAAGCAGGTATAAAGGCGTTTGCAAGCTACGACCTGCGCCACTATGGGTTGCCAACCATCGAAGGCGGCACGGTATCCTACAACGAGCATGCCCTAAGTGTGGGCGGTCAGTTGAGCAAACAAGAAGGCAAGACACTCCACTATAACGTCGTGGCAGAAATCGGTCTCACGGGAGTGGAAGCCGGCACCCTCGCCGTAGACGGCAATGCAGACATCAACATCCCATTCCTAGGCGACACCCTACAGGTGAGAGGCGATGCTTTCTTTCACAGAGAGACACCAGCTTTCTACTATCGCAAGTATCACGCACGCCATCTGTGGTGGGAAAACGACCTCGACAAAACACTCCACACCCGCATCATGGGCACACTGACTTATCCTAAGACAGGTACGACCTTGAGAGTGGCAGTAGACGAAATCAAGAACTACACCTACTTTACCCAGGCATATAGCGTGAACGAAGAGACAGGTGCTAGGACAGGCATCACCATCACCCCTATGCAAGAAAGCGGAGCCATCAACCTACTTACAGCCCAGGTGGAGCAGAATTTCAAGTTTGGCATCTTCAGATGGGAAAACCAGTTTACCTATCAACACTCCAGCAATCAAGGAGCGTTGCCAGTGCCTGACTTCAACATATACACCAACCTCTACATGCAGTTCAAGGTAGCAAAGGTGCTCAATTTCGACATGGGTGCCGACATGCGCTACTTCACTAGCTACGAAGCTCCAGACTACTCACCATACATGGGCCAATATACAGTACAGGGCAATGGCGATAACAACGTGGAAGTGGGCAACTACCCTATCATCAATGTCTACGCCAACGTTCACATCAAGCATACTCGCTTCTTCGTGATGATGAGCCATGTCAACGCAGGCAAGGGAAGCAAAAACTATTTCTTCGCTCCCCACTACCCTCTCAACGAGAGTGTATTCCGATTTGGTATCAGTTGGAACTTCTTCAATTAACATTCTATTATGGTAAAGACAAATTCTATAAAAGCATGGTTCTTAGCCGCTCGCCCGAAAACCCTTTCGGCGGCGGCTGTTCCTGTATTATTAGGCATATCGCTCGCTTACCACGACACCAACTACCCAAGCCTCATGGATGTACACGAAACAGGCATCCGATGGATACCAGCCCTGCTCTGCTTGCTCTTTGCATGGGTGATGCAGATAGACAGCAATCTGGTGAACGACTATTTCGACTTCAAACACGGCAATGACGATGAAACCCGATTAGGTCCTAAGCGAGCATGCGCAGAAGGATGGATCACCTTGCGAGCCATGAAATGGGGCATTATCCTCACCACGCTACTAGGCTGCGCCATCGGCTTGCCTCTCATTCTCTTTGGAGGTTGGCAGTTGATTTTCGTAGGCATCTGTTGTGTCATCTTCTGCTTTCTCTATACCACCAGTCTCAGCTATCTAGGCTTAGGAGATGTCTTGGTGCTTACATTCTTTGGCATCGTGCCAGTATGCTGCACCTACTATCTAGTAGTGCCCGAAATGAATCAAAGCATCACCCCAGAAGTAATTTTGGCATCCATCGCATGCGGAATGGTGGTAGACACACTCCTCATCGTAAACAACTATCGCGACCACGACAATGACCTAAAGGCTGGCAAAAAAACACTCGTAGTACACATCGGCAGGCGCAAGGCAGAGCTACTATACCTTTCCCTAGGAATAGTGGCTACTCTCATCTTGATGGGCATGACCATATACAATACGCTGACATACGACATGCCAAGCTTCATGCTCCCACTTAACGCCGTATACCTCGCCCAACACGTACTCACCTATCGCAAGATGAAAAAGATAGGAAAAGGAAGAGAACTCAATAAGATACTAGGAATGACCGCTCGCAACATTTTCATATTCGGCATTCTTTCAAGTATTGTAATTATAGGCTCTTAAAGAAATTACATCGGAGGAAAAATTATGAAACAGCAAGTAAATCTCGAAATCATGCAGTTTGTGGAGACACAGATTCTCCCCAAGTACAATACATTTGGCGAAAGTCATGGTCTTCGCCATGTAAACCGAGTCATCAAGAACTCCTTGCGACTCGTGCCTATGACGGGAGCCAACATAGATATGGTATATGTCATCGCAGCCTATCACGACTTGGGCATGAGTGGTCCGCGTGCCATCCACCATATTACCAGTGGCAAGATTCTTCAGGCAGACGCCCGACTGAAGCGTTGGTTTTCCCCCGAACAAATCAAGATTATGAAAGAGGCAGTGGAAGACCATCGCGCCTCAAGCAGTCGTCAACCACGCAGTATCTATGGTAAGATCGTGGCAGAAGCCGACCGCGACATAGATGTACACGAAATTTTTCTCCGTGCCATTCAATACGGCAAAGAAAATTACCCCGAAAAGAGCCAAGAAGAGCAATGGCAGCGGTTTGAAGCCCACATGCTCGAAAAATATTCTCGCAACGGTTACATCAAACTATGGATTCCCAACTCGCCCAACGCCGAAGCCCTCAACAAGCTGAGGAATATCATTGAAGATGAAGCTGAGCTCAAAAGATGCTTCACCCAGATTTTTAACGAAGAGACTTGAGAGAAGTTTATACTTAGCTTGAGAGAAAAGAAAACAAACCATATAATGGCAAAATAAATCCCAATCAAGAATCACTTCCTGACTGGGATTTTTAAACTAAATCTCTCTCTTATGAATTATCTGTCTTAATTTTCTCCCCAAAAAGCACATTGGTTCTTCTTAGAGAAAACGTGATTACTTCAAACCACGATTTACGAGTGTAGCGTTCAAAAGCATCACGTACTTACGATACTGATTGGCATTCAAGATACCATGCATGTACTTGAGATCCTTCATAACAGCCTTATCAACCATTGCTGCACGATCTTCATTAGAAGCAGTGGCAGCATTCATCATATCTGCAGTGAAATTCTTGTGAACATCAGCAACAGCCTCAGCCTGATCAATGTTCAAGCTCAAAGCATCTACCAAGCTGCTCATCTTAACATTCATGTTGAAAGCAGCTGTACTGTTTGTTGCCTCTTCTGCTGCGAAAGTAGTTGTTGCCATTGCGAACATTGCTACTGCTAATACCATAATCTTTTTCATAATCTTTTTACCTTTCTTTTCTTTTGTGTTAAACATTATCCTTTAGTCTTATTTCCTTAAGACGCTGCAAAGGTACGGACTTTTTATTGTGTGCGCAAACATTTCTTGTATTTTTTTCCATTTCTAGCGTCTTTCTTGACATAAATCAACAAGACAGCCCTATTACAGGCATCAAAACGTAAGAAAAACGCTCTTTATACCTTTCAATATGTAACTAAGCTGAAAAAAACTACCATTTCTCTTTCATATCCCGATAATTATTCGTACCTTTGCAGAAAATTGCAAAAATTAGACAATGACTATGGAACAAGAACAACATATAGACAAGGCACTCGCTTTCATGGAAAGCCTAGAGAAATTGGGCTATCAACTCAAAGCAGCCGAAGAGCACCAAAAGCAGATGATTGCCCGATTGCTCGAACTAAAGAAAAGCGGCGAGACGGAGGGGCAAGAATATGCCGAATTGCTACAGAAGAGCAAGAGCCTGCAAGACATCATCGACAAGTGGCGCCCAATCTATCTTGAGCGCATGGAAATGGTGAGAAGCGTGCAAATACAAAAACACAAGAGAAAAAATCGTAAATAATAATAAAAACAAAATAAGAAATGGAAACAAACAACAAAAACAAGTTTATTAGAGTATCATACGCACTCTACGATGTAACCAAGGGAAACAATGGCGAAGAACAGCTCATCGAGCGCACTACCGACGAGCGTCCATTCTTCTTCATCAGCGGCATGGGCGTAACCTTGCCAGCCTTCGAAGAGCAAATCGTAAACATGACCCAAGGCGAGGAGTTCGACTTCGAATTGGAACCAGAGCAGGCTTATGGCCAGCACTACGATGAACGAGTTATCGAGCTCGACAAGCAAATTTTCTCTATCAACGGTCAGTTTGACGCGCAGCATGTACAGGTAGGTGCCATCATCCCATTGCAGAATGAAGACGGCAACCGATTCAATGCTGTGGTAAAGAACATCACCGACACCAAGGTGACTTGCGACCTCAACCACCCATTGGCAGGCTTAAAGCTCAATTTCTGTGGCCAGATCTTGGAAAGCCGTGACGCAACAAACGAAGAAATTGCCAAGATGGCAGAGATCATCAGCGGTCAGAATGGTGGTGGTTGCCAGGGCGGTTGTGAAAACTGCGGCGGCGACTGCAAGGATGGTGGCTGCAAGGACGGCGGCTGCGATTGTAACAAGTAAGAACTAAGAAACAATGAGAAATACTTTTGGTAATCTTTTTACGCTCACGACCTTTGGTGAAAGCCATGGCATAGCAGTGGGAGGTATCATCGACGGTTTCCCAGCTGGCATTGATATAGACATGGATTTTGTGCAGCGCGAACTGAATCGTCGTCGCCCAGGCCAAAGCCACATCACCACTGCCAGAAAAGAAGCAGACAAGGTAGAATTCTTGAGCGGCGTATTCGAGGGTAAGTCAACGGGAACCCCCATCGGTTTTGAGGTACGCAATCAAAATCAGCATTCTCAAGACTACGAAAACATGCGTTGCCTGTTTCGCCCTTCACATGCCGACTTCACCTATCAGGAGAAGTATGGCATCAGGGATCATCGTGGCGGTGGGCGCTCATCAGCTCGCATCACTATCGCTCGATGTGTTGGTGGAGCCTTGGCTAAGCTAGCACTCCGACAGCTCGGCATCAGCGTCACTGCATATACATCGCAAGTTGGAAACATTGCTGTCGACAAAGATTACCACAAGTATGATTTCAGCACCATAGAAGACAACCCTGTACGCTGCCCAGACCAAGAGAAAGCCAAGCAGATGGAAGACCTCATTGCCAGCGTGAAGGCAGATGGAGACACCATAGGCGGCATCATCACCTGCGTCATCAAAGGGTGCTCCGCAGGTTTGGGAGAGCCAGAGTTTGACAAGCTTCATGCCCAACTTGGAGCTGCCATGCTAGGCATCAACGCCGTAAAGGGATTTGAATATGGCGAGGGATTCGCTGGGGTCACGGACCGTGGCAGCATGCAAAACGATGTCTTCATCCCAAAGGCAATGGCTGCCAACCTGGCAGAAGCCAACGAGGATGTAGCCGCACGCATTACCACCAAGACCAATCACAGCGGAGGAATCCAAGGCGGACTGAGCAATGGGCAAGACATCTACTTTCGAGTAGCTTTCAAGCCAGTAGCCACTCTCTTGATGCAACAAGACACAGTAGACTTGGAAGGCAATCCAACCCAACTTACCGCACGAGGCAGACATGACCCATGTGTGCTACCAAGGGCAGTGCCCGTGGTGGAAGCGATGGCTGCCATGGTGATCCTCGACAACTATCTTTTGAACAAGACTGTTAGATTATAAACATAAAAAAAATCGACTTTGCCATCTTTTGCGCAAAGTCGATTTTTTATGTTTACTTCATTCTTTCCTGTATCCCCAAACAATCATTCCAGCTTGCTATTTCGTAATAGTTTCGGACAATGCTCCTGAAAGAAACATTCCTCGCATAGCGGTTTGGCGCTTTTGCAAACATATCTACCATGAAGCAAAATCCAATGATGAGCATTAGGCACATCTTCCCTAGGGATGTGTTTCATCAGGAAGTCCTCTACCTTGCGAGGTGTATCTGCAGTGGCAGGCACCAACCCCATACGATGGCTCACACGATAAACATGCGTATCCACCGCCATCGTAGCATGCCCAAACCACACTGCCCGTATCACATTGGCAGTCTTACGCCCTACCCCAGCCAGTTTTACCAAATCTTCTGTAGCCTCGGGCACTTCCCCGCCAAAAAGCTCCACCAGTTGCCTTGACATTTCGGCAAGATGCCTTGCCTTGGCATTCGGATAACTCACCGACTTGACGAGCTCATAAATATCTTCCTCGCTAGCCTTCGCCATCTTTTGGGCATCTGGGTAGCGAGCAAAAAGCGCCGGGGTTACCATATTAATACGCTTGTCGGTGCATTGGGCAGAGAGGAGTGTGGCTACCAAAAGCTGAAATGCGCTGCCAAAATGCAACTCCGTGGTTACATGAGGCAACGCATTCCTGAAATGGTCTAATATAAAATCGTATCTTTCGTTACGACGCATATTCCAACACCTATTCTTATATTACTTCTTTGCGGCAGGAGCTGCAGCTTCGGCAGTCTTCAACTTACCTTTGTAAGCCTTATTCAAGCCGGCAATCACCTCGTTTGTAATGTCATAGGCCTTATCGGCATAAAGCAAGTTGTCGCCGCTCTTAGAGAAGATGATGCTATACTTCTTGTCCTTGTTATACTGAGCCAAATAGTTGGCGATGCTGTCATGAAGAGCCTTGTTATACTTATCTTGCTCAGCTGCGAACTCATTGCTCAAACGCTGCTGCAACCCCTGAAGGTCATTGTTCTGCTTCTGCAAACCAGCCTGGATAGCCTCGGCTTGCTCACGAGTATAGGCATTCTGCTGAATCTTCTGCTGGAAGTTGGCGGCAGCAGCCTGTAGTTGCTGCCCCTTCTGTGCGATAGTAGCCTGAATGTTCTGACCCTTTTTCTCCAAGATGGCAGAATACTCCTTGGCGAATGTATACTGAGTCATGATAGAATCTACCTCTACGTATGCTATCTTCAGCTCAGCAGGAGCCTTGCTTTCCGACTTAGCCTCTACCTGAGGCTGTGACTTGTTGCATGATACCAATGACAAGGCAGCAACAGCTGCGAAAGCCACTGAACTTAAAATGTTCTTTTTCATTGTCTTATAATGTTTTATTTTCTAATATGCCTTATTAGCCTCCCGTGCTTCTCTATCCTGATCCATGACGCAATGGATACCCTGCTTGCGCAAGCCTGGATTGTCGTGCACATGCTGAGAGGAAAACTTTCCATTTTTCTTAAAAATCAGTTTCACGCTAAATAATGCCATGCAAATAGCAATTATTAACACGCTTAATAGCATTAATTTTATCATTTTTATTAACTTTGCAGTACATTTATGCACTTCACGGTGCAAAGGTACTATTTTTTAGGCAATTTTCAAAACAAAATAACATAAATAAATGGAAAAAAGTGATTTAAAACCTACTCTTGTATTTGAGCAGTTCGCAAAAATCAATGAAATTCCTCGTCCTTCAAAGCATGAGGAGAACATGATTGAGTATCTCAAGGAATTCGGCAAAAGCCATCAGCTCGAAACTTTAGTGGATGAAACTGGCAATGTTTTGATTCGTAAAGCTGCCACTCCAGGATATGAGAATGCAGAAACCATCATCCTCCAAAGCCACATGGACATGGTATGCGACAAGTTGGTAGATGTAGATTTCGACTTTCACAAGGATGCCATCCAAACTTATGTTGATGGCGAATGGCTCAAGGCTAAAGGAACCACATTGGGTGCTGACGATGGTATAGGATGCGCCATAGAACTAGCCATTCTGGCAAGCGACAACATCAAGCACGGCCCTATCGAATGCGTATTCACACGCGATGAGGAAACAGGCCTCACAGGTGCGCATGGCATGAAAGCTGGGTTTATGACCGGCAAGATGCTCATCAACCTCGATTCTGAGGACGAGGGACTCATCTTCGTTTCATGCGCAGGTGGTCAGACGACGAGAGCCACATTCGATTTCAAGCGCGAGGAGGCTCCAAAGGGGCATTTCTTCATGGAGATCTCATTGAAGGGACTCAATGGCGGCCATTCTGGCGATGACATCGACAAGAAGCGCGCCAATGCCATCAAGATTTTGGCTCGTTTTCTCTTCAAGGAGAGATTTGTCAACGACTACGACATCCGTCTGATAAGTTTCAACAGTGGCAAGATGCACAATGCCATTCCTCGTGATGGCAAGGTGGTATTCGCCGTAGAGAACAGCAAGAAGGAGCAGGTACGAGCCGACTGGAATGTCTTCGCCTCCGAGGTAGAGGATGAGTTTCATGTCACAGAGCAGAATATGCAGTGGAATATGAACAGCGCCGAGGCTGCCCCTGTCATCGAAAAACCTGTTGGCGAGAAGTTCATCTTGGCTTTGCAAGCTGTAGACAATGGTCCGCTTACCACTTGTCAGGACGAGGCTATCGCCTGGATGGTAGAGACCTCTAGCAATGTGGCAAGCGTCATCACCACAGAGAGCCAGATTCAGATTGTGGCATCACAGCGAAGCAACGTGATGAGCAATCTGGACAATATGACCAACACCGTTATGGCCCCATTCCTCTTGGCAGGTGCCAACATCCAGGTAGGCGACAAATATCCTGCATGGAAGATGCGAGCTGATAGCGAGCTGACCGACCTTACCGTAAAGAGCTACGAAAAGCTCTTTGGCAAGAAACCAGAGGTGAAAGGCATCCATGCCGGCTTGGAGTGTGGTCTCTTCTCGGAGAAATACCCTGACCTCGACATGGTGAGCTTTGGTCCGACCCTGCGAAATGTACATACCCCCGACGAGGCTCTCTTGATACCAACCGTACAGATGGTTTGGGATCATTTGTTGGAAATTCTTGCCAGCGTTAAGAAATAAGCCCCTATTCGGGAAGTTTTATTCAACAAAACAAGAATACATGAAGAAAATTCTTTTCATCATAACACTAGGCTTGGTGCTGGCACTCACTTCTTGTGGCGACCAGCACAAAGCCCAATCGCTCGTAAAAGATTTCCTCAATGAGAATTTGGTAGACAACGACTGTAGCTTTGAGCGATTCAGCAAGCTTACTCCTACAGCCATGATTAGTTTTGACCAGGTGAAGGTGATGCGACAAAATGTCGGTAAATTGCCATTTGTCAAAAACGACATCAATTATAACGACGGTGACTATCCTGACACCTTATTATATATAAGAGCCACCTACAAGCTAACCTCTCATCAAGGCACAGAGCAAGAGTTGACACAAACATTCTATATGGACAAAGCTTTGACAAGAGTCATCGCTTTCAAAGAAAACTAAAAAAATGTTGGCTAGCCAATCAGCTAGCCAACATTTTCTTCATATAGGCTCTCACCTCTTTACGGGCTGAGCCCAATCTATTTTCTACATTTTTATATCCCAAATGTAATGTCTGGGCTATTTCGCTCACTTTCATGCCGTCATACAAATTCATGCTAAACACCATACATTGGCGTGGCGACAACCTGGCTATGCCACGTTCCAACAATTCCGTCACCTCCTGGACCGAATAGACCGAAGAAGCATCTTCCGCATACTTGTTCCACCAATCGCTCTCATATATATAATGCTCGAACTGGTCATATCTATGCTTGCGGCGCCAATAGTCTACCATGAGATTCCTTGCCATCGTATAAACCAAGCAAGGCAATGTGATGGGACTAATCATCCTATCAGACTGCAGCAAACGCAGGAAGACATTTTGCACAATGTCCTCTGCCTCGTCTGGCAACTGCAAACGAGATTCCACATACGACTTCAACTCATCGTAGTTTTTAGCGTAGTATTCAGCTATGATGCTGTGTTTAGATTCATTCTGTTCCATGACGGCGGTTTTTATCATGTTTTTCGTTTATTTCGATATTGCAAAGATAATAAAAAAATAGATTGTCACCAAAATATTACATAAAAAAATGTGCTAAATATTCCATTTGAAACATTTAGCACATATAAAGATACAATTTGCAACACTAAAAGTTACGTGTCACAAAGTAGATGTTACGCTTTTAACTATACTGATGGGCTCTGTTATTTTATCATATCGACGCTTCTCTTCAAGAAAGCATCCAATGAAGCCCCCTTCAACATTCCGTTCTGCAGCAAGGCGAGGTCGATGAGTTGATGTACAATATTATTGTCCTTGGCATAAGCCGAGATTATTTCATTGCGCTTTGTCTTCTCATCGCTGATGGCCTTCTCCGTGTTATGAACATCATCTTTTTCCTCTTGTGTAATCTCCTCAGGCTTTTTCTTGCCCTGCTCTTGATGCAAAACTGCCAGACGAGCTTCCTGCCCCTTGATTTCGGCAAGGATTGGCTTCAAGCTTTCCGAAGTATGAGCCTCAGCATCCTCCAAGACCTTCTTCACGAGTGCATGATCCGAATTCAACACAATGGTATAGCTATCTGGCATCTGACCATAGAAATTCATACCTGCCTGGAATTGGCTCATCGCCTTCATACGACGCATATACTCGTTCTGGGTAATCAGAACTGGCTGGCTCTGTTCGCCCAAAGCCTGAATGTCCACATAGAATTCAGCCTTGTCCACCTTTGGCATCTGAGAGCGGAACACCTCTGTCAGATTGTCAGTTTGCGTCTTGGTCAAATCTGTCTTCTTCGCATCTTCCTTCACAATCAGGCGATCGATGATGTCTGCATCCACACGTGTGAAATGACATTTCTCCAACTTTTGCTCCAACATGTTGACCATAGGAGTGTCAAGCTGTCCATCCATCAAGAGCACAGAATAACCCTTTTGCTTAGCTGCCTCGACGAAAGAATATTGCTCTTCCTTGTTGTTGGCATAGAGGTAAACCAAGTTGCCATCCTTGTCGGTCTGGTTGTCCTTGATCAGAGTCTTATACTCTTCGTATGTAAAGTACTTGCCATCAATGTCCTTCAGCAATGCGAAGTCCTTGGCGCGATCATAGAAATCTTCCTGCGAGAGCATGCCATAGTTGATGAAGAGCTTCAGGTCGTCCCACTTCTCCTCATACTCCTTGCGGTTCTCCTTGAAGATGGAGTTCAGGCGGTCGGCGACTTTCTTGGTGATATAGGTGGAAATCTTCTTCACATTGCTGTCGCTCTGCAGATAACTACGGCTCACGTTCAGAGGGATGTCTGGCGAATCGATGACACCATGAAGCAAAGTCAAGAACTCTGGCACGATGCCCTCAACCTGGTCGGTAACGAACACTTGATTGCAATAGAGCTGAATCTTGTTGCGCTGCATGTCGATATTGTTCTTGATACGTGGGAAGTAGAGAATACCCGTCAGGTTGAATGGGAAGTCTACGTTCAGGTGGATCCAGAACAATGGGTCGTCCTGCATTGGATAGAGGGTGTGATAGAACTTCTTGTAGTCCTCATCCTTCAATGTGCTTGGGGTCTTGGTCCAGAGAGGCTCCACATTATTAATAATATTGTCCTCGTCGGTCTCCACGTTCTTGCCATCCTTCCACTCGGTCTTCTTGCCGAAAGCCACAGGCACAGCCATAAACTTGCAATACTTGTTGAGGAGTTCCTCAATCTTGCTCTTCTGCAAGAACTCCTTGCAGTCGTCTGCGATATAAAGAACGATGTCTGAACCGCGCTCTGCCTTGTCGGCATCTTCAATCTCAAAGGCTGGAGACCCGTCGCAGCTCCACTTCACTGCCTTGCTGCCCTCTTGATAGCTCTTGGTGATGATTTCTACCTTGCTTGCTACCATGAAAGAAGAATAGAAGCCAAGACCGAAGTGACCGATGATGGCGTTGGCGTTCTCCTTGTATTTATCCAAGAAGTCTGTTACACCAGAGAATGCTATCTGGTTGATATACTTGTCGATTTCTTCCTCGGTCATTCCGATACCACGGTCGCTGATGGTCAAGGTGCCAGCCTTCTCATCCAGCGAGACACGCACAGTGGTGTCGCCAATCTCCCCCTTGAAGTCACCTTGAGCAGCAAGAGTCTTCAACTTCTGAGTGGCATCCACTGCATTGGAAACCATCTCACGGAGGAATATGTCATGATCAGAATATAAGAATTTCTTAATGACAGGGAATATGTTCTCTGTCGTTACACCAATATTACCTTTTTGTGCCATAATACTAAATGTTTTATTTTCGTTTTACTTTTTTATTGTGTTTTGCAAGTCAATGTTACAAATTGTATGCCAAACTAAAAATCCACGAAGAATCTGGTAATATT
>CAVKXW010000063.1:0-18126 GCA_963660215.1 Bacteroidaceae bacterium | reverse complement strand
CTCCATGGATGCCCAATCAATATCTTTATTCGTCAGAAGTAATTCGGAGTGAAGAACGAAGAGTGAAGAATTCAAAAGTAATATAATTCTTTAAGATGAAAAAACTTTTGTTTTTGATGATATTAAGTATGGGGTTAGGACTTTCTTCCTGCAAGAAGGAGAGTCCTGACCCTTCTTACTTTGCGGGCATTGCTGCCAAGGGATATTACGACTTGTTGCTAGAAGGGAAGTACCAAGAGTTTGTCGCAGGGTATAATCAGCCTAACCGATTGCCTCAAAGTTACCAAGACCAGTTGTTGCTGAATGCCAAGATGTTTGTGGAGCAGCAACAAGAGGAACACAAGGGTGTGTCGGCTGTCAATGTACTGAATGCCAAGGCTGATACGGCTCATCATGTAGCAGATGTATTCTTGCAGATGGTGTATGGTGACAGTACCAAGGAGCAAGTCGTCGTACCGATGGTAGAAGTAAAAGGCGAATGGAAAATGAGGTAGTAATATTTAAAATAATAAGAAATGCCAGCCAAACGGCTGGCATTTCTTATTTTTGAGCTTCCTCCATTTCTACTTCCTTTACCTTGCGGAAGAGGTCGGAGGCGAAGACGAGATCATTAAGTTTTTCATTGGTAGAGGTCATTACCTGGTCTTTGTTGCCTTGCCACTCTTTGTGCCCCTTGTAGATAAAGCAAATGTTCTCGCCGATACCCATCACGGAGTTCATGTCGTGGGTATTGATGATGGTGGTCATGTTATAATCCTTGGTGATGCCCGATAAGAGTTCGTCAATGACGAGCGAAGTCTTAGGGTCGAGTCCTGAGTTTGGTTCGTCGCAGAAAAGATATTTCGGATTCATCACGATAGCACGAGCGATGGCTACACGTTTCTGCATACCACCCGAGATTTCACCAGGATATTTCTGTTGAGCCTCTATCAGGTTGACACGGTCGAGACATTCCTGCGCGCGCTTCACACGTTCCTTATAATTCATATTGGAGAACATGTCGAGTGGAAACATCACGTTCTCCAGTACATTGAGCGAGTCGAAGAGGGCTGCGCTCTGGAAAATCATGCCCATCTCACGGCGCATCAGTACCTTTTCCTTCTTTGACATCTGTACGAAGTCACGGTCGTCGTAGAGCACCTGTCCGCTGGTAGGTGTAAGAAGCCCCACGAGGTTCTTCATCAAAACGGTCTTTCCCGAACCACTCTGACCGATGATCAGATTAGTCTTTCCTGTCTCGAACGTTACATTGATGTTGTCGAGCACTGTCTTGTCGCCAAACGACTTGGTAAGATTTCTAACTTCTATCATAGCTTATGAGAGGATTTGAGTGAGAAAAACGTCAGAGAAAAGGATGAGCACGCTGGAGCTGACTACGGCATCGGTAGACGACTTGCCTACCTCGACAGAGCCACCTTCCACGGTGTAGCCAAAGTAAGAGGACACACTGGCAATGATGAATGCAAAGAAGAGGCTCTTGATGATACTCATCCATACAAACCATTGGTTGAATGCGTGTTGCAGACCAAGCGTAAGATCGTCTGGTGGCAAGATGTGCCCTATGAAAGCTGTGCCGTATGCACCGACGATACCCATCGCCGAACTAAAGATGACTAGGAATGGCATAATAGTAACCAAACCGAGAATCTTAGGCAGGATGAGATAGCAGGCAGAGTTGACACCCATGATGTCGAGCGCATCAATCTGTTGTGTGACTCGCATCGTGCCCAATTCCGAAGCAATGTTGGAACCCACCTTTCCCGCAAGAATCAAGCACATGATACTGGAAGAAAATTCCAAGAGCATAATCTCACGAGTGGTGTAGCCCGATACCCAGCGAGGCATCCAAGGACTCTGAATGTTGAGTTTCATCTGGATGCAGATGACCGCACCGATGAAGAAGGAGATGAGGAGCACGATGCCGATAGAGTCGACACCTAGTTGCGACATCTCCTTTACGTATTGCTTGAGGAACATTCGCATACGCTCAGGACGTGAGAATGCGCGCCCCATCAATATGAGATATTTACCGAAGGTGGTAAGCCATTTTTCAATTAACATGTCTTTATTTTCTAAATTTTGCTGCAAAATTAACCAAAATCCTCTAAAAAACTGCAATATTATGAATAGTTTTTGAAATTATAAGTGATATTTCCTTAATTTTTAGTATTTTTGCAAACAAATTAGCTAATTATGGATGAAAATAATAATATAGCACAACAACCTCAAGGGGATTTGGTGCTTAGGACAGAAGGATTGGTAAAGCGTTATGGGAAACGAACCGTTGCCAATGGAGTGTCTATCAATGTAAAGCAAGGAGAAATTGTTGGCTTGTTGGGGCCTAATGGCGCTGGTAAAACAACTTCGTTTTATATGACCACAGGACTAGTTGTTCCAAATGAAGGGCATGTGTTTTTGGGCAATCAGGAGATTACTGATTTCCCAGTGTATAAGCGTGCCCGTGCGGGAATCGGTTATCTACCACAGGAGGCAAGCGTATTCCGTAAAATGACAGTGGAAGACAACATCTTGTCTGTGTTGGAAATGACGGGGAAACCACGCAGTTACCAGTTGGAAAAATTGGAGAGCCTAATCAATGAATTTCGCCTCAATAAAGTTCGTAAGAACCTTGGTGACCAACTCTCTGGAGGTGAGCGCCGTCGTACGGAAATAGCTCGCTGTTTGGCGATAGACCCTAAGTTTATCATGCTCGACGAGCCTTTTGCAGGTGTCGACCCTATCGCTGTGGAGGATATTCAGCATATTGTTTGGCAGTTGAAATATAAAAACATAGGTATATTGATAACCGACCATAATGTACAAGAGACTTTGACCATCACCGATCGAGCTTATTTGCTATTTGAGGGAAAAATCTTATTCCAAGGGAAACCAGAGGAATTGGCAGAAAACAAGATTGTGCGTGAGAAGTATTTGAGTAATAGTTTTGTGCTCAGAAAGAAAGACTTTCAGATGATTGATGAGCAAAAAAGAATCAAGGAAACAGAAATAGATGGTTAAAAAAACAAATTTTTCTCTTATATATTAGGTATATCCATTAAAAATGTGTATTTTTGCATTTCAAATTGTGGATAGGAAATAAACTGTATCAAAACGATAAGAATAATATTAATAATAAAAATAAAATATCAAGATGAAAATTTCATTTGAAAATCCTGACAAGATTAATGGTCTTTTGACCCTCGTCGTAGAGGAAGAGGACTACAAGAATGATGTCGAGAAGACATTGAAAGATTACCGTAAGAAGGCTAATGTTCCAGGTTTCCGCCCTGGTCAGGCTCCTATGGGTATGATTAAGCGCCAGTTCGGTGCTTCTGTAAAGATGGAGGCTATCAACAAGATCGTAGGCCAGCAGATTTACAAGTATGTACAAGACAACAATATCCAGATGCTCGGCGAGCCTCTCCCATCAGAGAAGCAGGAGCCAGTAGACTTGGAGAAGGGTACCGCTTATACTTTTATGTTTGACATCGCTGTCGCTCCAGAGATGAAGGTTACTCTCAATGGTCGTGACAAGGTAGATTACTATAACATCAAGGTAGATGACAAAATTCTCGATCAGCAGGTAGAAATGTACGCTTCACGTGCAGGTAGCTACGAGAAGGCAGAGCAGTACGAGGACAACGACCTCTTGAAGGGCGACCTTCGTGAGCTTGACGAGAATGGCAACACCAAGGAAGGTGGTATCACTGTAGAGGGTGCGGTTATCATGCCTAGCTACATCAAGGTAGAGGAGCAGAAGAATCTCTTCAATGGCGCAAAGCTTGGTGATGTCATCACATTCAATCCAAAGAAGGCTTATCCAGAGAACGATACAGAGGTTTCTCAGCTCTTGAAGATTGAGCGTGAGGCAGTAAAGGACTTGGAGTCAGAGTTTAGCTTCCAGATTACTGAAATCCAGCGCTTCAAGAAGCACGAGGTAAACGAGGAACTCTTCAAGCAGGTATTCGGCGAGGATACAGACGTGAAGGACGAAGCTGCTTTCCGTGCTAAGATTGCTGAGGGCTTGCAGGCACAGCTCGTAAATGATTCTGACTATAAGTTTATTCTCGATGTTCGTGAGCATTGCGAGAAGAAGGTAGGCGACTTGGTTTACCCAGACGCACTCTTGAAGCGCATCATGCTTGCTAACAACAAGGACAAAGGCGAGGACTTCGTAGAGAAAAACTATGAGCAGAGCATCAAGGAGTTGACATGGCACCTCATCAAGGAACAGCTCATCAAGGCTCAGGACATCAAGATTGATGACAAGGATATCAAGGAGACTGCTATGGAGGCAGCTCGTGCACAGTTCGCTCAGTATGGTATGACTAACATCCCTGACGAGTATATTGAGAACTATGCTAACGAAATCATCAAGAAGGGTGACTCTACCGATGCACTTGTAGACCGCTCTATCGACCGTAAGTTGGCTACAGCATTGAAAACCGTTGTGAAGCTCAACGAAAAGGAGATTTCTGTAGAAGATTTCAACAAGATGATGCAGGAATAACATTTTTTTGAAAAAAAACTTCAAATAAATACGAGGTTATCGACTTTTTTTATTATCTTTGTTCCACCGAACGAGAAATAGAGGTCGATAACCTCTTTTTTCGTCCCTTAATTTGAAGAAAAAACTATAGATATATGAACGATTTTAGAAAATATGCTACAAAGCATCTCGGTATGAGTGGAATGGTGCTTGATGACGTAATTAAGTCGCAGGCTCAGTATTTGAATCCATACATCCTGGAGGAGCGTCAGTTGAACGTTACCCAGATGGATGTGTTCTCAAGATTGATGATGGATCGAATCATCTTCTTGGGTACGGAGATTGATGATTATACTGCAAATACATTGCAGGCACAGTTGCTCTATCTTGATTCAGTGGATAGTGGTAAGGATATCTCTATCTATCTTAATAGCCCTGGAGGAAGTGTAACTGCTGGATTGGGCATCTATGATACCATGCAGTTTATCTCCAGCGACGTAGCTACCATCTGTACGGGTATGGCTGCGTCTATGGCAGCGGTGCTTCTTGTGTCTGGTCAGGAGGGAAAGCGCTCGGCATTGCCTCATAGCCGCGTAATGATTCATCAGCCATTAGGAGGCGTGCAAGGTCAGGCTTCTGACATAGAGATTGAGGCTCGTGAAATCTTGAAAATGAAAAAGGAATTATATACCATCATTTCAGAGCATTCTCATACTCCTTACGATAAGGTTTGGGCTGATAGCGATCGTAACTATTGGATGACTGCGGAAGAGGCTAAAGAGTATGGAATGATAGATAATGTATTGGTGCGTAAATAAAGTAATGTCTCTTTAAATATAAGATTCAGTAGAAGATAATATATAAATTATGCCGAAAAAAGTATGTAGCTTCTGTGGAAGAAGTGAAAGTGAAGTTAGATTGCTCATCACGGGCATCAATGGTTACATTTGTGAGAGCTGCACTAAACAAGCTTTTGAAATAGTGCAGTCTACGGGGGTTATGCAATCTCAGGAAGAGGAGGGAAAATTCGCTCTCAAAGAGGTGCCTAAGCCAATGAATATCAAAAAATATCTTGATGAATATATCATTGGACAAGATCAAGCTAAACGTAACCTTGCTGTTGCTGTCTATAATCATTATAAACGCTTGCAGCAACCAAAGGGCGATGATGGCGTAGAGATAGAGAAAAGTAATATCATAATGGTAGGTAGTACTGGTACAGGAAAAACATTGTTGGCACGTACTATTGCCAAGATGCTTGATGTACCTTTTACCATAGTTGATGCTACGGTTTTCACCGAGGCAGGATATGTTGGTGAGGATGTGGAAAGCATCTTGTCTCGACTCTTGCAAGTCGCTGATTATAATGTGGAAGCTGCGGAAAGGGGTATTGTCTTCATTGATGAAATAGATAAAATTGCCCGCAAGAGTGATAATCCTTCCATTACTCGTGATGTAAGTGGCGAGGGAGTGCAGCAAGGCTTGCTGAAACTTTTGGAGGGTACTATGGTCAACGTGCCACCAAAGGGCGGACGTAAACATCCAGACCAAGACTATATTCATGTGGATACCAAAAATATCTTGTTTATTTGTGGTGGGGCATTTGATGGTATTGAGAGAAAAATCGCTCAGCGTATGAATACGCATGTGGTTGGTTATAACTCGGTTCAGAATGTGGCCAAGATAGATAAGAAAGATTTGATGAAGTATATTCTTCCACAAGATTTAAAATCTTTTGGATTGATACCTGAAATCATAGGTCGTCTTCCTGTGCTTACTTATCTTAACCCATTGGATCGTGATGCCTTACGCAAAATATTGGTAGAACCAAAGAATTCTATTGTAAAACAATATCAGAAATTGTTTGAGATGGATGGCATCAAGTTGATTTTTGAAGAGCCTGCTCTCGATTACATGGTTGATAAGGCTGTTGAGTACAAGTTGGGCGCTCGTGGTCTTCGTTCTATTGTAGAGGCAGTTATGATGGATGCCATGTTTGAGGTGCCATCAGAAAAAGTCGCTTCTTTTGCGGTTTCTCTCGATTATGCCAAGAGGCAGTTGGATAAGTCGCATCTCGGACAGCAGGAAACTGCATAAATCAGTTGGGGATCCCCCAGTTGATTGGTTTATATAATATAATAATAGGTGGATATGACAGAACAGGTTAATCTTATAGGGCAGTTGAAGCATTATTTTGGCTTTGATTCGTTTAAAGGTGATCAAGAGGCTATCATCAGAAATCTGATGGATGGCAACGATACATTTGTGTTGATGCCTACGGGGGGAGGCAAGAGTTTGTGCTATCAGTTGCCTTCGCTAATCATGGATGGTACGGCTATCGTAATTTCTCCATTGATTGCTTTGATGAAAAACCAGGTAGACGTTATTAATGGGCTAAGTGAAAGTGATGGCGTAGCTCATTATCTTAACTCTTCTCTCAATAAGTCTGCTATCGAAAAGGTGAAAAATGATATCCTGAGCGGTAAGACAAAACTCCTGTATGTTGCTCCAGAATCATTGACAAAGGAAGATAATGTGGAGTTCTTGAAAACCGTGAAGATTTCGTTCTATGCTATTGACGAAGCTCACTGTATCTCTGAGTGGGGACATGATTTCAGACCTGAGTATCGTCGTATTCGACCTATTATTAATGAAATAGGTGCCGCACCAGTGATTGCACTAACGGCCACAGCTACCGATAAGGTGCGTACCGATATCAAGAAAAATCTTGGCATCTTAGATGCCAAGGAATTTAAGAGCTCATTCAACCGCCCAAACTTATATTACGAGGTTCGCCCCAAAAACAAAGATATTGATCGACAAATCATAATGTTTATTCGTCAGCATCAAGGAAAAAGTGGCATTATCTACTGTCTGTCTCGTAAAAAAGTGGAGGAATTGGCTGAAGTGCTCAAGGCTAATGAAATTAAAGCCGCACCATATCATGCAGGTCTTGATTCTGCGACTCGCTCGCAGACACAAGACGACTTCTTGATGGAGCGCATAGACGTCATCGTCGCTACCATTGCTTTTGGCATGGGGATAGATAAGCCAGATGTAAGGTTTGTTATCCATTATGATATTCCTAAAAGCTTGGAGGGGTATTATCAGGAAACTGGTCGTGCTGGTAGAGATGGGGGCGAGGGCATTTGCATAGCTTTCTATTCCAGAAAGGATCTGAGAAAGTTGGAGAAATTCATGGAAAACAAGCCTGTGGCAGAGCAAGATATAGGGCGACAGCTTTTACAAGAAACGGCTGCCTATGCAGAATCTTCTGTTTGTCGAAGAAAGATGTTGCTTCATTATTTTGGCGAGGAATATGAGGTGGATAATTGTCATAATTGTGATAACTGTTTGCATCCTACAGAGAAAATGGAGGCAAAAGATGCTCTCTTGGTGGTGTTGGAAGCAGTGGCTGCAGTCAAGGAGAATTTCCGTCAGGAATATATCATCGATTTTGTTAAAGGTCGTGCTACAGACGATATCGTTTCTCATAAGCATGATGAACTTGAGGAGTTTGGAGCTGGTGAAGACATGGAGCCTAAACTATGGAATCCTGTGATTAGGCAAGCTCTGATAGCAGGGTATCTGAAAAAAGATGTAGAAAACTATGGCCTCTTGAAATTGACCGCCGCTGGGCATCGTTTCATGGGGAAGCCTGAATCGTTTATGATAGTTGCCGACAAGGAGTTTACCGATGATTTTGGCGAGGGGAATTCGCGCGAGAATAATACGGGTGCCCTTGACGAGTCTCTCTATGCCATGTTGAAAGACTTACGTAAGTCTGTGGCAAAGAAGCATAAGCTGCCTCCTTATGTCATTTTCCAAGATGTGTCTTTGGAGCAGATGGCCACAATGTATCCTGTTGATAACCAGGAATTGCAGAATATTCAGGGCGTAGGTGCAGGAAAAGCAAGACGGTTTGGTAAAGAGTTCTGCCAGTTGATCAATAAGTATTGTGAAGAAAATTTGATAGAGCGCCCAGAGGAACTGCGTGTTAGGACAGTTGCTAAGAAATCTGTTCTGAAAGTTAGTATCATTCAGAGTATAGACCGACAAATAGATTTGGATGATTTGGCAGAGGCAAAGGGCTTGGACTTTTCTGAATTACTTGATGAAATAGAGGCGATAGTTTATAGTGGAACTAAGCTGAACATAGACTATTTCATAGAAGAAGTGGTGGATGACGACCATGTGGACGACATCTATGATTATTTTATGGAGAGTGAGACAGATGATTTAGAAACGGCTCAAGACGAGTTGGGCGAAGAATATAATGAAGACGAGATAAGGCTCGTTAGAATTAAGTTTTTGTCCGAGCAAGCCAACTAATCACGTTAAATAGCATTAATCAAGGTGAGATTTTCGTAAAAAGCGATGTCTATCTGAGAAATTATTGCTAAATTTGCACGCAATAAATTTTTAAAGGTTACAATATGTCATCATTTGTTGCAGATAAAATTGTAATGGACGGTCTTACTTACGATGACGTCCTTCTTATCCCTGCTTATTCAGAGGTACTGCCTAAAGAGGTAGAGTTGAAAACCAAGTTCTCTCGTAACATCGAGTTGAATGTTCCATTCGTTACAGCAGCGATGGATACCGTTACCGAGGCTTCAATGGCGATAGCTATCGCTCGTGAAGGTGGTATCGGAGTGATTCACAAGAATATGAGCATTGAGGAGCAAGCTCGTCAAGTTGCCATTGTTAAGCGTGCTGAGAATGGTATGATTTATGATCCAGTTACTATCCGACGTGGTAGTACTGTAAAGGAAGCTCTTGATATGATGCATGATTATCATATTGGCGGTATTCCTGTGGTCGATGAGGAAAATCACTTGGTTGGTATCGTGACAAATCGTGATCTTCGTTTCGAGCGTCATCTTGATAAGAAGATAGATGAGGTTATGACCAGTGAAAATTTGGTTACAACTCACGTGCAGACTGATTTGACAGCTGCTGCTGCCATTTTGCAGGAAAATAAGATTGAAAAGTTACCTGTGGTTGACAATGATAATCACTTGGTTGGCTTGATTACTTACAAGGATATTACAAAGGCAAAAGACAAGCCAATGGCTTGCAAAGACGACAAGGGACGTTTGCGTGTGGCTGCTGGTGTTGGTGTTACTGTAGACACTTTGGATCGTGCCAAGGCTTTGGTTGAGGCTGGTGCTGATGCCATTGTTATTGATACTGCCCATGGACACTCAAAAGGTGTGATAGACAAGCTTCATCAGGTTAAGGCTGCGTTCCCTCATGTTGATGTAGTGGTTGGTAACGTTGCAACTGGCGCTGCTGCCAAGTATTTGGTAGAGAATGGTGCAGATGGTATCAAGGTAGGTATTGGACCGGGCTCTATTTGTACAACTCGTGTGGTAGCAGGTGTCGGCGTGCCACAGTTGAGTGCAGTTTACGATGTATACTCAGCATTGCAGGGTACAGATGTCCCTTTGATTGCTGATGGTGGTCTTCGCTATTCAGGAGATGTGGTCAAGGCATTGGCTGCCGGTGGTAGCTGTGTGATGATCGGATCTTTGGTTGCAGGTACAGAGGAAAGTCCTGGTGACACAATTATTTTTAATGGACGTAAGTTTAAGAGTTATCGTGGCATGGGCTCTTTGGAGGCCATGGAGCAGAAGAATGGTTCCAAGGACCGTTACTTCCAGAGCGATACCAAGGATGTCAAGAAACTGGTTCCGGAGGGAATCGCTGGCCGTGTACCTTATAAAGGAACCGTACAGGAGGTTATCTATCAGTTGATTGGTGGCTTGCGTTCTGGTATGGGTTATTGTGGCGCTTCTAATATCGAGAACTTGCATAACGCTAAGTTTACTCGCATCACCAATGCAGGTGTGTTGGAGAGTCATCCACATGACATTACCATTACAAGTGAGGCACCAAACTATAGCCGCCCTGAATAACAAGGATTTTATATATGAAATTTTATGCACTTATAGCAGCAATGCTCCTTTCGGGGGGCATTGCTTTTGCTCAACCCAATCCTACGGTAATGATTGTCAATGGTCAAGTTGTAGGAAAATCGGAGTTTGAGTATTTTTATCATAAGAATCATTTGGGCAATGATAAGAAGAATATCAACGAATTTACGGAGGCTTTCGTTGATTATAAGCTAAAGGTGCATGCAGCTAAGGAGGCAGGACTAGATAGTTTACCGATTATCAAACGGCAATTACAGTCTAGATTGCAATGTGATAAATCTATGTCGCCTCGTCTGGGGAGCATTCGGGTGGCGCATATCTTGCTTCGGTTAGGTCAAAGAGCTTCTAGTTTTGCGCAAAATGTAGCCAAGCAAAGAATTGATTCTATCTATAATGCGCTTTCGAAAGGTGCTGATTTTGATGATTTGGCAAGGAAATACTCTGATGACAAAGCTTCTGCTTTGCAAGGTGGAACTTTATCATGGATGGGAAGAGGACAGACTGTGAAAGCTTTTGAAAATACGGCATTCTCGCTTCGGGTAGGAGAGGTTAGCAAACCTTTTTTGTCAGAATTTGGGTATCATATAGTCAAGTTGCTTGATAAAAATGGAACAGCCGAATCTTCGACTGAACTACATGAGAAAACAGATACATTACAGGATTATCAGTCGCAAGAATTTTATGAAGGATTGTTGGTTGATGAGATTCTTAATCGTGTCATTTGGTCGAAAGATGTTGATGCAAAAAGTGTAGCAAACTTTTACGCCAAAAATAAAAAGAAATATAAGTGGGAGATGAAGTTTTTAAGAAAACAGCATGCTCCATTGCCTAAGGAAGGCGAATATTTACCATCGGTTTTAGCCGATTACCAAGACTCTTTGGAAAAACAATGGGTCTCTCAGTTAAGAAAGAAATATAAGGTGGTGGTCTTTCCTAAGATGATTGCCACAATCAAGATACGTTAAATAGATAAGGAATATACATGAAAATAGAATGTAAAATGCCAATGGCAATTATTGCCTTGTTGCTGATTGTGGGTGTAAGTGCAAGTGCTACTCGGTCAGGAAGAATAGCTATGACTCAGAGCGCAGATACTGTTGCAACGAGCCCGTCGCCAGTTGATTCTCAGATTATTAATGAGGGAAGTGTCGTAGATGAAGTGATATGGGTAGTTGGTGACGAGGCTATCTTGAAGTCAGATGTTGAGGTTACCCGTCTGCAAGCTGAGGCTGAGGGCATCAGATATTCTGGTGATCCTGATTGCTCTATCCCTGAACAGATAGCTGTGCAAAAACTGTTTCTTCATCAAGCGGCTATAGATAGTATCGAAGTATCCGAATCTGAAGTGATGCAGGGCATAGACCAGCAAATCAATGCTTGGGTTTCTATGATTGGCTCACGAGAGAAATTGGAGGAATATCGCAAGCAGAGTATCTCGCAGATGCGCCAACAGATTCATGATGACTTTAAAAATCAGCAACTGATTCAGAAAATGAAGCAAGAATTGGTGAAGGACATAAAGGTATCTCCTGCTCAGGTTCGAAAATACTTCAAGGATCTTCCTGCTGATAGTATTCCTTTTGTTCCTACAGAGGTTGAGGTTGAAATATTAACGATGCAACCACGTATTCCGATGGAAGAAATCAATAGAGTAAAAAATCAGTTGCGCGAATTTACTGAGCGTGTAAACAAGGGAGAAACCACTTTCGCAACCTTGGCGCGACTCTATTCTGAGGACCCTGGTTCTGCTCGTATGGGCGGTGAGATGGATTATGTTGGTAGAGGTATGTTGGATCCAGCGTTTGCAAATGTGGCGTTCAATCTTACTGATCCTAAGAAAATATCTAAGATTGTAGAGTCAGAATTTGGTTATCATATCATTCAGTTGATAGATAAGCGTGGTGATAAAATCAAGTGCCGTCACATCTTGTTGAAGCCACAGGTGTCTCAGGAAGCGATAGATAAGTCTATCGGTCGATTGGATTCTATTGGTACTGACATACGTGCCAAGAAGTTTACCTTTGAACAAGCTGTCGAGGCTTTGTCTGATGATAAAGATACTCGCAATAACAAAGGCTTGATGGCCAACGTCTCTTCAGACGATTCTCGTACGTCACGATTCCAGATGAAAGACTTGCCTACCGAGGTGGCTCGTGTCGTGGACACAATGAAGGTTGGTGAGATTTCTGCTCCTTTTACAATGGTCAATAGCAAGGGCAAAACTACTTGTGCTTTGATCAAATTGGTGAATAGAGTCAATGGGCACCGAGCTACTATTACTGAAGATTTTCAAGTAATGAAGGATGTCGTCTTGGCTAAGGAACGTGCACAGACCATTCATGAATGGGTAGTCAACAAAATTAAGCAGACTTATGTTCGCATGAACGATCGTTATAAGGATTGTAAGTTTGAATATCAAGGTTGGGTTAAATGATAAGCAGCAAAAATTATATTCACAAGACAGGGCATAGAATCATATTTGTTATGGTTCTATGCCTGTTTGGACTTTGTTTGGTCCAAGCTATGCGGGCGCCAAAGAAGCATGCAAAGAAACGTCCTCAAGGAGAACGAGTATATCTTTTGCATGCAGACGAACTGCGTTATGATATGTTTGGAAACAATCCAGATGCTCAGATTCTGAAGGGAAAAGTCTCGTTTCTTCATCAAGGCAGTAGGCTCACTTGTGACAGTGCTTATTTCTATCAAGGCTCAAATTCCGTAAAGGCTTTCGGACATGTGCGTTATCGCCAGGGAGATACCTTGACGCTTACATGTGATCGTGCGGAGTATGACGGTCAGATGCAAATGATGCATGCTCGCCAGAATGTTGTGCTCCATCATCGTAGGCAAACTTTATTGACGGACAGTCTGGATTTTGACCGTCTTTATAACATGGCCAATTTCTTTGATGGTGGAACCTTGATAGATGGCAAGGATCGATTGGTAGCCGATTGGGGAGAGTACCACACCGAGACTCGTGAGGCTAAATTTGTATACAATGTGAAGTTGCGCAGTGGTAAGGATGTTGTTACCACGGATACCTTGTATTATGATGTGCGCCAATCTAAAGCTCACATGGTTGGACCTTCTAAGATTCTATCGGGCGGCAGCGTTGTGAAGACAGATGATGGATATTATGATACCAAGACGGATAGAGCCCAACTCTATGGTCGCTCCACGGTCGTGGACAAGGATAAGACGATTACTGGCGATACGCTTTACTATGTCAAGGATGGAGAAAGCACAGGCTATGGTAATGTAGTCTATCTGGATAAGAAAAACAAGAACTCGCTCACCTGCAATTATCTCCGTTACAATGAAAAGACAGGTAAGGGTTTTGCCACTCGCAATCCTGTGGCTATGGATTTTTCCCAGAAAGATACATTATGGGTCCATTCTGATACCATGCGTATCTATACCTTCAATATCAATACCGATTCTGTTTATCGTAAGGTTCATGCCTATCCCAAGGTTCGGGCCTATCGTTTGGATATGCAGGCTATTTGTGACTCAATGGTGTTCAATTCTCAGGATTCGTGTATGACGATGTATAAGGATCCGATTGTATGGAACGGTAATCGGCAGCTATTGGGCGAAAAGATTCATGTCTTTATGAATGACTCTACCGTTCGCTTTGCTCATGTCGTTGGCCAGGCGCTCTCCATAGAGCAGATGCCAGATAGTGTCCACTTCAATCAAATCACTTCGACCGAGATGAAGTCTTATTTTGAGCAAGGTGAGATCAAGAAGGCAGAATCTATAGGAAACGTGCAAAACATCTATTATATGACAGACGATAAGGATAGCTCTTTGATAGGCTTGAATTATCTGGAAACGGATACCATGCGCATGTTTATGGGAGCAGGGAGAAAGATGGAGAAGATTTGGACCAATAAGTTTACGAGTACAATGTATCCAATAACCCAGGTGCCACCTTCAAAGTACAAACTGAATAATTTCGCTTGGTTCGAGGATTTGCGCCCTAAGGATAAGAACGACATTTTTGTATGGCGAGGAAAGTCTAAAGGCACAGAGCTCAAGAACATAAAACGTCATGAGGCTCCGCTTCAGAAACTCTCCAACTGATGCCAGCCCATAGTAATGTATCGTGTATTTTGAATAAGATTTGCAAATGAGTGATATAATTCAACTTCTGCCCGATTCTGTAGCCAATCAGATAGCGGCAGGTGAAGTGATACAGCGACCTGCTTCTGTTATCAAGGAGCTGGTGGAAAATGCGGTGGATGCAGGCGCCAAGGTCATCCAGGTCTCGGTGACCGATGCTGGTCGCACTAATATCCAGGTGATAGATGATGGAAAGGGTATGTCGGAAACGGATGCTCGCCTTGCCTTCGAACGCCATTCTACTTCTAAAATCCGCAAGGCAGACGATTTGTTTTCGCTTCATACGATGGGGTTTCGTGGTGAGGCATTGGCTTCTATCGCTGCTGTGGCTCAGGTAGAACTCAAGTCGCGTCAGGCTTCGGACGAGGTGGGAACCTTGATCTCTATTTCGGGGTCTCGTTTCGAAAAGCAAGAACCTTGCTCTTGTGCTGTGGGTTCCGTCTTCTCTGTGAGCAATATATTTTATAATGTACCCGCGCGTAGGAAGTTCTTGAAGTCCAATTCTACGGAACTGAACAATATCCTCACGGCTTTCGAGCGCATAGCCTTGGTTAATCCGCAAATCTCCTTTACTTTGCATAGCAATGGGGGAGAGGTGTTTAATCTGCGAGCAGCTAATCTGCGCCAACGAATATTGGATGTCTTTGGCAAGAAAATCAACCAAGAACTTCTTCCTGTCAATGTGGATACCACCATGTGCAAGGTATCAGGATTTGTAGGCAAGCCTCAGTCTGCAAGAAAGAAAGGGGTTCATCAGTTCTTCTTTGTCAACGGAAGATATATGAAGCATCCTTATTTCAATAAGGCTGTGATGGCTGCCTATGACAGATTGGTGCCTCAGGGAGAACAGGTTCCTTATTTCTTGTATTTTGAGGTCGATCCTAAGGATATTGATGTCAACATTCATCCTACGAAGACTGAAATCAAGTTTGAGAACGAACAGGCCATTTGGCAGATACTGTCGGCGGCTGTCAAGGAGTCCATAGGTATGTTTAATGATGTGCCTAGCATTGATTTCGATACAGAAGACAAACCTGATATTCCTGTTTACAATTCGGATGCGGTTCCTTGTGCGCCGGCACCGAAAATCGCGCTCAATCCAGGGTATAACCCTTTTAAGGCGGCATCGGTTTCCTCTGGCTCAGGCTTTTCGTCTTCTTCCAGTGCGAATTTCTCGCCATCTACTTCTCAGCCGAGGGTTGATGAGAATTGGGAGCAACTCTATGAGGGATTGAAAGACCAGGATGAGGTGCAACAGATGGAACAAACGATGGATTTCTTTCAGGAACCGGCTTCGGAGAATACTCCCGATAGTATGATAGCCGAGAAATCGCCGTCTCATTATCAGTATAAAGGCAAGTATATCATGACTGCCGTGAAATCAGGGCTGATGATTATAGACCAGCATCGTGCACATGTGCGTATCTTGTATGAGCAATATCTGAGACAGTTGGCAGAACGGACCTTTCACTCCCAGAAGGTGCTCTTCCCAGAGGTCGTTCAGTTTCCTAAGTCAGAACAGGTCATCTTTGAGAAAATCCTTCCGGAGATGAGTGCGATGGGATTTGAACTCGAAGACCTGGGAGGTGGAAGTTATGCCGTCAATTCTGTTCCTGCAGGCTTGGAAGGTGTCAATCCTGTCAGGTTGGTGCAAGACTTAGTCGCTAGTGCTTTGGAAAAAGGTGTTTCTGCCATAGATGAAATCAACCAGAGCCTGGCATTGAATCTAGCCCGTCATGCAGCTATACCTTTTGGACAAGTTTTGAGTAATGAGGAAATGGAGACGTTGGTTAACGGGTTGTTTGCTTGTGAAAATGTGAACTATACGCCCGATGGCAAGTCTGTGCTTTGTATTCTTCGGCAACAAGAAATAGAGCACCTGTTGGGGTGAAAAAATGGATGAAAACTCTTTTTTTCAAGAAAATTAAACAAAAAGAGCTATTTTTTTATGAAAATGGGGGTTAATTGAAAAAATAATAGTACCTTTGTGCCCAAAACATATTGATATATAAATTTGATTGTTAAATAATAAAGTTATGAAAAAGTTATTAGCAGTGCTAGCATTGGCTAGTATTTCTTTGAGCGGTTTCGCTCAGGACGCAAACACAACAGAGAAGTACAGTGTTGCTACAAATTCTTTCTGGAGCAACTGGTTTGTTCAGGCAAACGTTGCAGGTTCTGCTTTTTGGGGCAACCAGGAAGTTGGTAATGATTTCTCTAAGAGCCCATTGAAGGGATTTCGCAACAATCTTGGTTTCTCAGTAGCTGTTGGTAAGTGGTTCACACCAGGTCTTGGTCTCCGTACTAAGTTCAATGGCATTTGGGGACGTTCTGTTGTTTCTGAGAACAAGGAGACTAATGCAGATAAGTATTGGACTTTGAACGAGCAGGTATTGTTCAACTTGAGCAATATGTTGTGTGGTTACAACGAGTCACGTGTTTGGGATTTCATCCCTTATGCAGGTGTTGGCTTAAACCGCAATATGACTGCCAACTCTTATGCTCCAGTATTTGGCGTAGGTCTCTTGAACGAGTTCAAGATTAACAAGAAGTGGGCTATCAACCTCGATGTAAACTATGCGTTGGCTTCTGCTGACTATGATGGTCACACCACCTTGCTGAAGGGTGCCAAGGCTGAGGATTCTCACTCATTCAAGGGCTTGTTCACTAACCACGACCGCGTGTTGAACGTAGAGGTTGGTGTTACCTACAACTTGGGTAAGGCTACTTGGAACAAGGTTCCTGATGTTGACGCTATCAACGCTCTTCACCAGTCTGAGCTTGACGCACTCAACGCTAAGTTGAATGATGCAAACGCTGAGAATGATCGTTTGAAGAACCTCTTGGACAACCAGAAGCCAGCTGAGCCAACAACCGTTAAGGAGTATGTTGCAACTCCAGTTTCTGTATTCTTCAACCTCGGCAAGTCTAAGGTTGCTTCTAACAAGGACCTCGTAAGTGTACAGGCTCTTGCTCAGTATGCTAAGGACAACAACGCTAAGTTGGTTGTTAATGGTTATGCTGATAGCGCAACAGGTTCTGCTGCCCTCAACCAGAAGCTTTCTCAGGCTCGTGCACAGAAGGTTGCTGACGAGCTTGTTAAGATGGGTGTAGACAAGGACAACATCGTAGTTAAGGCTAACGGTGGTGTTAAGGATTTGACTCCTGCCGCTTACAACCGTCGTGCAACTGTTCAGGTTGCAGAGTAATTTTATGCTAGCGATAAAAATAAGTAGTATAAGATAAGTCTAGGGCATTCTTCCTTGTGAAGAATGCCCTTTTTGCTATATAATAGGCTCGAAAATGCCCTTTTTTTGAAGTTTTTTGAAAAAAGTTGCTGAAAAATTTGGTGGAACCAGAAAAAGTTAGTACCTTTGCAACCGCTTACGAAAAGTAAGGGCGCTTAGCTCAGCTGGTTTAGAGCATCTGCCTTACAAGCAGAGGGTCGGCGGTTCGAATCCGTCAGCGCCCACAGGGGTGTTTCCCTGTGAGTTACATTAGTAACGAACAGGGATTTTCGGGCGTTTAGCTCAGCTGGTTTAGAGCATCTGCCTTACAAGCAGAGGGTCGGCG
>CAVKXW010000062.1:0-18157 GCA_963660215.1 Bacteroidaceae bacterium | reverse complement strand
TGCAAATCTGCTTAGCATTTTTGTACCAAGTTATTTTTTTACTGTTACTAAACAGAATAAGAGAAGGTAATTTTGATACATTTTATTCGGTTTTGAAAGAAGCAACCAATAAAACTCAAACTTCCAACTTTATACTCAATGACTTACTTGAAATTTTTGTATATTTCAAATTTCTTTTTGATCATGTAAGTGAAATTATGATTTTCTCATTATATAAATATTACTTTCGTAATATACTGAAAATCAATAAGTTTTATTTAGTTAAGTTTGATTTGCTGAAATTTTGCCGTACTAAAGAACATTTAGCACGCCCATAAGTACGGCAAAAATCAAGCCTACCACGATAATGATAAGCCCTATGATACATATAGTACCAAGGCAGCAGCCAGTTTGTTTTTTATCCTGTTGTTCCATATTACTGATATTGCTTTTTCCCATTTCTGATAATTATACCTTTAGTATTGTCGCTTACCTCAATACCGTTTAAATCATAGGCTTTGCCGTTAGTTTCGGAATCCATAGATACATTTTCTATACCGTTTGTTTGTGATTTGCGGAACTCAACCCAGCCGTTACCATCATAAGTTTGCAAATGCAATTCGTCATTATCAAATTTAGTAACAACAAAATTCACTATACTGTTATCGCTATTCCATGGAAGCAGGTGCAAAATGTATTTTCCTGTTTCTGTATGGCTCAACCAATAACCCTTAAATATCCAATCGTTTTTAGGAAATTTGAAAAGCGTATAGTTACCGTCTTTAAGTTCTAAGTACTTTGGTGTGTTACCGTAGCGGTATTCAAACGGAATGTTAGAATACGTACCACCGAATCCGTACACATCCCATTTACCCACCAACTCCATTTCGTCCAAGTTGCTAATTTGTGCGTTTGCAGTCAAAGCAAACAAAAGCATTATAGTAGTTATTATCTTGTTCATACCTTATTATATTCTAAGAAGTCCAACAACCTTATAAATCCCGAAAACATCATCTTTGCTTACTTCAAAGTCTGGATATTCAGGATTGAAAGAAACACATTTGAATTTATCGCCGCTATCATATAGGCGTTTTAGTACGGCCCCATCCCGGGTATCAAGTACATAGGTTTTGCCCCACTCGATAACATCACATACCTTTCTAATGGCTATTTCGTCGCCGCCCTCAAATTTAGGCTCCATCGAATCGCCCTTAACAATCATAGTGCAATCATAAGGAGGGAAAGCCTTAATTATTGGCATTTGCTCACAATCGCTTGATTTGATACTGTCAGAGAACCCAGTGAGAAGACCAGCTGCAACCGCCATAGGAATACGTGGGCGTGTCTCGCTATTGGCATTTACCTCAAAGTCGGCAGGGCTACCACCGGGTGCATGAATCTCACCCACGCCATCCATAAGCCATTTGAGGTTTATGCCGTAAGCGTTGGCAATCTTTTTGAGGGTATTAACCGTGATAGTCTGTTTACCCTTTAGCATCTTACTGAATCCCGAAACATCGACATTTGCGCCCTTTGCAAAGTCCGATGGGTTGGTTAGTGCATCATATTCGATGTAATCACTTAACCGCTTAATAACGTCTTTTTGTTCCATAAAGTGCAAATTTCCATTAATTTCCATTAAATACCATTAACTCTAAACGAAAATAGTTGGTAATATTTGGAATTTCCAATTATTACCAATATCTTTGCACTCGATATAAGTAAGTAACTAACTTTACGAGTACAAGAAAGGCTGTCGGACTGTTTGCCCAACATACCAATTTACCCAACTGCAAATATACGGCAGTTTTTCTTTATCTCCAAAGGTATAAGTAACTAACTAAGTAATTTTAATAAACTTTATACAATTATGGCAGATAAGGCAACAAAACTAACACGTGACGATTTACGGTCAATCCCCATGGGACGGACTAAGACGTTTTCGTTATCGGATGCCAAGGCGTGCGACAATGGCAAGTCGTTGGCGTATCAGTTCCAGAACATTTTAGGCTGCAAGTTCAGCGTACAGACGGACTATGTGAACAACCAACTAACAATCACAAGAAACGCCCTATGATTATCACCAAACCCGAAGTAGAGCCAGACGGTTTGTATAACCAAGGGCAAGCAGCCAAAGCGTTGCACATAGACCGCCACACCGTCAAACGATATGCTAACGATGGGCTTATCAAGTTCCGAGTTAGAAAAGCAGGTAAAGGCTTAATCACTACGGGGGCGGAAATTATCAAGTGTTGGAAATCAATGTTTTTATAAAATCGTAGAAAATGAAAAAGGTAATGAGAAATTGGCGTTATTGGCTGATAATGGTTATCGGCTTTGTCGCTTTCTTCAATCTGATAGGTATGCCACACAGAAGCAACCCGAACTATTGGGAGTTGCTGATATATTCCAAGTTCACGGCGTTTGCACTCGCATACATCGATATTCGCCTGTTTGTGTGGTTTGCCAAGCACAGAAAGATAGATGAACTTATAGAGTACATCAACGAAGATAAGTAATAACAACATTAAGCATATACAAAGATGAAAACAGATTTTAGTATTAACGTGCAGGTCAATTTGGGTGTAACACCCGAATTAGTGCAGTTGGTGAGTGCTATTTTGAGCCACAAACCAACCATCGTGCAGAGCAACGAGGCGTTACTCGACACTCACGCACAAGTAGAAGAAAAGCCAGAGGACACCGCCACGGTACAACCTCAACCGCCTACAACCAAGCGAGGCAGAAAGAAAAAAGAAGAGCCTACCGACACCAAGGAGCAGCCAGACACTAACACCAACACAGAGGGCGATGCCCCACAAGGAGAAGCAGCCACAGAGCAAGCACCGAGCGGCGACCAAGCGGAAGCCCCAAAGGAATTAACCGAGGAAGATGTAAGGGCAGCTATGCACCAGACACGCCAACGTATAGAGGGCGAGGACTACAAGGAGCATACGGATAGCGACGCTTACAAGAAGTATCACAAGGCACTAACGGCACAGTTCAAGAACATAGCCGCTTTGTTGGGTGCAGACAAACCGAGTGCTTTGCCAGCCGAGCAACGTGCAAACTTTATCAAGCAGTGCGATGAGTTGCAGGTATTGGAAGATGGAACAATCGGCACGAAATGCCCATATTAATAACCCTATAATATCGTAAGTTATGGCAGGTAAACACGCTATATTATCACCAAGTGCAGCCCACAGATGGATGAATTGCACAGCCGCCCCACTTCTGGAGAAAGATGTAGAGGACAAGGGCAGCACCTTTGCAGAGGAGGGAACGTTAGCCCATGCCTATTGCGCCAAGAAACTGAAAGAGTTTTTAGGTTTGGACGTGGCAGACGAAAACCAAGAGATTGCAGAGCTAAACGAGAAGTACCACAGCGGCGAAATGGACGAATACACCGACACATACAAAACTATCGTGTTGGAGAAGTTCAACGCCGCCCGAAAGAGAACCAAGGACGCACAACTATTGGTAGAGGTCAAGTTGGATTTTAGCCACTACATACCCGAAGCCTTTGGCACTTCTGACGCCGTTATTATCGCCGATGGAGTGATGGAGGTTATAGACTTCAAGTATGGCGAGGGTGTAAAGGTTTCAGCCGTGGAGAATCCACAAATGATGATTTACGCTTTGGGTGCGTGGGACTTATTCAATTTTGAATACAACATACAGAAAGTACGTATGACTATCGTACAGCCACGTATCGACAATCTTTCAGAGTTTGAGGTTAATGCCGCCGACCTCATTAATTGGGCAGTTGATGAATTGCAGCCAAAGGCAAAGGAAGCCTATGCAGGTGGAACACAAAAGCCCGGTGCGTGGTGTCAGTTCTGCAAGGTAAAGGCAAGCTGCAAGGCACTCGCTACAACTTGCATCAATGCACAGCAAGCCAACCAAGACCCACGATTGATTAGCAAAGAGGACATGGAACGTACCATATTGCCTTTGCTACCTACTTTGAAAACGTGGCTATCTGGAGTTGAGGAATACAGCCTACAACAGGCATTAGAGGGCGTACAATACCAAGGTTTCAAAATCGTGGAGGGGCGCAGTATAAGAAAGATTACCGACCCAAGCGCAGTTATGGAACTTTTGGGCAAGGAGGGATTTGCAAAGGAATCCTACATAAAGCCGACCGAGCTACGAAGTATTACCGATTTGGAAAAGCTGATAGGTAAGAAACGCTTTGGCACTTTATGCGCCGACTACATCAACAAACCACAGGGAAAGCCTACGTTAGTGCCTGACAGCGACAAACGACCAGCTTTCAACCAAGCGGCGGACGATTTCAAGGACATCAATTAATCAACACTTAAAGCATATACAAAAATGGATAGAACAGAATTAAAGGCAGCTATGAATGAGCTGAACGAGAGACAGAACAGAGAGAACCGTGTGAACGCTGATAACTTTTTAGCTATTCAAAAAAAGCGTGATGAAGTCGTGCGTAATGCAGATGATACCATGCGAGTAGAGAAGATGCAGGAGAATATCAGACACAAGGAGGCTATTGCAGCCATTGAGTATGAGAGACAGCAGCTATTTGCCGACTACAAGATGGCAAAGCACGCCAACTAACGGAATCGTATAATATTTTAATTTTAGAAATTATGATAGACCCTAAAGTAGTTAATGACACTAAGGTAATTTTCGGCCCATGCCGATTGAGTTACACACACGTTTTCGAGAAGTACAGCCCAGACGGAGACGGAGAGGGCAAGTTTATGACTAACGTACTTATACCGAAGTCAGAGAAAAAGACCATCGAAGCCCTTAACAAGGCTATCGAAGCAGCCAAGAAAGCCGCTATCGTAGCCAAGTGGGGAGGCAAAGAGCCTAAGAAGTTGGATTTACCGCTACGTGATGGCGACGAAAAGGAAGATGAGGTTTATGCCGACCACTTCTATTTGAACGCCAAGAGCAACTCACGCCCTGGAGTGGTGGATAAGAAGAAAGTCCCTATCGTTGACGAGGAAGAGGTTTACAGCGGTTGTTGGGCTATCGTGTCGGTTACTTTCTACGGCTACGACGTGAGCGGTAACAAGGGCGTAGCGTGCGGACTTAACAATATTATGAAGTTCAAGGACGACGACCATTTGGGCGGCAGGGTATCAGCCGAAAGCGACTTTAGCGGCATGGACTTTGACGACGAAGACGATGAGGATTTGTAAGCTATTCTTTTCTACGATAAAATGTTAAGTTGAACGGCCCCGGCGGTGAGTATGGAATTAAAGGCAACGGTAAGCCGCCGGGGTTTTAATTAGACTACAAGCGTATGAAAGAATTAGGCATAGACATCGAAACATACAGCAGCAACGACCTAACAGAATGTGGCGTTTACAAGTATGTGGAGGCAGAGGACTTCACTATTTTGCTTTTCGCTTACAGCGTGGACGGTGGCCCGGTGCAATGTGTGGACTTTGCGAGCGGTGAGGAATTGCCGCCAGAGATAAAGGCAGCACTAACCGACCCCGAAGTTACAAAGACCGCCTACAATGCAGCTTTCGAGCGTATCTGTTTAGGTGTGTATTTGGGACTATCCGACCGCTTAGACCCTAAGCAATGGCGGTGTACGATGGTGAGAGCCGCCCGAATGGGTTTGCCGCTTTCGTTGGCTCAATGTGGTGAGGTGCTGAAATTGGAAGACAGGAAGATGAGCGAGGGCAAAGCCCTCATTAGGTATTTCAGTGTTCCAAACAAGCAGACCAAACAGGGCATAACGAAATACATACGACACAAGCCAAGCGATGCCCCCGAAAAATGGGACACGTTCAAACGCTACAATATCCGTGATGTGGAGGTGGAGCAAGCAATCCTGAAAAAGGTCAGACGGTTGGAAGTTCCAGACTTTGATGAAAGACTGTATGAAGCCGACCAACGTATTAACGACCGTGGCGTAATGATAGACCGTGTTTTGGTGGATGCCGCAGCCCGATTTGACGAAGCCTATAAAGACGAGCTTTTTGCAGAAGCCCGAAAACTTACAGGCATGAGCAACCCGAACAGCCCGGGACAAATCAAACAATACATATCCGAGAATACAGGGTTTACAATCGACAGCCTGAACAAAAAGAATTTGGACGATTACGAGGTGCAATTTAAGTATTGGCCAAAGGTGCAGAAAGTTTTGGCTTTGCGTAGGGAAATGGGCAAGACATCGAACAAAAAGTATATCGCTATGCAAAAGTGTGTCTGCAAGGACAGCCGAGTACATGGTTTGTTGCAGTTTTGCGGTGCAGCACGTACAGGCAGATGGGCGGGCCGATTGGTGCAGTTGCAGAACTTGCCACAGAATCATTTGCAGAGTTTAGACGATGCCCGATACTTAGTAAAGCAGGGTGATTTGGAAGAGTTTGAAATGAACTACGGCAACGTGACACAGGTACTTAGTGAATTGATACGTACCGCTTTCGTAGCGAAGCCCGGTTGCACGTTCCACGTTTGCGACTTTTCAGCGATTGAGGCACGTGTGATAGCGTGGATAGCAGGTGAAACGTGGGTATTGGACGCTTTCAGGGCAGGACACGACATTTATTGTGAGACAGCAAGCAAGATGTTTGGCGTACCAGTCCAGAAGCACGGCCCCAACGGTGATTTGCGACCAAAAGGCAAAGTAGCCGTTTTAGGTTTGGGATATGGCGGCGGCCCGGCAGCATTGGAGGCGATGGGCGGCAAGAAATTAGGTTTGTCGGAATCCGAGGAAAAGGACATCGTAACCAAGTGGCGAGACAGTAACCCCCATATCGTCAAGTTATGGCGAACCGTGGAGAAAGCAGCCATTACAGCCATCAAGACAGGGCGAAGCATAACCATACAGCAAGGTATCATTATCGGTTATCGTTGGGGTATGTTGCTGATTACCCTACCAAGTGGCAGGACTATTTGTTACCCACGTGCAGAGGTTGGAATTGAGACTAACGACGGTTGGCGAGGCGACCACGAAATAATAGAGTACGAGGGAGTGAACCAAACTACGAAGAAGTGGGGAAAGGTCAGAACCTACGGCGGCAAGCTAACCGAGAACATCGTGCAAGCTACGGCACGTGATATTTTGGGAATGGTGATACTTAGAGCCGAAGAGCGAGGGTTAAACGTGGTGTTCCATATCCATGATGAAATCATAGTGGAAGCGTCACCCGACCAGACATTACAGATGGTTGAGGCTTTGTTTAGCGAGCCGATACCGTGGTGTAAGGATTTGCCCCTCAAAGGTGCAGGGTACACTACCCCATATTACCTAAAAGATTAACAACAATAAAGCATATACAAAAATGGAAATTCAGAAAAACGTAACACTTACAGGTAAACAGCAATTCAGATACGAGATATTGCAATGGTGCGGCAACATGGAGGAAGCTAAAAAGGCATACGCTTTCATCATGGGGGCCGACGAAAAGCCAGAACAGGCGCAGTTACCAAGAGCCGACCAAATGGCAGATGGTGTTTATTTGGTGCAAGAAGATGGAAAAGCCGCCATCTTTGCATGGGACGAAACAGAGTTACCAAGCGAAAGTAAGGTAGTGGCTATCGGTTTGAAGATGGGCGACTTTGGCATTAAAATCGCTTTGCGTGATGAGGCTAAAGGCGAAGAAATCACACTTACCACAGCAGCTAACGGCACAAGCAAGGAAGATGAATGCTACTATATCAAGAGCTACGACGATGCCGTTTTAGACACAGACGGTGAAAGCAATACCGACCATTTGCGTAGCATCCTGAATCCAAAGATACAGTTAGCCGACGGTTGGTATATTCCATCTTTGGGCGAGTTGTACCGTATCTTTATCAACAAGAAGATTATTAACGATGCCTTAGATTGGTGCGGTGCAGATAAGCTGCAAGACGATTGGTATTGGACTTCTACCGAGTTCAGTGCGACCAACGCTTGGGGTCTGGACCTCGACGGCGGTAATGCGTGCGGTTGGTTCACTAAGGCCAGCAGCACGTTCAGAGTTAGGGCAGTGTCAGCATTTATTTAATATTAGTCCTTAAACTTTAGTTTTTTAATCTTTAAGCACGGCGAAAGCCGTGCCATTATATACATTAATTCAATACCGCCAACTCTATGAAAAAGGCTTTTTGCAAAACTTGCATATCCTATGTACCTGATGAGGATAAACCCGGCTACGGTGTTTGTCAGCTATCGGAGTGCGAAGTTTGCGAGCAATGCCAAGGGTGCATAGATTGGCGGTATTATAAGATTTGGTACTCGTAGTATGGTGGTTATTAACGGCAAAACATTTTATGATTTTCCCTATATGTGTGGCGGATGCCCATTTTATTTAGGTAATGGGAAAATGGAGGGAGGAAAAGAAAGTACATCTGGATTTTGCACTTTGTTCGACAAAAGAAAGGGCTATTATTCCAACATACCGAAACGCTGCAAAGACTTATTCGACAAAGCCCAGACATACCCCGACAAAACCGAGTTAGTAATAACACAAAAGTAAGCATCATGGTAGTATTAAGTTTATTCGATGGTATGAGTTGCGGACAAATTGCATTAAAGGAGTTGGGCGTAACGATTGATAGATATTATGCAAGCGAAGTGGATAAGTTTGCAATCCAAAACACGATGTTCAATTTTCCCGATACCGTGCAGTTAGGCGATGTGCGAACGGTGGACGCACGAAGTTTGGGCAAGGTTGATTTACTCATAGGTGGAAGCCCATGCCAATGCTTTAGCTTTGCCGGGAAACGTGCAGGAATGAGTACCAAGACCAAAGAAAAGATAGTTACCCTACAAAGGTATCTGGAATTGAAACAGCAGGGCTTTGAGTTTGAGGGACAGAGCTATTTGTTTTGGGAATATGTTAGAATCCTGAACGAGCTAAGAGAGACAAACCCTAATATCCTTTTCATGCTTGAAAACGTGGAAATGGGCAAGCAATGGGAGCAGGTGATTAACGAGGCTTTGGGTATCGTGGGAGTTCACATTAACAGTGCTTTGGTATCGGCACAGGTGCGCAAGCGTATCTATTGGACTAACATAAAGACGGTACAGGCTGATTTGTTCGGCCCACCACACAGCGCAATACCACAGCCCGAAGACCGACACATATTTATAAAGGACATCTTACAGACAGAAGTAGATGAAAAATATTTCCTTAGTCCTGAATACGTGGAAAAGTTGTTGGCATACAACAAGCGACAGGAGGAACACGGCAACGGATTTAAGGCGGTTTTCCACAAGGAGAACGAGAAGATGAATACATTAACAGTGGGGGGGCGTAGTGTGAAAGACTTGATTTGTGTAGCCCAGAGAGGCAGAACGTACCGAGGCGAGCCACAGCACTTCGAGCAGTCACCCAACCCTGGAAAGACAAACTGTTTAACGACAGTAAGCAAAGACAATTTGATAATGCAACGACCACGAGGATTTAACAAAGGCGGCATCTTCGCCGAGAAGTCGCCCACGCTATCCGCTAATTCGTGGCAACAGAATAATTTGTTAGTGAGCAAGCCAAAGGCAAGCAAAGACGAAGTTAGGCAGCTCAACCCAAGCCGTGAGAGTGGCGGCACACAACCGTATCAGCAAAACCGTGTCTATGGCAGCGAGGGCAAAAGCCCGGCACTGATGAACGGACATGGAGGGCAGACGATTAACGCTTTGGTGGGGGGGCTTTACGTAAGAAGACTAACGCCGACGGAGTGCGCCCGGCTGCAAACTATACCAGAGTGGTACAAATGGAATGTGTCAGAAACACAGCAATACCGTATGTTGGGCAATGGTTGGACGGTAGAGGTGATAAAGCACATACTTTCATTTTTGCCCGAACATCTAAAAAAGTAAAACAATATGGCAGAAGATTTCAAGTACATAAGGTTTAGGGTATTGAGGGCTGCAAACCTAAAATACCTTTTCGAGCAGTTGGACGATGAGGCACGACCGTTTGAATTGGTGGTACACCCACCAGTAGGAAAGACAGGAACACGCCCAGTTACCATTAAGGCAAGCTGCAAAGAAGATGCCGCCTATTTCCGTAGCATCTTAGATAAGTTATCGCATGAATCTTTAGATAAATTAGCATATGAATCAGATAAAGTTAAACAATGATTTCCCGATCGACATAGCCACAGCCCACAGCCGACTATCTAAGAAGTGGAAGAACAAGGCGACCACATGGGCGAAGTTGGTGCAGAGGTGCAGCGAGACGAAGCGGACAACCGAGACCGTCAGCGAGTACCTAAAGATGAGCAAGGAAGAGCAAAGCGACATCAAGGACGTAGGCGGTTTTGTCGGCGGCTACCTATCTGGAGGCACACGCAAGACGGCTAACGTGATGTGGCGAAGTATCGCCACGCTTGATATTGACTACGGAACACCCGACCTTTGGGACGATTTCACGCTTAACTTCGACTTTGCGGCGATGCTTTACAGCACCCACAAGCACACCAAGGAAAAGCCACGTTATCGTTTGGTTTTCCCATTGAGCCGACAGGTACGCCCAGACGAGTACGAGCCGCTTTGCCGAATGATAGCAAGCAAAATAAATATCGAACTATTCGACGATACCACCTATCAGTTAGCGAGATTGTTCTACTATCCAAGCACAAGCAGGGACGGTGATTATTTCTTTGATTACCAAGATGGCAAGGCGTGCAACGTGGATGAGTTCCTGAAGATGTACCACGACTACAAGGACGTGGCTACATGGCCCCTATCAAGCCGTGAAAACGAACTGATTGCCAAGAGTGCCAAGATAGCAGGAGACCCGACCGAGAAACCGGGCTTAATCGGAGCGTTTTGCCGTGCCTATTCCATTGAGGATGCAATCGACACGTTTCTATCTGATGTGTACGAGAAGACCGCCCACGATGGCAGATACACGTACATTAAGGGAAGTGTGGCGGCAGGATTGGTTTGCTATGAGGGAAAGTTTGCTTACAGCAACCACGAGACCGACCCAGCGAGTAGGCAGCTTTGCAACGCTTTCGACCTTTGCCGTATTCATCTTTTCGGTATTCAGGACGAGGGTACGAAGATAACGGACAACACACGTTTGCCCTCATACCTGAAAATGCAGGATTTCGTAGCCAAGGACAAAAAGGTTAGAATCCTACTTACCAAGGAGCGACAGAGCCAAGCCAGCGATGATTTTGCCGACATAGACACCGCCGACACCGAGGACAGCGCAGTATCTGAAATATCAGATAAGTGGATGGCTGATTTGGACTACGACCGAAAAGGGGCCATCAAGTCCACGGCAAGCAATATTATTGCAATTCTGGAAAACGACCCACGATTGAAAAACCATATATGGCAGAATCTGTTTAACGGCTTCAACTATGTTACAGGTGGTTTGCCATGGAACGGCGAGGCGACACAATGGGGCAATACCGATGATGCAAACCTACGTATCTACTTAGATGAGAACTACGGCGTGACAGGCAAGGACAAAATAAAAGATGCTTTGGTGGCAGTCGTTACACGCCACAGGGTACACCCTATCCGTGATTACCTCAATAGCTTGCAATGGGACGGAGTGCCACGTTTGGATAAGTTGATTATCGACTATGTGGGAGCGGAAGACAACGAGCTAAACAGAGCCATGACACGCAAGCACTTCACGGCGGCGGTTGCACGTGTGATGAATCCCGGGTGCAAGTATGATTATTGCCTGATTATAGCAGGTGCGGAGGGTATCGGCAAATCGACGCTTTTCAATGTGATGGGTGGCGAATGGTTTAGCGATAGTCTTGTTACGATGGAGGGTACAAAGGGCATGGAGCAAGCCCGGAACGGTTGGGTTATCGAGTTGCCAGAGTTGGGCAGTATCAAGCGGTCAGACGTGGAGCAGGTGAAAGCCTACATAAGCCGCCAGAATGATATGTACCGCCCGGCATACGGCAGCGTGACGGAATCCCACCCACGCCAATGTATCTTTTGCGGTACGACCAACGAAACCTATTTTCTCAAAGGTGAGACAGGAAACCGCCGCTTTTGGGTGATTGAGGTAGATGCCAAGTATCGCAAATATCCCGATTTCCGTGCGGCTATGATTAGAGACCGTAACCAGTTGTGGGCGGAAGCCGTGCAGAGATATAGGGGCGGCGAGGAATTGTGCCTACCTGAAGAACTTAGGGACGAGGTAGAAAAGAGACAGGCAGACCACAACGACGACAAGGACGACCCGATGCCCGAACTATTGAGGAATTTCTTAGAAATGAAGTTACCGACCGATTGGAACACATGGGACTTGAACCGCCGAAAGGCATACATCAAGAACCCCGACCCATTGGACGAGGTAGGCACGGAAGTACGAACCAAGGTTTGTGCGGCGGAGTTCATTTGTGAGTATTTGGGCGTGAGCATATCAGACAAGGACTATAAGTATAAAGCCCGAAAGGTATGCCAGATATTGCGTACTTTCGATGATTGGGAAGAAAGCGGAGTATCACGCCACGCTGCAAGTTTGTACGGCAGACAGCGAGCGTTTACAAGAAAGCAAAATGATGTGGGCGACGATGAGATTTAAGGGCAAAAAGTTGTCAACTGAAAAATGTCAACCAAAAGTAAGGGTGAAAATCCAAACTTTGCGAATTGTCAAATGTCAACTAAAGAAAAAATGCTTAGTTGACGCTTTCAGTTGACACTTAAAACCCTAAAAATCAATATAATATATATAATGTCAACTATGTCAACTAAAAAATATAGTATAAGTAGAATAGTTATGTTATATACCTATTATTATACATATATTACATATAAAACACGCATTTGCACACATACACGTGTATATATAGAAAGTGTTGACAATGCCCAGTTGACAATTGACAAACCATAAAACAAGGCAATTATGAGCAAGGAAGAAAAGGAACTGAAAGACCATAAGAAGAGAGTCAAAAGAATACATGACGCTATGTTACCGTTAGTGCGAGAATTGGCATACAGCAAGGCCACGAACCCGACGAACGAGACCAACGAGAAATATGCGCTTTTGGAAGACCATCTGTATGACTTATTGTTTTTGACTTAATCAGTGTTCGAGTATGAAGAAGTTGGAACACATAACACGCCACGCCGAAGTATCGGAAAAGGCAATAGAAAAATACTTAGTGGAGCAGGTCAAGCAGATAGGCGGCATTTGTCTGAAATACTCAAATGCAAACATGGTGGGTTTTCCTGATAGAGTGATATGCCTACGTGGTGGTAAGACTGTTTGGGTTGAGTTGAAGAGCAAAGGCAGGAAGCCAACGAAGATACAGACCATAAGACAAAGCGAGTTGGTAGGCATGGGCCACGAAGTCCACGTAATAGACAACAAACAGAAAATAGACGAATTAATTAATATCTGGAGGGCAGAGAAATGAAGTACAGACCATACGAGTATCAGAAAACGGCGATGCAGTGGATATTAGACCACCCACGATGCGGTTTGTTCCTTGATATGGGTTTAGGCAAAACTGTAAGCACACTTACAGCACTTCAACAACTCATAGATGATTGCGAGGTTAGCCAGGTGTTGGTGGTGGCCCCGAAAAAGGTAGCCGAAACAACATGGACTACCGAGGCGGAAAAGTGGAATCACTTGCAAAGCCTACGAGTGGCAAAGGTGATGGGGACAGAGAAGCAGCGTAATTTGGCACTTGCATCTAAAGCCGACATCTACGTAATTGGCAGGGATAGTTTTGTGTGGTTAGTCGGAAAGTACGGCGGTCAGTTGCCGTTCGATGTGTTGGTGATTGATGAGCTAACGAGTTTCAAGAGTTCAAAGAGCAATCGTTTCAAGGCTATGCGTACAGCCATACCAACGGTTGACAGAGTGATAGGACTTACAGGAACGCCAGCACCTAACGGACTGATAGACCTTTGGGCGCAGATGTACTGTATCGACATGGGCGAGCGATTGGGCAAGAGCATAACCAAGTATCGTGAAACCTACTTTGAGACCCACAAGTGGAACAACGTGATAGTACGGTGCGACATCAAGAAAGGGTGCGAGGACATCATCAAAAACAAGATTTCCGACATTTGCCTATCCATGCAAGCAAAGGACTATTTGCAGTTGCCTGATATGATTACCCACGAAACCAAACTTACTTTGTCGCCAAAGGTGATGGAGGCATACACCAAGTTTGAGAAAGAAAAGGTTTTGGAGTTCACGGAACTGCATACAGGCGAGAATGCAAATATATTGGCGAACAGTGCGGCAGGACTGATGAACAAACTAAGCCAGTTTGCCAACGGTGCGATATACGACGATGCCAAGGACGTACACGAGATACACGATGAGAAGTTGGATAAGTTGGCCGAGATAGTGGAGGCAGCCAACGGCAATCATGTGTTAGTGTTCTACCAGTTCAAGCACGATGTTACCAGAATAACCAAGAAGTTGAAAGGCTATACCGTCAAGTCATACGAGGGCGAAAAGGAGCTAAGGGAGTGGAACGACGGCAAGATAGATGTACTATTGGCCCACCCGATGAGCACGGCGTTTGGCTTGAATATGCAGCAGGGAGGCCACTATATCGTTTGGTTTGGCACAGGTTGGAATCTGGAGCTATACCAACAAGCCAACGCACGACTACATAGGCAAGGCCAACAGTACCCAGTGCAGGTGTACAAACTGATTTGTGCCAACACCGTAGATGAGCGAGCCGACGCAGCTTTGAGCGGCAAGCAGGGAGTACAGCAGAGTTTGTTGGATAGCCTCAACTACTTAGTACGTAAGTATCATGCAACAATAACAATCAAAGACGAATATTAAGACTATGGCGAAAGATAAAGACTACATACGTTTCATACACACGGCAAGATGGCTACGATTGAGACGTGACAAACTTAGTGATTATCCATTGTGTGAGCGATGCGATGAGTTAGGCAGAGTGACGGCAGCCACGGAGGTACACCACGTGATACCAGTTGAGAACGGACTGACAAGGGAAGAGAAAGAACGCCTGATGTTTGATTACTTCAACCTCAAAGCCCTATGCCACGAGTGCCACGTTAAGGTACATACCGAGATGGGCAGGTGTGGCAAGCAGCAAGCGAAGAACCGAGCCAAGGAGCATTTGAAACGATTTGTAAATAAATTTTTGAAATAACAGCGATATGAAGCATAAGGGTGGAAATGTTTACGGCTCAATCTATGAGCGTAAATACAAGAACGGCAGTATATCATATACGGCAGAGATACAGTTTCAAGGTCAGATAATGAGACGAACGAATCAGGACAAAGAACTATTAAAAGTTTGGATGGATGGTGTTTGTGAGAAACTGAATAGTGTGTACGATGATTATAAAAGCCGACTTGATTTGAAAATATTAGATTTGAGAAACAAAGCGTACAAAGCAATGATTAAAAAGGCAACACCAATCATGGATGCAGCCAAGCAGTACGATTTAAGAAACAAAGTTTGTGCCAACCGAGTAGGAATAGTACGCAGAGATTATTTTCAAACATATTTGGCAGCGGACAATGCAAGTGGTTTGGTAAAAATAGGCAAGTCCAAAGATATTCATACACGTATGCAGATTTTAGGCACAAAGAAAGTACAACTGTTAGCTTATGCCAATAAGGATATAGAGGGCTATTTGCATAGAGTTTATCAAGGTAAACGAGTAAAGGGCGAATGGTTTAACCTCACAGATGAGGAAGTGGAGGAAATAATAAAGACTTTCGGGTTTGAGACCCCGGGGGTACTTTTTATTTCGCGTGGTGGTGTTGGCTAAACCCCGCGCCCTCCTATTTCCACACGAGGGAAAATTTTTGAGTCCGTGGGGGATTTATGGGACAGCCCCCACGGACATAAGGGACAATCATAAAAAAGTAACGCAGTATGGAAGAAAAGAAAGAAAAGTTTTTGGAGGCTTTGGCGCACGGCTACGGAATCATAGCCACGGCGTGCGAGGCGATAGGCATAGGGCGCAGCACGTATTACCGATGGTACAACGCAGACCAAGAGTTTAGGGAGCGAGTGGACGAGGTGACGGAAACGCAGGTGGACTTTGTGGAAAGCAAGCTGATGCAAGCCATCAACGCAGGGGACACCACGGCTACCATCTTCTACCTGAAGACCAAGGGCAAGAAACGAGGCTACAACGAAAAGGCGCAGCCCAAGGCCCCCGACCCATTGCCAGTAGCCGCCACCCTACCGCCGCCAGAGCCTACCGAGGAGGACACCAAGCGCATAGCCGCCAAGATAAAGAGCAAAAAGGCGTATATCGTGAAGTTGCTAAAGAAGCAAGGCAAGTACACGGCGGAACTGACCTACCAAGTGGATATTACGGCTAAGTTGTTGGTACGTGCCGACATTTTGGGCGATGAGATAATGGCGGACGGACACCAAGCCGTGAATGTGGAGTATAGCCGTGAGGGTAACGAGCGCAAGACGCTCGACCCAAAGGAAAAATTATATATCGAACTTCTGGAGAAAGGGCAAAAGGCACTAAGGGCTTTGGGTATGAACACCGAGAGCAAGGAGCGAAAGACCGACACCGACGGTTATAACGAATTTATGGCAGCGATGCAGCAGGAGGAAGACGAATGACAGAGGAAGAGAAAGACAGATTTAGGCAGCTCAAAGCCGATGTGGTGGCAGAGCTGCAGCAGGGGCGCAGTACATACGCCGACCGCTACCGCCGTGCGCTTGTTGATACTGATAAGCGTATCGGCGATTACGTGTTTGGTGTGGTTGACAGTCCAGACGCTCACAACCTTTACGAGATTTTGGGAGTACGCCGCTTTTTGCAGATGCTTGATAAGTACGAGTGGAAGCCCAAGCGAGTAAAGCGGTTTTTCCGTTTCTACGAGGCTTTGAGGTTTAGCGGCATCCGAGGGCGCACACGCTACAAGCTCACACCAGTACAAGCCTACCAGTTTGCCAACATCTACGGATTTGCCCGAACCGACGGGCGAAGGTTGATACGTACCGCCTATCTGTTTGTACCCCGAAAGTTCAGCAAAACCACATCGTGCGCAGCTTTGGCGGTGTATGATATGCTTTTCGGCGACAACAACGCACAGGCATACGTAGGGGCGAACAGCTACGACCAAGCAAAGATTTGTTTCGACGAGATACGAAACATCATGTTTGACATCGACCCAAAGGAAAAGCACTTTAGGGTAAACCGAGAAAAGATTACTTTCAAAGACCGTGGGCGTGATAGCCTCATCCAGTGCCTCACAGCCAACGCCAAGACAAAAGACGGTTTGTTTGCATCATTGGTGATAATGGACGAGTACGCCCAGGCGAGGAACACGGCAGGCAAGAACGGCGCAGACCTGAAGAACGTGCTTACTACCTCGATGGGGCCACGCCGTGAGCCACTGACCATCGTCATAACCACGGCATCCGAGGTGGTGGACGGCCCATTTGCTCACGAGTTGGACGGAGTGTTGAGGGTTTTGCGAGGTGAGGCGGAGGGCGACACTATGTTTGCATCCGTCTTCATGCCTGATGTGGACGATGCGGAGAACGACCCGAAGACGTGGGCAAAGGTGCAGCCCCATTTGGGCATCACCGTGCAACCCGACTACTACGAAAACGAGTGGCAGACCGCCCAGCTATCGGCAGAGAATATGCTTGCTTTTCGCACGAAATTGCTTAATATTTTCACGATAAACGACGAAAAAACGTGGTTTACCCACGAAAAGGCACAGGAACTTTTGGGCAGTTTCGACATAGACCAAGTGCAGGGCCGCCCAGATTGTGCCGTGGCGTTTGACCTTTCGGTGCATGATGATTTCAGTGCAGTGTCCTATACCGTCTATCTTTCAGCCACCAAGCGTTTTTACTCGCACACGGATTATTATTTCCCGGAGGGAGCGTTAAAGGGGCATCCCAACGAACAGCTATACAGGCTTTGGCACGAAAAGGGGTATCTAAAGTTCTGCAAGGGCGAGAAGATAGACACGGCGGCGATTACCGAGGATATTCTAAGGCGAAGCAAGTTGGTGAACATCGTGCGTATCGGCTATGATGCTTACAAGGCGCAGGAACTGACGAGCATCCTAAAGACCGTGGGAGCAAGAAACGTGCTGACACCGTTCAGCCAGACTTATGGCAGCTTTAACCTACCAGTGGAAAGTTTTGAGATGCTTGCATGGGACAGTCCGGCGAGGATTGAGCTAAACGACAACCCGATTAACGCTTTCTGTTTGGAGAATTGCGTGATAGATAGCGACAATTTGGAGAACAAAAAGCCCCTCAAAGTGTCGCAGTA
>CAVKXW010000061.1:14408-18193 GCA_963660215.1 Bacteroidaceae bacterium | reverse complement strand
GATACGACGATGGAGAAGAATGATGCCCCTGACATATATTATATAATGTATAAGGACATCATCGTGTTCGACCACTTCAACAACACCATGGAGCTGATAGCTCTTTGTGAAAGTGAAGAGGGAAGAGCGAAGAGTGAAGAATCCAATAGTTCGGAAGGTGAAAAGGAAATTGACGAACTGCTGAAGGCAGTGAACAAGGCGAATGTGAAGCCTTACGACTTCCATCCTGTAGGCGAAACCACTTCCACTTTGACCGACGAGGAGCACAAGGCTAACATCCGTCGTTGCATCCAGCACTGTTTGCGTGGCGATGTGTTCCAGATAGTGGTGAGCCGCCGCTTCGTCCAGAAGTATGAGGGCGATGACTTCAAGCTCTATCGTGCCCTGCGTAGCATCAATCCTTCGCCTTATCTCTTCTACTTCGATTTCGGCGGTTTCCGTATCTTTGGTTCTTCGCCAGAGACCCACAACCGTATCGTGGGCGATAAGGCTTTCATCGACCCAATCGCAGGAACCACCAAGCGTACAGGCAATATGGAACAAGACCGAAAGGCAGCCGAGTTCTTGCGCAACGACCCGAAGGAGAATGCAGAACACGTGATGTTGGTAGACTTGGCGCGCAATGACTTGAGCCGCAACTGTCATGGCGTGAAGGTGGACTTCTACAAGGACATGCAGTTCTATAGCCACGTGATTCACTTGGTGAGCCGTGTAAGCGGAACGCTCGACAAGGACGCCGACCATATCAAGGAGTTTATCGACACTTTCCCAGCTGGTACGTTGAGCGGTGCGCCAAAGGTGCGTGCCATGCAGATTATCTCGGAGTTGGAGCCACACAACCGTGGTGCATACGGAGGTTGCATCGGTTTCATCGGGTTGAACGGAGACCTCAACCAAGCTATCGTCATCCGAACCTTCATCAGCCGCAATGGCGAATTGTGGTTTCAGGCAGGTAGCGGTGTAGTGGCAAAGAGCAACGACCAGTATGAGTTGGAAGAGTGTAATAACAAGTTGGGTGCCTTGACAAAGGCGATTCACATTGCCGAGCAGCTCTAATTTAAGTGAAGAGTGAAGAACGAAGAGTGAAGAATTTAACATTCAACACTTAACATTTAACATTGAATGAAATGAAGATAGTAATCATAGATAATTACGATTCCTTCACCTATAACCTAGCGCATTTGGTGAAGGAACTCGGAGTAGAGGTAACGGTCTATCGCAACGACCAGTTCCAGTTGCGAGAGTTGGAGCCTTTTGACAAAATCATATTGAGTCCAGGACCTGGAATCCCTTCGGAGGCAGGACTCTTGATGGATGTTATCAAGCATTATGCAGGCAGGAAGCCGATGCTCGGCGTTTGTCTGGGACATCAGGCGATAGGCGAGGTGTTCGGTGCCAAACTTACCAACCTTAGTGAGGTGTATCATGGTGTGGCAACCCCTTGCACCCAGTTTGGCAATGACCCCATCTTTGCTGGTTTGCCTAAGCGCATCGAGATAGGTCGTTATCATTCATGGGTGGTAGACAGAACCCATTTCCCTGAGTGTCTAGATGTTACAGCTGTGAGCGATGATGGATGTATCATGGGATTGAAACACAAGAACTACGACATCCATGGCATCCAGTTTCATCCCGAAAGTGTACTTACCCCTAAGGGGAGAATTATTGTGAAAAACTGGTTGATAAATTAAAAAAGATAAAGTTTAGTGCTCTCACGAGTACTAAACTTTATTTTTCATGTTTATGTTTGTCTATTTTGAAAAAAGACAATAAACAATCAAGAGAGTATGGATGGTCTCTCTCTTGAGCTCTTATCCATCCTCAAACCTAATAACTAAAAACTTAATATTGTATAAATTTATTACTCTATTTTATAAGTCCCAAGCTACAGCGCTTGCTCCAAGCACAGCAGCTGAACTGCCATCTAGGGTAGATACTAAGAACTTAGCCTTACCCTTGAATATTTTCAATACATTTTTGTCATAAGCTTCCTTGATTGGCTTCATTAAAAGGTCTCCAGCCTTTGTTAAACCACCAAAGAAGACGAATGCTTCTGGAGATGAGAATGCTGCAAAGTTAGCACATGCTTCACCAAGCATCTTACCCGTAAAATCGTAAACACGGTTAGCCAATTCGTCACCCTTGCCAGCGGCTACACTTACATCGTAAGAGGTGATGTCTTCTGGCTTAATGTCGCGGAGCAAAGATGGCTCGTCACTTGTCTTCAAAAATTCGCGTGCAGTGCGTGCCACACCTGTTGCAGAGCAGTATGCTTCCAAACACCCCTTTCTTCCGCAACCACATGGACGGCCATTCTCTCCTGGTACTACAATTACATGACCTAGCTCGCCAGCAAAACCATCGCAGCCATAAACCATCTGACCATTGATGACAATTCCAGAACCTACACCAGTACCGAGGGTGATGTCTATGAAATTCTTCATGCCACGAGCTACGCCATAGGTCATTTCGCCCAAAGCTGCTGCATTGGCATCATTTGTGATACCTACAGGCAGTCCATCCAAAGCGTCACTAAATAGTTTCGCCAATGGCACAACTCCATTGTGTGCCCAGGGAAGATTAGGGGCAAATTCGATATTGCCTGTATAATAATTTGCATTAGGGGCACCTATGCCCATAGCCTTGATTTTCTCTATTCCGCCAACAGTCTCAATAATAGGCTGTAAAGCCTCTATGGATGCCTTTACGTAATCTTCTGCTTTGTCGTATCCGCCAGTTTTGATGGCTGTAGTGGCTTTTATTTCACCACGTGCGTCAACAATTCCGAATACAGAGTTAGTGCCGCCAAGGTCTAGACCGATTACGTACGGCTTAAGTTCGTTTTGTATCATGTTTTTTATATTAATAATTAGTTAGAATGTTTAATATTTACGTTTTTATGCCACAAAGATACTGAAAAAAAAATAAACCATGGCTCTTGTAAGATTAAAAATACTTAAAGGATTAGATTTTGCCTGAAAATTAATGTAGTTTCCTAATTCTAATAAAAAAAGTAGGTCCAAAACGAAGTTTCTACAGAAAAAATTGCTTGATATGCCCGAATTTTTGTAACTTTGCCGACTGATTGATTAGTATTGATACTTATAATGAATTTAGCGTTTCCAATAGAGATAAATATCCTTGACTTTATTTTCAAGGGAATTATCATAGGTGTGATTGCCTCTGCGCCGATGGGGCCAGTTGGCATCTTGTGCATCCAGCGTACTTTGAATAAGGGACGTTGGTATGGGTTTGTTACGGGTATTGGTGCGGCCTGTAGCGACATCGTGTATGCTCTTTTCACAGGACTCGGTATGAGCTTTGTGATGGACTTTGTGAACAATGCAGAGAATAAGTTCTACCTTCAGATTTTCGGTGGTGTCTTGCTCCTTGTGTTTGGGGTGTATTGTTTCAAGAGCAACCCGATGAAGAATATGCACCAGAGTAGCAACAAGCAAGGTACTTTGTTTCACAATGGATTGACAGCATTCTTGGTGACGCTGAGCAATCCGCTCATTGTCTTCCTCTTTATGGCAGCATTTGCCCAGTTCGCCTTCGTCGTACCTGATATGCCGCTGGAGATGGGAGTGGGGTATCTAAGCATCGTCTTCGGTGCGTTGCTTTGGTGGTTCGGGCTTACCTGGCTCATCGACAAGATAAGGGGTAAGTTTGATACCAACGGCATCCTTATTATTAATAAGGTGATAGGCAGTATCGTCATTATCTTCTCAGTCATTGCCTTGATAGGTACGATATTCAATCTGTATCACCTCCCGGAGTTCTAA
>CAVKXW010000061.1:0-14325 GCA_963660215.1 Bacteroidaceae bacterium | reverse complement strand
AGTATCGCTGAATACCTCTTATATATGTGGCAGATAGAGGACATTATCCGTGCCTACGGATGTTCGCTGCCAGTCATCAAGAAAAACTATATCGAGCGTTTCAACTTCACTGATGAGCAGAAGGACGAGGTGATAGACTGGTTTGGCAATCTCATTCGTATGATGAACGAGGAGGGCAAGCGTGAGTCAGGACACCTCAATATAAATAAGGTGTTGCTTCAAGATGTCATAGATCTTCACGGACAACTCTTGCAGAGCACGAAGTTCCCTATCTACAATGCAGAGTATTACAAGGTGTTGCCGTTCATCGTGGAACTTCGCAACCGTGGTGACAAAAATCTCAATGAGATAGAGACTTGCCTCGATGCCCTCTATGGCGTGATGATGCTCCGATTGCAGAAGAAGCCGATTACGCCAGAGACCGAACGTGCCATCAAGGAGATTACTACCTTTGTAGGATTGCTCAGTGATTACTATATCAAGGATCGCACCGAAGGACTGAAGTTTGAGGATGGCGATATGTAGGAGGAATTTAAGAATTAATAATTTAAGATTAAGAATTAAGGAATAGTACATAGACAATAGGTATGAAAGAAATAGAAAGAAGAAGAACATTTGCCATCATTTCTCACCCTGATGCAGGTAAGACAACTTTGACAGAGAAGTTCCTCCTTTTCGGTGGACAGATTCAGGTGGCAGGTGCCGTTAAGAATAATAAGATTCGCAAGACTGCTACTTCCGACTGGATGGACATCGAGAAGCAGCGTGGTATCTCCGTGTCTACATCCGTGATGGAGTTTGATTATCTGCCTGACGGACAGACTGGCGATCCATATAAGGTGAATATACTCGATACTCCTGGACACCAGGACTTCGCTGAGGATACTTATCGTACACTGACAGCGGTAGACTCAGCCATCATCGTGGTAGACTCTGCCAAGGGTGTGGAGGCACAGACCCGTAAGTTGATGGAGGTCTGCCGCATGCGCAATACTCCTGTTATTATCTTCATCAACAAGATGGACCGTGAGGGACGTGACCCATTCGACGTGCTTGATGAGTTGGAGGCAGAACTGAAGATTAAGGTTCGCCCTTTGTCATGGCCTATCGGTCAGGGCGTTCGTTTCAAGGGCGTCTATAATATTTACGAGCATCAGCTCAATCTCTTTACACCAAACAAACAACGTGTTACAGAAAAGGTAGAAGTGGACATCAACTCTGAGGAACTCGACCAACATGTGGGCGAGCGTGAGGCAGCCCAGCTTCGTGAGGAACTTGACTTGGTGGATGGTGTATACCCAGAGTTTGATGTGGAGACTTATCGTTCTGCCGAGGTGGCACCAGTCTTCTTCGGTTCTGCATTGAACAACTTCGGTGTGCAGGAACTCTTGGACTGCTTCGTGCAGATAGCTCCATCTCCTAAGCCAACTAAGGCTGAGGAACGTGAGGTAGAGCCTGAGGAGTCTAAGTTTACAGGTTTCATCTTCAAGATTACTGCCAACATCGACCCTAACCACCGCTCTTGTATTGCGTTCTGCAAGATTTGCTCAGGCAAGTTCGTTCGCAATCAGCCTTACTATCATGTACGTCTTGGCAAGACCGTGCGTTTCTCTTCGCCTACTCAGTTTATGGCACAGCGCAAGAGTACCATCGACGAGGCTTATCCTGGCGACATCGTTGGTTTGCCAGACAACGGCATCTTCAAGATTGGCGATACCTTGACCGAGGGAGAAAAGATACACTTCCGTGGATTACCTTCGTTCTCTCCTCTGTTGTTCAAGTACATCGAGAATGATGACCCGATGAAGAGCAAGCAGTTCCAAAAAGGCTTGGAGCAGTTGATGAACGAGGGTGTCGCACAGTTGTTTGTCAACCAGTTTAATGGTCGTCGCATCGTGGGTACGGTGGGACAGTTGCAGTTTGAGGTTATCCAGTATCGCTTGGAGAATGAGTACAATGCCAAGTGTCGTTGGGAACCTGTCCACTTGCACAAGGCTTGCTGGATAGAGGCTGACGACGAGAAGGAACTCGAAAACTTCAAGAAGCGTAAGTATCAGTATATGGCGAAAGATATTGAGGGCAGGGATGTGTTTCTGGCAGATTCAGGTTATGTGCTGAGTATGGCGCAACAAGACTTTGAGCATATCACGTTCCATTTCACTTCGGAATTTTAGATATGATGGATGAAGAGATTTTAGAAAATAAGGGTAACTGGGCGACGAGGATGGTGGCTTGGCAAAAGGCTCATCTCTCCGACCGCCAGATGACCCTAATCTTGGCTTTTGTTATCGGTGTGTTGGCATCGGTGGCAGGATATTTCTTACATGGTATTGTGCATGAGATTCAAGTGTTGCTAACTTCAGGGTTCAATAAGGGGACATACAATTTGCTGTTCTTATTGTTTCCTATTGTAGGTATTTATCTTACCTCGCTCTTCATCAAGTATGTGGTTAGGGATAATATCTCTCATGGTATCACCCGTGTACTCTATGCCATTTCTACAAAGAGCTCTAAACTGAAAGCACACAACTGTTGGTCATCGGTTGTAGCCTCGGGCATAACGATTGGCTTTGGTGGCTCTGTGGGAGCAGAGGCCCCTATCGTGCTCACTGGTTCTGCGATTGGATCGAATTTGGGACAGTTGTTCCGCATGGATAAGAAGACGATGATTTTGCTTGTGGGATGTGGTGCGTCGGCAGCTATTGCTGGTATCTTTAAGGCTCCTATCGCAGGATTGGTGTTCACGCTAGAGGTATTGATGGTAGACTTGAGTATGGCATCACTCTTGCCCATCTTGATAAGTTGTGTCACTGCCACTTGTTTTACCTATATCCTAATGGGATCAAAGAGTTTGTTTGATTTTACACTCACCAATCCTTGGGTGCTAGATCGTACACCTGCCTGCATCTTGTTGGGTATTTTCTGTGGTTTCGTAAGTCTTTACTTCATGCGCACTATGTCTGCTTGTGAGGGATTCTTTGCCAAGCTTGCTCAATATCCTTATGTAAAATTGATGTTTGGTGGCTTGATATTGAGTTCACTTATTTTCTTGTTCCCTTCACTCTATGGCGAGGGGTACTCGGCTGTAAATATACTTTTGAAGGGCAGGACAGAGATGGATTGGGGACAGGTGATGGATAATTCGCTTTTCTATGGTCACAATCATCTATTGATTCTCTATATCGGCTTGGTAACTTTTACTAAAGTGTTTGCTACTTCTGCAACCAATGGTAGTGGTGGCTGTGGTGGAACGTTTGCTCCTTCACTCTTTATTGGTGGATTTGCTGGTTTTTTCTTTGCTCGTCTTTGGAATGTAAATCAGGTTGGTATCTATGTACCAGAGCAAAACTTTACGCTGATGGGGATGGCGGGGGTGATGACTGGCGTAATGCATGCACCGTTGACGGGGATTTTCTTGATAGCGGAACTGACGGGTGGTTACCAGCTTTTTATGCCGCTGATGATTGTATGTATATCTTCGTTGCTTACTATCAGTATTTTCGAGAGTCATAGTATTTATGCACTTCGTTTGGCTAGGGAAGGAAAGCTTTTGACTCACCACATAGATAAGGCTGCACTCACCCTTTTAAGTATGCAAGATGTAATAGAAAAAGATTATCACCCTGTGAGTCCTGATTTGCCGATGGGGAAGCTCGTAAGCGAGATAAGTCGTAGTAATAACAATTTCATGCCAGTTTTGGATCAGGCGGGTGTTTTGTTAGGGGTGATAGATATAACAAAGATTAGACACATTATTTTCCGTTCAGAGCTGTATGGTCATTTCTCTGTGAAACAACTGATGTTGCAACCTTCTGCAGTGCTTACCAATCATGACTCAATGGATGAAGTGATGAGTAAATTTGACAAGACAGATGCCGCCCAGTTGCCTGTGGTTGATGTGACGGGAATCTTACTTGGCTACATCAGTCGAACGAAGATTTACTCAATGTATCGCCAGATAGTGGCGGATATGTCTGCCGAATAAAAGGGTATAGATTGTATTCTCTCTAAAAATATTATTAAAAGAATGGAGAAATAGAAATGAAGAAAGAAGATTTAAAAATAATTTTTATGGGCACTCCCGAGTTTGCGGTTGAGAGTCTAAAACGCCTTGTAGAGGGTGGATATAATGTCGTGGCTGTTGTTACGCAGCCTGATAAGCCTGTAGGCAGGCATCAAGACACCTTGCAGCCTTCGCAAGTGAAGAAGTATGCGTTAGCACAAGGATTGCCAGTGTTGCAACCTGTAAAGATGAAGGATCCTGTGTTTGTGGATCAGCTTCGCTCTTATCATGCAGACCTGCAGGTAGTAGTGGCTTTCCGTATGTTGCCTGAGGTGGTTTGGGCAATGCCAAAGCTAGGCACCTTTAATGTTCATGCAGCTTTGCTACCTCAGTATCGTGGTGCTGCGCCTATCAATTGGGCTATTATTAATGGAGAGACGGAGACGGGTGTCACTACATTTTTTCTAGATAGTAAAATTGATACGGGACGTATCATCATGCAAAAGAGATTCCCTATCCCTGATACAGCTGATGTGGAGTATGTGTACAATGGTCTCATGTGTCTAGGTGCGGAGTTGGCAATAGAAACGGTTGATGCCTTGTTGGCTTCGGATGGTCATTTACCTAGTCTGCCTCAAGAGGAGATGATGGGTGAGGGATTGGAGCTGAAATCGGCTCCCAAGATTTTTAAGGATACTTGTCGCATAGATTTTCACAAGCCTGGTAAGCAAGTCTATGATTTCGTGCGTGGATTGTCTCCTTATCCTGGGGCTTGGACGGAACTGAAGAAAAAGGAATCTATCGTTTTCTTCGATGACCCGCTGGATAGTTCTACTGTGAACAAAAATGAATATGTGGACTTTGGAAAGCCTACCTCGCATCCTGCTCAGAAGAAGAGTACGGAGAAAATTCAAGTGCTCAAGATATTCAAGGTTTGGAAGACGGGGCTCAAGAGAGGTGCGGCGCCTGTGGGGTCTCTTCGTATTGAGGACAAGCATTTGCAGGTAGCATGCCTTGACGAATGGCTCGATATTCTAGAGTTGCAACTCTCGGGCAAGAAACGCATGGAGGCGGGTGCCTTTCTGAACGGAATGAAGGATATTGCGTGCTATGAGTGCATCAAGAAAGATATAGCTGAAGATTTCTAGTTTTTTTAGTAAATGTATATATATTTGTAATATGACACAAGAAGAAGATATCAAGCGTGCTGTGGAATGCATGCGCAAGGGGGGAGTGATACTTTATCCCACAGATACCGTGTGGGGCATAGGTTGTGATGCGACCAATGCGGAGGCTGTAGCTAAGGTCTATAAGATAAAGAAGCGTGACGATTCCAAGGCTCTCATATGTCTTGTCGACTCAGCCAATCGTATGGCTCGCTATTTCCGAAACGTGCCTCAAGTGGCATGGGACTTTGTAGATGCAGCAATGCCTGTAAAGCCCACCTCTGTTATTCTAGACGATGCTACGGGCGTGGCGGACAACTTGGTAGCTGAAGATGGATCGTTGGCGATGCGTGTGACTTATGAGGATTTTAGTAAACAGCTTTGCTATCGATTCCAAAAACCTATTGTTAGCACAAGTGCTAATATAAGTGGTGAACCTGCGGCCCAGAACTATCGCGATATATCTGAGGAGATATTGAATGCTGTGGATTATGTTTGTTGGACTCGCCGTCAAGAGCATAAGCCTCATAACCCATCTAGTATTGTGAAAATTGCGAAGAATGGAGAGGTGAAGGTTATACGATAAAAATTGTCATCTTGTAACTAGTGAAAATGCAGGTAGATGCTGAGTCTTCCTGCATTTTTTCTCTTTTTTCGATAAGACTTTTTGAAGAAAGTCCCAACACAAATAAACCCTACAAGAAATTTTTCTTGTAGGGTTTATTTGTGTTGGGTGGAAGGTGGGACTCGAACCCACGACATTCAGAACCACAATCTGACGCTCTAACCAACTGAACTACGTCCACCATTTTAATTGCTTATTTCAATATTGCTATTTCTTTTAAGCGAGTGCAAAGGTACGGATTTTTTTTTGTTCCACCAAATATTTTCTTGTTTTTTTTAAGCATTTATCAAAAAAAGTGCCGTTTCCTTAAAGAAACGGCACTTTCTGATTCTTTTCTGTAGTTTATTTCCTTACTTGGCTGGGGTGGCAGGTACTACAGGGGCAGCCTTGTCACCAGTAGCGCCATTGTTGTTTGTAGCAGGTGCTGCCTTTTGTGCACCTGCTGCGTCCTTGCTTGCGCCTGGCATGGCAGGAAGTGCTGTTTGTTCTTGAGTGGCACCTTCCATTACGCTACTTTCGCCAGATGCCTGAGGAGCTACGTAGGCGCAAGCCACGCTTATTACAACCATGGCAATAGCCAATCCCCATGTAAGTTTTTCTACGATGTCGGTGGTCTTTCGAACGCCCATGATAGAATTGGTGGAAGAAAAGTTACTTGCAAGTCCACCTCCTTTTGATTCCTGGATGAGTACGATGAGAATCATCAGTAATGATACCAGGACGATTAATACTACGAATAATGTGTAAGCCATTTTTAAAACTAGTTTTATTTATTATTTTTGTTATTATTTCTTCTTTTTAGCCCTCATCAGTTTCTCTAGGAATCGCAACTGGTCCACATAGTAACTATTTTTCTGTGGATGTTGCTTGTAGAGGCGATCGATGATGGCATAAGCCCGTTGATATTTGCCTTGTTTGATATATATGCGAGCTAATGTTTCTGTGAAGACTCCGCTATTTTCTTCATCACCCTCATTCTTAGCATCTTCATTTTCAATATCCGGTGTATATTCTGGCTTGTAGTCTTCGCCTTGCTCCAGTTTTTGCAATTTGAATCCTCCATCTTCCATGAAGTCGTCAATGAGACTGATTGTTCGTGAAGGTTCGTCTGCTTCTTCTTTATCCTCTGTTTCCATGAGGTAGGCAACGTAGTCGACTGCTGCATCTGCTGGAGTAGGTTTGCGCTTCTCCTTTTTTTTCTCCTCGCCATTTGCTTCCATAGGGATTGAGCCTAAAAAGTTGTCAATGAGGTCGCTCGTACGGTCTGCATTCATTTCTTTTTCAGATGGTTTAATGCTTGCAGAGCTAACGACTTGTTGCTTGCCTGTTGCTTGAGTCTTGTTGAGCTGGTAGTGAGCAGCTTCTATCATTTGGAATATTACTTTCCTATCTGTAATGTAGATTGCTGCTTTGCGTAATTCCTCGTCGAAGCTAGGGGCGTGGAGCAAGTATAAGTTTCTCAGCATCAGCAGGCGTGCTGTCTGATAATGCGGATATAGAGCCAAGAGAGCTCTCAAGTCGTAGAGCGTTTCTCGGTTCATCTCTTCGGGATGTTGTATTAGTCTACTTAGTTCCACTTTCCTTCTTGTTATTTATTTTTACCAGTTAGCCACGGTGGCATTGAATATCTGGTCAACCAAGTCTTTCACAATTTGAGTGACCAACTCTTCCTGCACAGACGCTAGGCTTTGTGTGGTATCGTAGGTCTTGGCTGATGTAAATTGGCGCTCGAAGTCCTCACTATGATTTTTTGTGTTGGTGAAGCGCACATTTATGGTAATGCTCAACTCGGTTTGTGCAGAATATCCCTCAGAAGAAACTGATTTGTTGCGCTGGCTATATTGAGTGATTTCGCCCTCAATCTTTAGGTCGCCATTGCGCGAAACTTGTCTGAGTTGCGTGTTGCTAGCAAACTTGTCTTTCAGTTCATTATTGAACATTGGCCCCATAGGTCCCCATACATAGGAGCTTCTGATTGGGAAGTCGGCTATTTGGATGGTCTTTGTCTTCGTGTAGTCAATGCTGGCACCATTGAACTTATAGCTCACAGAGCATGCTGCCGTTGTCGCTATGACCACGATTATGCCTATTATATATATGTACGCACGTAATGTTTTCATTTTTGATGGTCTCCTTGTTTATTTTGAGACTTTCTCTTTATAGTCCGTATTTCTTTATTTTTCTGTATAGGGTGCGATCGGATATTCCTAATTCCTCAGCTGCTTTCTTGCGATTATTATTGTTTCGCTCCAAGGCTCGCTCTATCATCTGTTTGCTAAGGTCGCTCAAGTTCAGATTTTCGTCTTTGTTTACATTTTCCACAAGCTCTTCTTTGATTTCTTCCACTTCTGCTTCTTCGACTTCAGACTTTTCGATGCTTGGCATAGGACTTCTCAATGTGTCCATTCCCTGTACGGGTGCAGGCATGCTATTGTCTAAGTGCTGCATGTAATTGGTTGCGCTGCTCAGTTGGCTAGCTTCGTTCAGTTGTTTGCGCAAATTGTTCATGTCGCGTCTTAGGTCACTAACATTGCCTCTCAATTCATATAGAATCTTGTAGAGTAGCTCTCGCTCACTGGCATAGCTATGTTCCCCTTTGTCTGTAGACTGAATGGTAGCAAGCTGAGTTGTTTCCTCATCTTGTGGTATGAACAATGTGAGTGTTTTTGCACTGATTTCTCGCTCTGGGCTCAGTACCGATATCTGTTCGGTGATATTTTTGAGCTGGCGCACATTGCCAGGCCACTTATATTTTAGCATAATCTGCTTAGCTTCCTCCGTAAGCGAAATCTTAGGTAATTTGTATTTCTCTGCCATTTGCAATGCAAAGAGGCGAAACAAGAGGAGTATGTCTCCACCGCGATCTCTCAGTGCAGGCATTTGTATCGGGATGGTGTTTAGACGGTAGTACAAGTCTTCACGAAACCTTCCCTCGCTTATGGCTTTGCGCATGTTCACATTGGTGGCGGCGACAATACGTACGTTTGTCTTTCTGATTTCTGTGCCTCCCACGCGAATATATTCGCCTGTTTCTAGTACGCGTAGCAAACGTGCTTGTGTTTGGATTGGTAGTTCACCAACCTCGTCAAGGAAGATGGTTCCTTTGTCTGCTATTCCGAAGTAACCTTCGCTTTCGCTTATAGCGCCAGTGAAAGAGCCCTTTTCATGACCGAAGAGCTCACTGTCGATGGTGCCCTCTGGTATGCTGCCACAATTAATGGCAAAATACTTCTCTCGGCGGCGTGGAGAATTGTCGTGTATCACCCTCGGGATGATTTCTTTACCCACGCCGCTTTCGCCGATGATGAGCACACTGAGATCAGTCGGTGCCACCTGTAAGGCAACATCGAGTGCATGGTTCAATCCGTCGCTATTGCCGACGATATTGTAGCGCTGCTTTATTTTTTGAAGTTCGGAAGTATCCATTTAGCTGCCAAAATTACTCATTTTTTCTGAATTATCAGCATTTTTTCTTTATTTTAACGTTTTGAAGGGTGTTCTTCCCTCAAAAGGTATCCGATTTTTATTTCTTTTTCGGGATAGAGAAACGAATCTTCTCACTTTCATCTCTTTTCTCATGGTAGAGTTTGGGGAGTGGGTTTTCTCTAGCTTCGTTATATGCCACCCGATTGCAGTAAGCGTCCAAAGCCATGAATATTGCGTGTCGAAACGCTGTTGGATCAGCTTCGTTATTGCCCACGATAGGGTAGTTTGGCGTGGTGTCTGCCGCAGTGTGAATGATAGGTAAGCCTGCGGTGTAGAGTACTCCATCCTCATCGTAGAGTGTGCGGAAAGGAGTCGTGGCTTGGGTATGATACATCGCCATGATACCATCAAACTCAATATACTGTCCTTTGCCGAAGAAGTCGTCTGCCGCGTATGGACCAAATGCTTGGATGCCCATTGAGGCGAGTTCATCAATAGCAGGATTCAGAATGTTGCATTCTTCGGTGCCGCAACTCTCTTCCTCGTTAGCGCGAGGGTTCAAGGCGAGCACGGCGATGCGTGGGTTGGTGAGCATAAAGTCACATTTCAAGGTTTGGTGCATTAGTTGCACTTTTTCGACGATGAGCTTCTGGCTCAAGGTTCCTGGTACTTCCTTCAGTGGCGTTTTTCCTGTGACGGAAGCGATGCGTAAATTCTCGCAACAGAGCATGGTGAGCCCTTTATGACCTTCTCCTAGGCAGGTTTCTATGTAGTTAAGGTGCCCCTTGAATGGGTAACCCTCTATTTGTGCATTCTGGTTGTTTATAGGAGCTGTCACCAATACATCGAAAAGTTCGTCACGGTAGTCTGTCATGGCTCGGTCAAGTGCTTGGATGGCTGCGGTTCCCGATTCTTCTGTCGGAATACCCATATCAACCTTCACTTCGCCGTCAACAGCTGTGAGAAGATTTATTCTGCCGTCTTCTGCCTCTTCTGCTTTTTGGATGATAGAGAATTGAGCAGGTAGGTTCATCGCCTTGCGGTAATAAGCTGCCACTTTAGGAGAACCATAGATGATAGGTGTGCAAAATTCCAACATCTCTGGCTCTGCAAATGTTTTAAATATGAGCTCGTATCCGATACCATTGGTATCTCCGTGGGTGATAGCCACCCTAATTTTGTTATTTTCCATTTTGTCTTAATTTATTGTTGTTAGAGCAGCCTCTAGCTGCTTCGTTAAATTTCTCTTTTTCATTTCTGGGGCGTAAACAAAGGCGATGATGACGATTCGCGAGTCTATCTTCCCAGTTTGTTGACCGAATTTAGCGATGGTTTTGCCTTTACTCATGGGGATGCATCTGAGAATATAGGGGCCTCCCATGGCATCGCCCTTCATTTCCCATAGGCCTCTTGCCCACATGCAATGTATGGCATAAGGGTTGCTGTCATCCAACATCTCACCAACCATGTTCTCTTGTGCTTGGGTAAGTTGCATGTACATCTGGTCTGTTTCGCCTGGTATATATGCCCGTAGCACTTTGTTTATTTCTTGTCGGTCATAGTTCCAGCCTGTTCCGCCTTCTACTTCTGTGTTGCTTGTTCCAGTTCCGTTTAGACGGAAGATGATTATGTTTTGCATTCCAGTGCTAGCATTGTTGCTGAGCCAAAGGAATCCCTTTCCTTTCTTGCTGGCATCGATGGCTGCTGATATTTTCATGTCGATGCCGAACATACGCTTTACTACTCTTTGCTTCTCTGGGTTCTGCTTGATGAGAGAGACAAGGTGCTTCAGTTCCTGTTGGTCGATGAAGTCACGGATCTGCTGGCTATTCTTGTTGAGCATTCCGTTCTTGTCGTAGAACATGGCTCTGAGTTGTTCTGCCGATTTCGCCTTGATGCGGATGATGGTTTGGGGCGAAGCGTTCTCGTCTTGTGTCGTCTTAACAGAGAATCCCTTGTGTCGATAGTCTATGTCAACAGTGATTCGGGTTCTCATCAGCAGGTAGCTTCCTCTTGCTTTTCCCTTCTTCACTTGTATCACGTTGCAGAGTGGTTCTGGTTGGGGGAGGGCTGGCACGTTTTCCGTTAGTATCTTTGTGACGATACTGTCGGTATCTCCTTCCAACACAACCTCATAGGGCTGTCCTGTGCTGGCAGGCAAATGGTTACTTTTGCTACCACAACTAATGAATAGTAGGAAGCAGATGAACGTCGGGGTGATTCTCATGCTCATTACATTTCCTCGAGAATTTTCTTGCCTTTCGGCGTATATAGGAAAATCAAAATGCATAATCCGATGAATGCTAGACCTGCCATTGTAAAAACTAATGATTCCATATCTTATTTATTTAAAATTGTATATCCTATGATGAAAAATATAGAAGCGGCTATAACGCCAAAGGTAAACAATCCGATGGATAGTTCTGCATTCCCTATGCCAAATAAGGGAGCTGCATTTCCTAATACGGTTATTGTTATAATAGAGTGGCAAATGTTGTAGCACAACTTTGCTGTTTCCACTCTTTTAGTCTTTTCTTTCTCTTTTTCGTCTCTTTGTCCCATTTTTTTAGCCTCCTTCCTTTTATCGGTGCGAATGTTTCTCTTCCTCCTCATGCTCCCTGATTTCCCCGATTTTCTTGGAGGTGCTGAGAAGACCGCAAGCGGCATAGATGTCCTGACCACGGCTGGCACGAATGGTGGTGAACACTCCGTGGCTTGTGAGGTAATCACGGAACTGCTCCATCTTCTGGTCATCCACGCCATGCAACGGAATGTTTGGAATCTGGTGGAAACGGATGAGGTTGAAGCGACAGTCGAGACCCTTCACCAACTTGATGATGGCCTTGGCGTGCTGCATACTGTCGTTCACACCCTTGAAGACGATGTACTCGAAGGAGAGACGGCGCTGGTGGGAGAAGTCGTAGTTGCGCAAGAGGTCTACCACCTGCTCGATGCCCATACCTCGTTCGGCTGGCATCAGCTCGGCACGCTCCTCAGGGATAGGGTCGTGCATGGAGATGGCAACGTGGCACTCGCTCTCCTCTAGGAATCTCTTCAACTTGTTCTTGATGCCCACCGAACTGACCGTGATGCGCTTAGGACTCCATCCCCAACCATAGTTGGCGGTCAAAATCTCAGTGGCACGAAGCACATTGTCGAGGTTGTCCATTGGCTCCCCCTGTCCCATGAACACGATGTTGGTCAGTTTGTCCACCTCTGGCAAAGAGTAAATCTGGTTCAGTATGTCACCAGCTGGAAGACTTCCCTCGAAGCCCTGCTTGCCAGTCTGACAGAAGAGGCAGTTCATCTTGCAGCCCACCTGTGAGGAGACACACAGGGTGGCGCGGTCTTTGTCTGGGATGTAGACTGTCTCCACAAACTTACCGCTACGAGTAGGGAAGAGGTACTTGATGGTACCATCCACAGAGTATTGTGCATCCGAATGTTCGAAGCATCCTATTTCGTATTCTTCGGCGAGTTTCGCACGGTTAGCCTTCGAGATGTTAGTCATCTCGTCAATGCTCTTCACGTGCTGCTCATAGAGCCACTTCGCCATTTGCCCACCTGTGAAAGCGGGCATACCTAAGTCCTTTGCCACCTGCTTGAGTTCAGCAAGTGTAAGACCGAGAAGATATTTTTTTTCATTATTCATACTGCAAAGATAGTGTTTTTTGCCGAAAAATTAGTATCTTTGCCACATATTTTAATATAATAAGCCAAAATAAAGAGAAAAATGACTGTTCTTCGCCTCAAAACGAGGCTGAAACGACAAAAACATAACATAAAGAAATGAGAGAAAAAATAGACTTATTCTTGCCTTGTGAAGACTTGGAGATAGCTCAGGCTGTACTCTCCGAACTTCACGACAACAAGACAGTTCAGCATATCAATCTCTTGGTGAGCGCCGACTTTGCCGCTCATCATCAAGTGCCTGATGGCTGCGCCTTCGTGGTCATCGACCGATTGGAAAGTTCCAACACCGTGAGCAGCATCGCCGAGAATGCCGATGCCGACTATGTGATGATTTGCACCAAGACTACCCCTATCCGTTGGGGACTCTATGCCTTGGAGCGTTTCCTACGCACGGCGGATGATACGGGTGCCGTGATGGTTTACGCCGACCACTATTCGATGGTGAAAGATGAGACTACACAAGGTCAAGAGACGAAAGTGAAGGGCAAGCTAGTAAAACACCCTGTCATCGACTATCAGCAGGGCTCGCTTCGTGATGACTTCGACTTTGGAAGTCTTTGGCTTATCAAGTCGCAGTATCTCTATGACTTCGTTGCCCAGCACGACCGTGCAGAATATCAGTTTGCTGGTCTCTATGACCTTCGCCTTTATCTGAGCCGAGTGGGAGAAATCTTCCACCTCAACGAGTTCCTTTATACCGAGGACGAACTTGACACCCGAAAGAGTGGCGAGAAGCAGTTCGACTATGTGAACCCTCGCAACCGCGAGGTGCAGATAGAGATGGAGAAGGCTTGTACCCAGCACTTGGAGAAGGTGGGCGCCTTGGTAGACACCAATTTCTATCGCCAGCCCGACTTCGACGAACAGGAGTTTGAGTATGAGGCTTCCGTGGTCATCCCTGTGTTCAATCGTGAGAAGACTATCGCCGATGCCGTAAAGAGTGCCCTCAGCCAGAAAGCCAATTTCAAGTTTAATGTCATCGTTGTCAACAATCATTCCACGGATAAGACAGGTGAAATCCTCACCGAGATAGCCCGAGAGATGGAAGCGAAGAACGATAAGATGGCGGGTCGCCTCATCCAGATTGTGCCAGATAGAAACGACCTAGGCATCGGTGGCTGCTGGAATGTAGCCATCAATAGCGACCATTGCGGCAAGTTTGCCGTCCAGCTCGACAGCGACGACCTTTATTCTTCGCCAAAGACCCTTCAGAAGGTAGTGGATGCCTTCCACAAGCAGAAGGCGGCGATGATGATAGGCTCTTATCGCATGTGCGATTTCGATCTCAATACCTTGCCTCCTGGTCTCATCGACCACAAGGAATGGACCGATGAGAATGGATGTAACAATGCGCTGCGTATCAATGGATTGGGAGCACCACGTGCCTTCTTTACCCCATTGGTGAGACAGAT
>CAVKXW010000060.1:0-18227 GCA_963660215.1 Bacteroidaceae bacterium | reverse complement strand
ACATAACGAACTTTGCAAATAATATAGTAAGAACTTGTTAGATACAATACTTAATGGTTTAATTAATGCTACACTAGACAACAAACTGAACGGCTCATCTAAATTGTTTAGCGTAACAATCCCAGTCGTAGCTCCATCTTTTATATACAATATATCTCCCTTTTCTGGATTACAACGAGAATAAATGTTATCATGGACCTCCTTACTGACATAAGTTATGCTATCCAACATAATCCCTGATGGTTTTATGTTCTTAGCAGTGACATATTTATAATCACCTTTAGGCATATTGATAGGAGAGTTATGAGTTCCATCTGTAATCTTACTTGTTACATCTTTAATATTGCACCACTCCCACCCTTTCGGCAGCTCATACGGATAATGTGGCTTATCAGAAGTCTGTGCAGACTTCTTTCCTTTTTTGATTTTTCCTTCTTTGATAAGTCTTTCCTTTTCTGCACGGATGCGTTCGAGCAGCACCGATGCTGGCTCGTCGTTGGGGTCTTGTGGAACGAGCTTGCCATGAATAGCAAGGTCGAGTATCTTTTGTCTTAATGCTTTCGTGTCCATTATTTTGTTTTATCTTTTATCGGTATTGTCTTCATTCAAGAAGAACTGACAGAATTCTTTTAATTGCTGTTGCATTTTTTCTTGCGGAATTAAGATACGTTTATATTCCGCCACCATCGTAGGACTCATACTTCGACTCATCGCATATTCAACTACTACCTTGTCCGCATCAGGACATAAGATGATGCCTATGGAAGGGTTCTCGTTGGAACGTTTCACATCACGGTCAAGAGCTTCAAGATAAAACTCTAATTGTCCGAGGTCACGAGGATGGAACTTTGTTTTCTTCAGTTCGACCGCCACAAGCGCTTGCAAACCACGGTGAAAGAACAGTAAGTCAGCCTTGAATGTAGATGCTCCAACATTTAATTTGTACTCTTGATCCATAAAGATGAAGTCCTTTCCTAGTTCAAGTATGAATTGCTTCATGTGTTCTATCAAACCATTCTTCAGTTTTGTTTCACTATGTTTCTTTGGTAAATTGAGGAAATCAACAAAGTATGTGTCTTTGAACATAATTGGTGAATTTGGATAAGTTTCCAGAAGCCCCTTTGACATATTGTTCTTGTCACTCAATAATGCCTCATAAGTTTGCGTTGTTATAGCTCGTTGAAGTTCCTTGTTGCTTAATTTTTCTTTATGTGCATAAAGTATATAAAACAGACGTTCCTCGAAACTTCTACATCTGCACAATATGTCGTAGTGATTTGATAATGTGGTCAGAAATAATACCTTTGGAAATTGTCCAGATGCCATCTGGACAATTTCCGTATTCTTTGTGGATATAATTTCACTATTAGAAGTTTCTGATACGTTATTACCAATTTGTGCAGTTGTCACTGGTATAAATTGAGAGCCTAAATATTTCTTTACAGCATTAATGAAACTTTCAGATGAATATTCATCGTAAAACATTACCATGTTGTAAATATTACTTCGGCTAAATCCTTTGATTTCTGGTCGGTTTGCACGAATGTATTCTGATAATAGGGAAACAACTTTGCTTCCCCATTCTTCTGTTTTAAGTTTTTCGGAAACATATCTGCCTACATACCAAGCTGTAAGCAATGTTTCGTTGTTTACCACTTGTGAAGCATGGCTTTTATGTTGCTGAATGATGTCAATGACTTCAGCAAACTGCGTTTCTTGTACTATGCTAACATTATATTTTGTCATACTAATCTTGTCTTGGGATAATTTCGTATGCACGCATACGAAATTGTTATTTACTGTTTCTTGGTATTGTCTTCAATACCATTCAATAATTTTTCTAATTCACTCACTGCTTTGTTGATGTTCAGACTCTGTTCCTTGATGTTTGCCATTAGTTGGCTCAAAGGTATATCCTCGGTCTCATCGCCTTGTTTAATCCAAGTGATGTCGAGGCTAGTCTTGTCACGAGCCATGATTTCATCAATATTATACTTGCGCCATCTGCCAGATGGGTTCTTTTCGGCATCGTATGTTTCCTTACGGTCATTGATGTTCTCGGCATGGTAACAACTAACAAAGTCATCGAGGTGGTGACGAGTCAACTTGTTGGTAGCCAAGGTATGTTTTACACCAGTGCGATAGTCGTAGAACCAAATCTCCTTAGTTGGCTGCCCCTTGGTGAAGAATAGTACGTTTGCCTTTACACCCTGAGCATAGAAAATGCCAGTAGGCAAGCGAAGAATGGTATGGAGATTGAAATCTGACAAGAGTTTCTTGCGGATAGTCTCTCCTGCATTACCTTCAAAAAGCACATTGTCTGGCAAAACCACAGCTGCACGTCCTCCAGTCTTAAGCATCAGCATCATGTGTTGTAGGAAGTTTAGCTGGTTGTTCTTGGTTTCAACATAGAAGTCAGGACGGTTGATTTCGACAGAGCCAGCTGGGCGTGTTCCAAACGGAGGATTGGCAAGGATGACATCTACCAGGGTAGAAGGCTCTTTTTCCAAGGAGTCCTCGCATACGATAGGGCTGTGGGCTGTGCCTATGCCATGAAGATAAAGGTTCATGGAGGCAAGTGTAACCACAAGTGGGGTGATGTCGTTACCATGCAATGCTTTGTTGTTCAAAAAGTCCAATTTATCACGATTCTGGCTTTGTTCCTTCATGTAGTCGTAGGCAGCAAGCAAGAAGCCTCCTGTGCCACAGGCAGGGTCGCATACTGTTTCGCCAATTTGGGGTTGTGAACAGTCAACCATTGCTTTGATCAGTGGACGAGGAGTAAAGTACTGACCAGCACCACTTTTCTTGTCTTGACCATTTCTTTCCAAGATGCTTTCGTAGATAGCCCCTTTTACATCACCATCCATGATGAGCCATTGCTCTTCATCTATCATGGTGATTACCTTCTTTAGATAGACAGGCTTGTCTATCTTGTTTTGTGCTTTGGTATAGATGGTGCCGATGAGGTCGTCTTGTTGACTTAATAGTTTGAGTGTGCTCTCATATTGTTTTACGAGGTCATAGCCATCCAAATCTGTTAAGTCTTTCCATCTATACCCAACAGGTATGGATGAATCCTCTCCAAAGAGTTCCATGTTCTCGTCATCCATCTTCAAGAAAAGAAGATAGGTGAGTTGTGTTATGTAATCTGTAAATCCGACTCCGACTCCTGCTAATGTCGTGGCGAGATTCCATACTTTCTTTGTGAGCGTCTGCTCGGTTGTTATATTCTTAGCCATATCTGATACTATGCTATTTTTCTTAATACTACGAATTTATATACAGAATCCAATGCTTCATCAGCTTTCTGCATGTTTCCGAATGCCGCAATCAGTTGAGCGGCATGGGTGACATCGGTCTTTCTTATCTCACGTACATTGCAAGCTCCATTGGCAGCGATATATTCTACAATCTTGCTTATCACATCCTTTTGCTTCGGCGTTATGTCCATCTGTTTTCTACCATACCATAGGTTAAACATACTTCGAGCCGTAGGATAAGCACTTTCCAATTTCTCCGTCTGATGGTAGGCAAAACGTACCAACTGGATGATATTGGTCAGAGCCTCAGACTCTTCCTTCTTGGTTGTACGTCGTACTTTGTCACCATATACGATGGCGTATGAGTTCCATAAGAGCTTTTGAGAAAAGCGATTGTTCTCCATCTTCAACTTGTTTTCCAAGTCTTTCAGCATCGCATATGTGATAGCTTGCTCACTCACCATGTTGGAAGAAATATTAACCTCTTCACGTTTTGCTTCGAGCACACCGACTGCTTTCCCATTGATAAACAGGAAATAATCTGCTTCAAGATTCCCTTTGAGCAATCCCTCGCGAATGGCTACAGCTGTAATGGTAGGCTCATATTCATCGCGATTGACAACTTTCCATCCTGCATCAGCAAACCATTGGTCTATTTTGACTCTTGCTTTTTCTTCTGGTGTCATAGTTCTGTCCTATTAAAACTATTTAGCCACAAAGATAATGATAATATTTCACTAAACCGTTTATATTACTCACTATTTATGCTTTTTTGTCTTTTCTTTTGGCAACCATTATGAATTAGCAACGAAATACGTTGCCAAAATGTTGGCAATTCCTAAAACTGAAAAATCCTAACTACTCATTATCAAGCAGTTAGGATTTTCTAAAGTGCGCCTGATAGGACTCGAACCTACACGGCCTAAACCACTAGATCCTAAGTCTAGCGCGTCTACCAATTTCGCCACAAGCGCATTTGCGAGTGCAAAGGTAATACTTTTATTTGAATAAAAAGAAGAAAATGGGAAAAAATAATGCGTTTGCTTGCTTTTTTCGAGAATTATTGCTAATTTTGCAAGCGGACAATCATAATTAAAGACGAAATGAAGAATAACTTTTTGATTCTGGTGGCAGCTCTCGTGGCACAGGCTTTCGTGCCATCCACGACTACTGCGCAGACTCCCCAGGAGGACTTCCGTCGAGACGTCACGCTCTCGGCTAGTAACTATGTGGCTTACCGTGGACCGCAGAAGCAACTCACTCCTGCCCCTAAGGGATATAAGCCTTTTTATATCAGCCACTATGGCCGACATGGCTCTCGATATATGATAGGCAAGGCAGCTTACGATGTGCCTTACTTCTCGCTGCTCAAGGCGCAGCAGGAGGGCAAACTGACTGTCAAGGGCGAGGAAACCTTACAGAAAGTAAAAATGATTCGAGAGGATGCCAAGGGACGTGATGGCGAACTGACTCCGCTCGGTGCCCTCCAGCATCAGGGCATCACTCGCCGTATGTATGAGAGATTCCCTGAGGTGTTCGCTGGCAAGACCAATATCGAGGCTCGAAGCACGGTGGTTATCCGTTGCATCCTCTCCATGGAGAACGGATTGCAGCAGTTGCTCCGCATGAATCCGCAACTCAACATCTTCCATGATGCCAGCTATCATGACATGTACTATATGAACCAGGACGACCGCCGACTGGACAGCTTGAAGTATTGTGTGGGCAGAAAGGTGGCTCAGGAGGAGTTCGCGCAGAAACATGCACGATACGAGCGAGTGATGAAGGAACTCTTCACCGACCCAGACTGGGTGAAGCAAAACATCGACCAGCGTGACCTCAACTGGAAGCTCTTCGAGATGGCTGGTGCCATCCAGGGCACGGAGTTGAGAGGAAAGGTTTCTCTTTATGACCTCTTCAACGAGGAAGAGATTTATCAGAACTGGGTGGGCAGCAATGCTTGGTGGCAGATGTCGTATGGCAACTCGCCTTTCACAGGCAATGAGCAGCCTTTCTCTCAGCGTAATCTCTTGAAAGACATCATTGAGAAGGCGGACAGCTGCATCGCTCTTCCTCATCCTGGTGCTACGCTCCGTTATGGCCACGATACGATGGTTACGCCGCTTACCTGTCTGCTCAATCTCAATGGATATGGCGAGAATATTACCGACCCAGAGAATATCGCCAAACAGTGGTTCGACTATAAGATTACGCCGATGGCTACCAACCTGCAGTTTGTGTTCTATCGCAAGGATGCCAAGGGTAGTAAGGCTACAGCGACTAGCGACAAGGATGTATTGGTAAAAGTGCTCTTGAACGAGGACGAGGCTACGCTCCCTATCCAGAGCGATGTGGCTCCTTATTATCACTGGAGCGACTTCAAGGCATATTGCGTGAATAAACTTAATTCCTATAAACGATAATGAAGAGGATATTATTAATGGCAGCAATGGCTTTTGCCTTGACTGCGCAAGCCAAGAACTCCACGACGCTTCCTATAGCTGGCGAGGTGGTGAAGGCTAGTAACCCATTGATACAGTATGTGGGACGTGTGAGTTTTGCCAAGCAGGATGTGGCGAGTTTCAATTATCCAGGTACTACCATATTGGCGAGGTTCCAAGGTACGTCCTTGAAGATGATTTGCCGTCCGATGACAGGTTATTTCATGGCGCAGGTAGATGGTTGCGAACCATTCAAGGTGGGCTTCAATGCCGAGCGTGACTCTGTGGTAACGGTGGCTGCCGCTCTGCCGAAGGGCGAGCATCAGGTGAAACTGATGTATGTGATAGAGGGCTTGTTCCGCACTCCTGAGTTTCACGGTTTCGTGCTCGACAAGGGTGCCAAACTCGTTGAGGCTTCAGCCCTGCCTGAGCGCAAGATAGAGTTTATCGGCAATTCCATCACCTGTGGCTATGGTGTGGAAAGCGTCGAGATGACCGATCCTTTCGAGGATGAGACGGAGAACCATTGGCTTACATACGCCAATATCGTGAGCGATAGCTTGAATGCGCAGCATACCTCGATTTCGAGAAGTGGCATCGGTGTGTATCGTAACTATAATGGTCCGAAGGCAGGCGATGCGGAGAATATGCCTTGGCAGTATGAGTACACCTTATTTAATAAGCATACCGAGAAATGGGATTTCGCCAAGTATCAGCCACAACTCGTGTGCATCAACCTGGGTACCAACGACCTGTCTACCAATAATTACGACATTACACTCTATGAGAAGAACTATCGGATGTTCCTGAAGACGGTACGTGAGAAATATCCGAAGGCAAAGATTGTCTTGCTGACAGGTCCGATGCTAGGGGAGAAGGAAAGTAGTGAGCAGCGTGCCGTGCTCGATAGAATCTGCGCTGATGCAAACAAGAGCGGTTTTACCTTGGCTAGCAATACCGTGGTGGATAAGAAGGGTAGAGCGAAACAGGTGAAGAAGCCTGTGGGCGATAAGGAAGTATACCGCTTCGACTTTACTTTCCAGACTGGTGATTTGGGATATGGCGCAAGCTGGCATCCTAGCAAGTTGCAGCATCAGAAAATGGCGAGCGAGTTGTTGCCATATCTGAAGAAGCTGATGAATTGGGAGTAGGTTAAGTGAAGAGTGAAGAACGAAGAGTGAAGAATTCAATAGATATAAAAAAGGAGTTTAAGCTATCGAAAAGCTTAAACTCCTTTTTGTATATGATAAAACTTTATTGCTTCGACAACCAATCCTTGTCTTTTTCGTCCTCTTCCGTGAAACTCTTGTCGTCGAAGAGGCTGGTTTGACCAGTCAATTCGTCAATGACTTGCTGCTGGCTCTTGCCTGCATCTGGGTCTAGATTTTCTGTTGGTTCTTCCGCTTTGCCCTCGCCTTCTGTATCTGAACCTTCAGTCTCTGGCTCTGGGAAGCGAGTAGGCTCCAACTCCTCGATGCTCTCAATCTTCCAGGTGGTGAGACGCTTGCCTTTCGCCTTGAAACTCTTCTGGGCGATGAATTGCTCGGCATCGATTTCTTCCGCAGGGCGAACGGCATCCACTCCTCCGTAGGTCACCTTGATGCGAGGATAAACCGTGTCGGTGAGCAAGATGAGCTTGCTGTTCGGGTTCTCGCCGAGGCAATTCTGATGGCGCTTGGTGGCATCCATCGTAAATCGCTTGATGTATGGGTAGCCCTCGTTGTCGGCATCGTAGAGGATGGCGGTCCATATCTTATGTTCGTCCCATTTCTCCAGACGGAGGATGTTGTCCTCGTAGTGGTTGTTAGGGTCGAAGTTGGTGATGTAGAAGTCGCCATTGTCGAGTACCACCAAGATGCTCTCGTCGTCGTTGAACTCGCCGAGGTATCTTCCGTTCTCGTCATAGTTGATGCGGTTTACATCTGGGTCGAACCATACCTTTCTGCCTCCCAGGGTGCTGTGTCCGTGGCTCTTCAGTCCGATGCGGCGGATGGTGCGCTTGGTGAGGAGGTTGCCTTTGGCTGCACGTCCCTTGATGAGAATGTCCGAAAAATCTTTCTCCAGGAAGATGTTCTGTCGCTTCTTTGTCAGGTCTGGCTCCATGGTCACCTTGATGACCTCTGCCTCGCCGTTAGGGTTGGCGGTGAAGTAGATGACCTTGCTGCCTGGTGTGCCCTGCGTGATGTCGTAGAGCTTGTCGCGGGTCATGGCGGTTACGTTGAATCGCTTGATGAAGTACTCGCCCTGCTTGCCGTCACGGTAAACGCAGTTGTAGATGGTGCGTTTGTCGTTCTTCTTGAACACCTGTACATGCAGGATGTTCTTGCCCACGAATATCTTGTCGGCAACCTTGGTTACCTTAAACTTACCGTCCTTGTAGAAGAGGATGATGTCGTCGAGGTCGGAGCAGTTGCATACGAACTCGTCTTTCTTCAGTCCTGTGCCCACGAAACCTTCCTGTCGGTTGATGTAAAGCTTCTCGTTGGCTTCCACCACCTTGGTTGCCTCGATGGTATCGAAGTTGCGAATCTCGGTCTTGCGAGGGTGCAACTTGCCGTACTTGCCCTTGAGGTACTCAAACCAGTTGATGGTAACATCCACCATGTGGGCGAGGTCGTTCTCAATCTCGGCAAGTTCTGCCTTGATCTTCATCAGCAGTTCGTCTGCCTTGTCCTTGTTGTATTTCAGGATGCGCTGCATCTTGATTTCGAGGAGCTTGAGGATGTCTTCTCTGGTTATCTCACGGTGGAAGGCGTATTCCACCATACCCTTGCCGTCTACCTCGGCGGTGAAAAGCTTGTCCTTGAAAGGTTCCAACTTGGAGTCGATGAATGCCACTACCTCGTCTTGGTTCTTGCTCTGCTCGAACTTGCGCTCCTTGTAGATGCGCTCCTCAATGAAGATGCGTTCGAGGGAAGAGAAGAAGAGCTGTTCTTCCAGCTCACCCTTGCGTATCATGAGTTCCTTGCGAAGCAATCCCATGGTGCGGTCTACACTATGGCGAAGCACGTCGCTGATGGTGAGGAAGACAGGCTTGTTGTCCTCGATGACACAGCAGTTTGGCGAGATGTTGATCTCGCAGTCGCTGAAGGCATAGAGGGCATCGAGTGTCTTGTCGGAAGAGGTTCCTGGGATGAGGTGTACGAGAATCTCCACATTGGCTGCAGTGATGTCTTCTATCTTGCGAGCCTTGATCTTGCCCTTTTCCACCGCCTTCTTGATGCTCTCGATGAGCGTCTCGGCGGTCTTGCTGTAAGGTACCTCGCTGATGACGAGCGTCTTGTTGTCGAGCTTGTCTATCTTGGCACGTACCTTCAGTACACCGCCACGCTGACCGTCGTTGTACTTGCTTACGTCGATGGCTCCGCCCGTAGGGAAGTCTGGGTAGAGATTGAAAGGCTCACCCTTCAGATAATGTACGGCGGCATCGCAGATGTCATTGAAATTATGTGGCAACACCTTGCTACTCAGTCCCACGGCGATACCCTCGGCCCCCTGCGCCAAGAGCAATGGGAACTTGGCAGGGAGCGTGATAGGCTCCTTGTTGCGGCCGTCGTAAGAGAGTTGCCAGTCGGTGGTCTTCGGATTGAAAACCACATCGAGGGCGAACTTGGAGAGGCGTGCCTCGATGTAACGAGGAGCAGCCGCACGGTCGCCCGTCAGGATATTGCCCCAGTTGCCCTGTGTGTCGATGAGCAGGTCTTTCTGTCCCATCTGTACGAGGGCATCACCGATGGAAGCGTCACCGTGAGGGTGAAACTGCATGGTATGTCCCACGATGTTAGCCACCTTGTTGTACCTGCCGTCGTCCATACGCTTCATGGAGTGCAGGATACGTCGCTGCACAGGCTTGAGACCGTCCTCGATGTGAGGCACGGCACGTTCCAAGATGACATACGAAGCGTAGTCGAGGAACCAGTTCTGGTACATTCCGCTGAGGTGATGCACAGCGGAAGCATCGAATCGGTTCACCGGCTTATAGTCGGAATGGTTCTTGGTAGAATCATCCTCATTATTTTCTTCCGAACGATTATCTGGGGTCTTTCCCTCCTCCAGTTCGTCTTTGTCTTTTATTTCGTCGCTCATTTATAGCTTATTATGCTTGATGTTTAGTCAAAGGTTGTTGCTACTTATTAAAGTTCACGCAACCATTTCTGCCCCGATTTAGTCTTAGACCATACGACAAGGCTAGTACCTATCACTGCACCGATGAACATAAATAAAGTTGCTAGTTCCATACACTAAATATTTGAATTGTTATAAAGAGATTTGAGACTCCGTAGAGATACGTTGCCAACAGCGTTCTGCGGTCGTGCTCCTTAATTAATTTACTTACCATACGCCTACAAGCTTTACAGCCATTTCTGACAGAAAAAATCAGCATTCCACAATACTTAAAAGTGGAAAAGCGATAATTTTTCATAATTTATGGCAAAGATACAACAAAAATTCGAGAAAAAGACGTATCTTTGCCGAAAATTTAAGAAAAATAAGATTTAATCATGGCACAGGAAGATGTTTTTAAGAAAATCGTAAGCCATTGCAAGGAATATGGCTTCGTGTTCCCAAGTAGTGAAATTTATGATGGCTTGGCTGCCGTTTACGACTATGGTCAGAACGGTGTCGAGCTGAAAAACAATATCAAGCAGTACTGGTGGCAGAGCATGGTGCTCTTGCACGAGAACATCGTAGGTCTCGATGCTGCCATCTTCATGCACCCTACCGTATGGAAGGCTTCTGGTCACGTGGATGCTTTCAATGACCCATTGATCGACAACCGCGACTCTAAGAAGCGTTATCGTGCCGATGTGCTCATCGAGGATCACATGGCTAAGTACGAGGAGAAGATTGCCAAGGAGATTGCCAAGGCTAAGAAGAAGTTCGGTGACAGCTTCGATGAGGCTAAGTTCCGTGAGACCAACCCACGTGTTTTGGAAAACCAGAAGAAGCACGACGACCTCCACGCTCGCTATACCGAGGCTATGCAGGGACCTAACCTGGAGATGCTGAAGCAGATTATCGAGGACGAGGGTATCGTTTGTCCTATCAGCGGTAGCAAGAACTGGACCGACGTTCGCCAGTTCAACCTGATGTTCTCTACCCAGATGGGTGCGGCAAGCGATGCTTCGAGCACCGTTTACCTCCGTCCTGAGACAGCGCAGGGTATCTTCGTAGATTACCTCAGCGTACAGAAGACAGGTCGTATGAAGTTGCCATTCGGTATCTGCCAGATTGGTAAGGCTTTCCGCAACGAGGTGGTAGCTCGCCAGTTCGTGTTCCGTATGCGTGAGTTCGAGCAGATGGAGATGCAGTTCTTCTGCCAGCCAGGCACTGAGATGAAGTGGTTTGAGTACTGGAAGAAGGTTCGCCTTGCTTGGCACGAGGCTCTCGGCATGGGCAATGAGAACTATCGTTACCACGACCACGAGAAGTTGGCTCACTATGCCAACGCCGCTACCGACATCGAGTTTAAGATGCCATTCGGCTTCAAGGAGGTGGAGGGTATCCACAGTCGTACCAACTTCGACCTCTCTCAGCACGAGAAGTACAGCGGTCGTTCCATCAAGTACTTCGACCCAGAGAAGAATGAGAGCTACGTGCCTTACGACGTGGAGACATCAATCGGTGTAGACCGTATGTTCCTCAGCGTGATGTGCCACTCTTACTGCGAGGAGCAGTTGGAGAACGGTGACAGCCGCGTGGTATTGAAGTTGCCAGAGGCATTGGCACCAGTGAAGTGTGCCGTCTTCCCATTGGATAAGAAGGACGGTCTGCCAGAGTTGGCTCACGAGATCGTAGACGAGTTGAAGTTCCACTTCAATACTCACTATGGCGACCCTAAGGACTCCATCGGCAAGCGTTATCGCCGTCAGGATGCCATCGGTACACCATTCTGTGTAACCGTTGACCACGAGACTCCTAACGACCACAAGGTAACTCTTCGTTTCCGTGACACGATGGAGCAGGAGCGTGTAGCCATCAGCGACCTCCGCAGCATCATCGAGGATCGTGTAAGTATCACTAGCGTATTAAAGAAACTTGGTAATGAAATTAAGAATTTCTAAATATATCCTTTTGCTCGTGATGTCAGTTTTTGCACTGGCATCATGCAGCGAGGATGATAACTCTTCTACCGAGTATGCCAACTGGCAGGAACGTAATACCCAAGCTTTTGCAGATACCTTGGCTTATGCCAAGAAGATGGGCGAAGCGAATGGATGGTATGTTTATCGGTCTTGGTCGCTCGATAACCAAACTCCTAATCCCGATTTGCAAGTCACTACCCCTACCTATAATGACCACGACTATATCGTGGTGCATGTGTTGGAAAAGGGAACTGGCACCACATCGCCTATCCTCACCGACTCTGTACAGATAAGTTATCGTGGTCGTTATATCCCTACGGATAGTTATAAGGAAGGCTATGTGTTCGATCAGAGCTTTTCGGGTGCTTATGATGCAACCACTGCATCACCGGTCAAAGGTGTGGCAGGTGGATTTGTCGATGGCTTTACCACGGCATTGCTCAAGATGCATCCAGGCGACCGCTGGCAAGTGTTTATCCCATGCCAGTTGGGCTATGGAACAAGCGATTATTCCGCCAGCAGCTCTAGCGTTACCATTCCTGCTTATTCCATGCTTCGTTTCGAGGTGGCGCTTGTAAGCTATAAGCACCCTTCCGGCAAGAAGTGGATTACAGAATAAAAATGTATGCTTTTTAGCAAAAAAACAGATTATTTGATGGAGTCGATTCGCTCGGGAAGAGCGATGGCTCGTAGCGAAAAACTCAACCTCATCGTGGGGTTGAGTATACCTTCTATGTTGGCACAAATCTCCACCGTGTTGATGTTCTTCATCGATGCTTCGATGGTGGGGCATCTCGGTGCGGAGGCTTCTGCCAGTATTGGCTTGGTCGAGTCTACTACTTGGCTCATTGGTAGCTTGCTTAGTGCTGCTGCCACGGGTTTCTCCGTGCAGGTGGCTCATTTCATAGGTGGCAATGATTTTGTGAAAGCTCGCCAAGTGTTTCGCCATGCCTTGATATGTGGCATGGCTTTTAGCTTGATAGTAACACTCCTGTGTGCTGCTATCCATTCCTATCTTCCATATTGGTTAGGCGGAGGAGCTGACATCGCATCCAATTCTTCGCTTTATTTCTTGATATATAGTTTGGTGTTGCCCTTCGTGTTCCTCTACCATATCTCGGAGATGATGCTCAAGTCGGCTGGCAATATGCACACTCCTAGTGTGATGGCTGTGCTCATCTGTATCTGTGATGTGGCGTTCAACTACCTATTTATATATATATTGAAAATGGGGGTGATAGGAGCGGCATGTGGTACGGCGGCAGCTTATATTTGCATCTCCTTGCCCAATCTGTATTTGGCAGCCTGCAAGAATAAGATACTCAACCTTCGTCAGGATGCCGTGCGTTTCCATTGGGTTCGGGAGTATGTGGGTAATGCTTGCAAGATAAGTGTTCCGATAGCCATACAGAATATCTTGATGAGCGGAGCACAGATCGTCAGCACCATGATTGTGGCACCATTGGGCAATATCGCCATTGCTGCGCATTCCTTCGCCATCACGGCAGAGAGCCTTTGCTATATGCCAGGTTATGGAATAGGTGACGCAGCCACCACTCTGGTTGGTCAGACGCATGGCGCGGGAAGGATAGATCTTTGCAAGAACTTTGCCTATATGACCGTGGGGCTGGGAATGGCGGTGATGGCGGTGATGGGAGCCGTGATGTATGTCTTCGCTCCAGAGATGATAGGAGTGCTCTCGCCAGTGGATAGCATCCGCGAACTAGGTACCAACTGTCTGAGGATAGAGGCTTTCGCCGAACCGTTCTTTGCGGCAAGCATCGTTACCTATTGTGTCTGTGTGGGAGCGGGCGACACCCAAAAACCTGCCATGATAAACCTCAGCACCATGTGGCTCGTGCGTCTCACCCTTGCCTATGGACTTTCTAAGAGTTATGGTTTGGAGGGTGTGTGGATGGCAATGGCCACGGAGCTTACCTTCCGAGGCGTTCTTTTCCTCATCCGTTTGTTCAGGGGGGCATGGATGAAGAGCTTTTCGGTGAAGTGATATATTTATACATTGGGCTTTTCTTTTAGAAGTTAGACGAATGTTAGAAATGATAAGCCTAATGTTAGTTTTATGTTAAGAATGCAAGCTTTTGGAAAAATAAACTTCCAAAAGCTTGCATTTCTTTTTAATTTTGCTTAAATTTGCAACCAGAATAGTACCTTTTCCTACGATTTGAACGTTTAATATGAAAGAGTAGAACAATTTTACATCAAACATAACAATTTAAATCACATGAGACTAAGAAAGATTTTTGCAGCCTTGTTGTTGCTGATTCCTGTGGGAAGTGCGATGGCTCAGCAGATGCCACCTATCCCAGTAGACAAGAATGTGAAGATTGGTCATCTCGACAATGGATTGACCTATTACATTCGTCACAACGCTTATCCTGAGCATGTGGCTAGCTTCTACATCGCCCAGAGAGTGGGTTCTATCAATGAGAATGATGACCAGCGCGGTTTGGCTCACCTCTTGGAACATCTCGCCTTCAATGGCTCCGACCATTTCAAGGACAATTCGCTCCAGGAATATCTCCAGAGCATCGGCGTGGCATACGGTAGAAATCTCAATGCCTATACCAGCGTAGAGAAGACCGTATATTATTTCACCGATGTACCTACCACTCGTACCTCTGCGGTAGATTCTTGCATGCTCATCCTCAAGGACTGGAGCAATGGCATTACGCTGACCAAGAAAGCCATAGACGATGAGCGTGACGTAGTGCACAATGAGTATCGCATGAGCATGGTGGGACAGACGCGTATCTTGGAACGTGCCCTCCCTAAACTCTATCAGAACGATAAGTTTGGCTATCGCTTGCCTATCGGACTGATGAGTGTCGTCGATGGGTGCAACCCAGAGACTCTCCGTGCTTACTATCGCAAGTGGTATCGCCCAGACAACCAGGCTATCATCGTAGTGGGTGATGTGGACGTTAACCATATCGAAGACCAAATCAAAAAACTCTTCTCTGACATCAAGGTGCCTAAGGATGCTGCCAAGGTAATCCCTGAGCAGGTGGCAGATAATGATACCGCCATCTATGTGGTCGACAAAGACAAGGAAATGCAGGTGGATCGCTTTCAGGTATATATGAAGCATGATGCTTTCCCAGACTCCTTGAAGACAGGCATGGGATATATGGCTGTCGACTATATGAACAATGTCATCTCCGATATGTTTAATTCTCGTATGAGCGAGAAGTCGCAAGAGGCTGATTGCCCGTTCCTACAGTCGGTTTGCTATGATGGAGACTACTTGATTTCTAGTACCAAGGGCGCTTTGACCTTGGTAGGCATCGCCAAGCCAGGCAAGGTGAAGGATGCCTATGCTGCCGTGCTCCGTGAGGCTAAGCGTGTCGCCGACTTTGGCTTTACTGCTACCGAGTATCAGCGTGCCAAGGAGGAATTTTTGAGCCAGGTGGATAAGAGTTTGAGCAATAAGGACAAGATGAAGAACGAGCAGTTTACCACTCAGTATGTAGACCACTTCATCTCCAACGAGCCGATTCCTGCTGTGGAGGACGAAGCGCAGATTTATAAGATGTTGGTTCCTAATATTCCTGTTGAGGCTGTCAATGCCTATGCCAAGCAGCTGATTTGCCAGACAGACACCAACCTTGTGACGCTCATGATGATGCGTGAGGCTGACGGTGCCGTTTATCCTACCGAGCAGGAACTTGCCGACATCGTAAAGCAAGTGCGTGCCGAGAAACTGGAGGCATACGTGGACAATGTAAAGCAGGAACCTCTTATCTCTCAGGCTCCAAAAGCAGGCAGTATCAAGAAGACGGTGGAAAACCAAAAGCTGGGTTACAAGAAACTTACTCTCTCCAATGGTGCCAAGGTGGTATTGAAGAAGACCGACTTCAAGGACGATGAAATCCAGTTTGCAGCATCAGCCAATGTTGGTTATTCGGCTTTCGACAAGAAGGATTACACAAGCGTACTTCTCTTCACGGATGCCTTGAATAAAAGTGGGTTCGGGGCATTCTCTAGCACTGAATTGGAAAAGGCTCTTGCAGGCAAGCAGGTAGGTTTAGGATTCTCCATCTCGCCATTCAGTCATGGTCTCTCTGGCCGTTCTACTCCTAAGGACATCGAGACCTTGATGCAACTCATCTATCTTAAGATGACGGCTATCGCCAAAGACCAGAAGTCGTTCGACAACTTGCAGAATACATACGTTACCATATTGGCTAACAAGGACAACACTCCAGATCTCGTATACCAAGACTCCCTGCAGAGCACCATCTACAAGGGTAGCAAGTTGGCACGCATCCCATCGGCAGAGGAGTTGAAGTCGATCGACTACGATCGCATCCTTTCTCTCGGAAAGCAATATTACGGGAATGCCAAGGACTTCACCTTCTATTTCGTAGGCAACTATGACGAGAAGACACTCCTTCCGCTCATTGAACAGTATATCGCCTCATTGCCAAACAATGGTTTCAAACTGAAGAACAAGGAGATTCCTACAGCCAAGGGCGAGGTGAAGAACGTCTTTACCAAGGAGATGGCGAATCCTCAGAACCAAGCTACCGAGATATGGAGCACCAAGGTGCCATACTCCCTCCAGAATGTAGTGTTGGCTGATGTATCTGCTCGTCTGTTGCAGATGAAGTACCTGCGCACCATTCGTGAGGAGTTAAGCGCCGCTTATCATGCAGGTGCAAAATATGGTATGATTCGTGATTTCGACAACAAGGCTGCGCTCAGTATCACTGCCAACGCAGGTCTCAACCCTGAAAAATCGGATGAGGCTGTGCCATATTTCTTCAAGGGCATGGAGGAGACTGTGGCTCAGCCAGATGCCGCCGACCTGCAGAAGGTGAAGGAAATCCTCTTGAAGCAGGCTGGTGTCGATGCGAAGACCAATGGCTACTGGATGAGCATACTCAGCACTTACGAGCTCTTGGGCGTAGATACCTACAGCGACTATCAGAATGTGGTGAAGGCTGTGGATGGCAAGCAAATCTCTGATTTCTTGAAGAATGTGTTGCTCAAGTCGGGCAATCATCTGGAGGTTATCATGAAGGCAATAAAGAGCAAGTGATAGAAATCTTCTCTTCTATAATAGAAATCCCGTTGAGCGAACCTAGTGTTCGACAACGGGATTTCTTTGTTTGATTTAAAATCTCTCTCTCTTTGCCTTAGAGGCGAGAGCCTCTCGGCGATCCTGAAGAATCTGCTGACATCTGTTCAATGTCTGTGAGTGATTCTCTGCATTTACCTTAATTAAACTGTCATTCATAACCTATTGCGATTTGTTAATGGTGCAAAGAATATGCAAACGAGCGCAATGAAAGCTTGCTTTCAAATTGCCGAGTGCAGTTTTTCTTATGCAAAGATAGGGGTTTCTACTTATTTCTAGGTACAAAATGTATTAAAATGCACCTTTTATTCATTATTTTTTGATATATGTCAAAAAAAAGTGTAAACGATTACTCTTTTTCATGCTTTTGTAGTAACTTTGCAGCCAGAAAGTTAAAAAGAAGTATTGATATGAAAAAGATTTTTTTTGCTGCTGCCCTCGTGCTAGCATGTACAGCCAGCAGCAACGCTAGCGCTATGAACGAGGCGGCGCTCAATGCCTCGCAGTCAGAGTTGATGCCTGTAAAGAAGACTACAAAGAAGAAGACGACAACTACTGCCAATACTGTCACGTCTACTACTGGCAGCACAGTGGCGGGCATCTTGGGAGCTGTACTTGGTGGAGACACCTCGTCTTCTAGCTCTTCATCCACTTCTACAGCAGGTGGCATCATCAATGGCATTCTGAACAATGTGATTGGTTCTGGTACCTTCAAGAAAGAAGACCTCTGTTATACCTGGAAGTATAGCAAGCCTGGGTGTGCTTTCACTTCTGAGAATCTCTTGGCAAAGGCTGGAGGGGAGATTGCTGCTACCAAGATTGAGGAGAAGCTTTCCACCTATTATAATAAGTTTGGTTTCAAGAGTTCCAACACTTATTTCACCTTTAATACCGATGGCTCTTTCAATGCCAAGATTGACGGCAAGGCATGGAATGGCACTTATACTTTCGACGAGAAGACACACGCCATCCAACTGAAGGGTCTCATCCTTAGCATGTCAGGGTTCGCCACTAAGACAACCTCAGGTATCAGCCTTCTTTTCGAGCAGAAGAAGCTCCTAACCTTGCTCAAGACCTTGAGTGCCTTCAGCGGTAGCTCTACCCTCAGTGCCGTAGGCAGCATCGCCAATAATTATGATGGTGTGCGCATCGGTTTTGAAATGACAAAGTAAGAGCTTCTGGTGGTATTATATTTTTACAATATAAGAAAGTTCCACAAAATAGGCTTAACCAAAAAAATAAAATCTCTTAAGCCAAAAAAAATTTTCTCTTAAGTAACAGTAAAAAAATAACTTGGTACAAAAATGCTAAGCAGATTTGCACCTAACGACATAGT
>CAVKXW010000059.1:12548-18371 GCA_963660215.1 Bacteroidaceae bacterium | reverse complement strand
GTTTTAACACTTGACACTGACGTAGGTACACTCGGCGAGGACGGCGGCACAGGCGAGGAAGTTATCTATCATGACGACGAAACGCTTCTCTTTCATGCCTTTCTTCGTCACCTTGCTGCGTACCTGCTGGTAATAGCCCTCCTTGCCCTCAAAGATGCCGTCTTGGATGACGACCTTGGCATTGGGACGGAGGTCTATCTCATCGGGGGTGAAGAACTCCAGCTTGTCATCGTCCACGTTCTCGTAGATCGCCATGAAGTCCTCCATCTGCTTGTTGGGCACGATGATGGGCTCGAAGCCTCCCTCATGCTTAGGGCGAACCTTGAACTGAAGGAGGGTGTTATGCTCCTTCTTTAACTCTCGCATCCTTCGCTCTGTCGCCTTGACGAAGAGGAGGTTGCGAACCACAGGGCGATAGCTCACCTTGCGAGTACGTTTTATCCGCCCCACCATTCGCTCGAATCGCTCCATGGGGATGAAGGATGAAACACCTTGCTGGGTATTCAGCAAGTCTGCCACTTTCTTTTCCCTACCGTAAGGGGAGCTCATGGCGTACCATAAAGACTGTTTTTCGGAGTTATCAACTTGCATCTTACAAGACTATTTTTTGACAAACTTTTGAGAAAAAGGTATTCCTTTAGCTCCTTACAATGTTTGCAAGTTATTATCTTTCAAAGCCTTACAGCATTTTAATTGAATTTAGTAATCGTCTTTGGTTTTGCAAACCGCAGGAAACGACACCTATTCATTCTGCAAAGTTAGTCTTTTAATTTGAAATAAACAAAATTTTGCGTCCGTTTTTTTTTTTTTACACACGCCTCGATTGTGAAGCCGTGCCGGCTTCACAACGAGCCGAGAGAGGAAACGAAAAAGGACCAAAAGGGAAAGGGATGGAAATGAACCAAATTGAACCAAAAACAAGGTATAAAAAGAAAGCTCGCAAGACCATCTTAGTTAGTCTTGCGAGCTTTCTTTTATGGGTTGTATTATCTACTTGGCAGTCTCCTTCGAGCTTCGCTTGTCTCGACGATAGCTGCGGTAGTCGTCGAGCGGAATCTCTACATCAGGCTCCACGAGTTCTCCCTCCCTAGGCAGGGCAAACTTCTGGTACTTGATGTTCAAGCCTCGCTCTATCCACATGCTCTCATAGTAGGTCTGGATGGAGAGAATCTTGCGAGTCTCCTCATCGATGCCCTCCTCGTGATAGAGGTCTTCGGTGCGGAAGAGCACAGGCAGGTGATTGCCGTCCACCATATAGGTGGTATAAGTGAAGAGGAAGTTGGAGTCCGTCTTCAGATGAATGATGCCCCCATCCACGAGGAAGTGGCGATAGCGATTCATGAAGTAAGTGGAGGTCAATCGCTTGCGAGGGTTCTTCATCTGAGGGTCGGAGAAGGTAAGCCATATCTCCTGCACCTCATCCTCGGCGAAGAAGCGGTCGATAATCTCGATGTTGGTACGGAGGAAAGCCACGTTCTTCTGTCCCTCCTCTATCGCCTTCTTGGCACCCGTCCACATACGAGCTCCCTTGATGTCTACACCGATGAAGTTCATTTCTGGGTAGAGTTTTGCCAGTTCGACGGTATACTCGCCCTTGCCACAACCCAGCTCCAAAACTATCGGATTGGAGTTGTGGAAGTACATCTCACGCCACTTGCCCTTCATATCGAAAGGCACATCGTCTACTACACTATATGGATACTGGAACACATTCTCGAAGCGTTCCATATCTGCGAATTTCTCTAACTTTCCTTTGCTCATTATTCGATCACTACTGTGGTCCAACCGTGCTTGTCCTCGATGGTGCCATACTGGATGCCACGGAGGGTTTCGTACAAGTGCTTAGATACTGGGCCTGGCTCTGCGCCGAAGTCGTAACGCTTGCCTGTCTCCAAGTCGTCGATATAGCTGATAGGTGAGATAACGGCAGCTGTACCGCAAGCACCAGCCTCCTCGAAGGTCTCCAGTTCTTCCTCAGGAATCTGACGACGCTCCACCTTCATACCCAAGTCCTCAGCCAACTGCATGAGGCTCTTGTTGGTGATGGATGGGAGGATAGAGGTACTCTTAGGAGTAACGTAGGTATTGTTCTTGATACCGAAGAAGTTGGCAGCACCACACTCGTCCATATACTTCTTCTCCTTGGCATCGAGATAGAACTCGCAAGCATAGCCCTTCTCGTGGGCGATAGAGTTAGCCTTGAGGCTGGCAGCATAGTTGCCACCCACCTTATAGATACCTGTTCCGAGCGGAGCAGAGCGGTCGTATTCACGGATGATGACGTATGGGTTGCTGGAGAAACCACCCTTGAAGTAAGGCCCCACTGGGGTTACGAAAATCAAGAAGCAGTACTCGGTAGCTGGGTGAACACCCACCTGTGCGCTTGTACCGATGAGCAAAGGACGGATATAAAGCGTAGCACCACTCTCGTAGGTAGGAATCCATTCCTGGTTGAGGCGTACCACCTTCTTCACCATCTCCTCGAACAATTCTGTTGGCACCTCTGGCATCAAGATACCACGGCAGGTGCTCTGGAGGCGAGCTGCGTTCTCGTCCATACGGAACACACGCACCTTGCCGTCTGGGCAACGATAAGCCTTCAAGCCCTCGAAAGCCTCCTGACCATAGTGCAAGCAGGTAGCAGCCATGTGCAAATTCAAATACTCATCAGAGCAAACTTCTATTTCGCCCCATTTGCCGTCGCGATAGTAACAGCGAACATTGTAATCTGTACGGCGATAGCCGAACGATAAATTAGACCAATCTAAGTCTTTCATAACATCTTATTTTTAAATGTTCTACTAATATTTGTCTGCAAAAGTACAAAATATTCTATTAATCTGCAACTTTTCTAGGCAATATTTAGTAAAAACGTCATTATTTTCTTGCTTTTTATGGATTTATTCCTCTTCGAGGAGTTTTTTGATTTCCTCATCGGTCTTGGTGAGCTTGTCCTTGCAGAGCTTCACCAAGGTCTTGGCACGTTTCAACTGCTCGGAGAGTTGGTCGATGTCGAGCTCGTCGTTCTCCATCTTGTCCACGATCTCTTCGAGTTCCTGGACGGCTGCCTCGTATTTTATTTCCTTCATTTAATGTTAAATGTTAAGTGTTAAATGTTAAATTATTGTACCTTGCTATGGGCAATGCCCTTTGCGAATCTTGTTTCGAGGATGTCGCCAGGTTTGAGCGAGGTAGCATCCCTTACGCTCTTTCCATCCTTGATGGTGATGCTGTATCCTCGCCTTAAGAGTAGCTCTGGGTCTTGCGACTTGATGCGCTGCTCCAGCATCTGTAGGCGATGATGCTCGGTGAGCATTTTCCTTTCCAGAATAGGCTGAACGTTTTGCGAGAGGATCTCCATCTTGCGTTGAGCGGTGGATACCTTCTGCTGCACTTGGTTCGTGAGGCGATTCATCAAGCGGTCGAGATAGGCACCTTGCCTGGTCTTGACAAGCGAAAACTGCACAGGAATGGTATTCGACAACTTATCGAGTCGCAGTCGCTCCACTTGCAGACGATGCTTCACATTATTAATGATCGTCTCCTGTGCATCCATCACCCTCGCATAGACTTCAGTGAGATGCTGCACGAGGAAGGCGGCAGCAGCCGTCGGGGTCTTCACTCGCTGGAAGGAAATCATATCGAGCACGCTCTCGTCTCGTTCATGTCCGATACCTGTGATGATAGGCAGAGGGAAGTTGGCTACATTCTCGGCAAGAGCCAAAGTATCGAAACCAGAAAGGTCGCTCGTTGCTCCTCCACCTCTTATGATAACCACGCAATCCCAGTCTTCCCACTCGGCATTGATGCTATCGAGGGCTGCTATCACGCTCTGCTCCACTCCCTCGCCCTGCATCGTGGCAGGGAAGAGACGAGTGCGGAATTGCAAGCCATAGCTATTATCGGCTAGCTGATTACAGAAGTCGCCATAACCTGCCGCCGTAGCACTCGATATGACGGCTATACGCTGGCAGAACATCGGGAGCATCAGTTCCTTTTGGAGTTCAAAGACACCTTCTTCCTTCAGGGTATTGATGATTTCCAATCGCTTGCGAGCCATATCGCCCATCGTATAGTTGGGGTCGATGTCATCGACTATCCAGGAGAAGCCATAGTTCTCATGGAACTGGGCATGAACCTTTAGGAGCACCTTCATCCCTGCGTGGATTCGCTGCCCCGTGATGCGCTCGAAATGGGGTTTTATCAACATCCATCGGTTGCGCCAACAGGAGGCGTGCGCCTTGGCTATCGGAGTATTGGAGCGTTCATCCTTCTCGATGAGTTCCATATAGCAGTGGCCACCGTAGCCCTCACGAGCCTCGGAGAGTTCCGCCTCCACCCAATAGCTATCGGGCAGCGACATCGAGAGGATGTCACGGACGATTGCATTCAACTCATAAAGAGACATGTGGCTTGTCGTATTCATCATATTCCATCAAAGCATTTGAATTCTTCACTCTTCTGTTGGCTTCTCCTTTGGACGCCGATTTTCAATTCTTCACTCTTCACTTACTTAATCGCTTTGCCAGTTTGATAAGCTTTCCAGAAGTCAGGCACACCATATCCATATACATTGTCGGGATGCTGCTGGTTATCGCCAGCCAAACGGACGAGCTTGATGATTTGCTTGGCGGTCTTATGAGGCAATGCCTGCCAAAGGCACGCCACCATGCCAGCTACCAAAGGGGCGGAGAACGAGGTGCCATTGTCATTGATGATGCTCCCCCTGCCCGTAATCACCGAGGTGGGACTTCCGTATGCCATCACATCAGGCTTGATTCTGCCATCGGCTGTTGGTCCCACGGCACTGAAGGCTGCATTCACCCCTTGCTCATTGATGCTGCCCACGGTCAGGATGTCGTTGGCATCGGCTGGGAAATTGATACGTTTCCAACTGCCCATACCATCGTTGCCAGCCGAATTGACACAGACGATGCCCTTGTCGGCACACATCGAGGCGGTACGAGAGATAAGGGCGGTATTGCCATCCTGCTCCCAGTAATGATGGTCGGTAGAAGAATCATCGAAGCCGTGATAGCCAAGCGATGAGTTGATGACATCCACGCCCACACTGTCGGCATACTCGGCAGCCTCAGCCCAGTAATCTTCCTCGGCAAGGCTCTCGGTTCGCTCGTCCTCACAGCGCACCAAGAGGTATTGCGCCTCTGGAGCCACACCTACATAGAGGTTAGGCGAATTGGTCGCCATCGTGGAGAGCACCATCGTGCCATGCTCCATCTCGGTAAAGATGTTATTGGACTGGGGTACGACAAAGTCTTTCAGTCCCGCCAACTTGATGTCGTGCAAGGCAGGTATCTTATCCACATTCATGAATCCACCGTCGAAGACAGCTATCATCATATCCTTGCCTCGATAGCCAGCGGAATGAAGCCTCTTGCCATTGAGTGCCTTGATCTGTGCATCGGCGGCGCCATAATCTCCACTGCCATTTCCCCAATCGTTCAATGCCTTGCGAACCCCAGAGCGAGTACGCTCACTAATGGAATCGGGTGCAGAAAAGACCTTGGTTCTCTTGACGATGAAGTCGAGGTCGTCGAGTTTATGCAGCTCCTTATCCTTGTGGATGCGGATGAGGAGCGTATTGTTCCACTTGCTCTTGCCAACGATTTCGATGCCAGCATCCGCCACTGCCTTCTCATAGGTTGGAGCTATCGGCAGGTCGGTGAGGTCGATGGGCAGGTTCTGACGCTTGCGTCGCTCGATGCTGCGAAGGGAAAGAAATTCCTGAGGACGATTCACGGAGTATGGCGTGTTCGCCAAATCCTTGTCCTTGAGATACAGGCGATACATCTGGCACTTGCC
>CAVKXW010000059.1:0-12185 GCA_963660215.1 Bacteroidaceae bacterium | reverse complement strand
AGCGACATTAGAATTAGGAACTAAACCGGTGGGCAAGTTGCTGATGCAATATGCCTTGCCAGCGATGATTGCGATGACCGCAGCTTCGCTCTACAACATCGTAGACCGTGTATTCATCGGTCAGGGTGTGGGAGCGATGGCTATCTCTGGTCTCGCCATCACCTTCCCATTCATGAACCTCACCGCCGCCTTCGGTGCCGGCATTGGCGTAGGAGCGTCTACTGCTATCAGCGTGAAGTTGGGACAAAAAGACTATGCGACAGCACAAAACATCCTGGGTAACACTTTCTCTTTGAATCTCATCGTGGGTATCGGACTGAGCATCATCTGCCTGCTCTTCCTCGACCCTATCCTCCGTTTCTTCGGAGCCAGCGACCAGACCTTGCCTTATGCACATGAGTATATGGTCATCATCTTGCTGGGCAACGTAGTGAGCCACATGTACTTCGGCATGAACGCCCTGCTGAGGGCTGCCAGCAAACCGAAACAGGCGATGTACGCCACCATTTTTACTGTGGTAATGAACATCATCCTCGACGCTCTCTTTATCATAGGCTTCGGATGGGGCATCAGAGGAGCCGCCATCGCCACCATTCTCTCCCAACTGATGGCTCTCTCTTGGCAGATGAAGCTGTTCAGCAACAAGAGTGAACTGCTCCACTTCAAGCGAGGCATCTACCGACTGAGGAAGAAACTCGTGGAACATATCATTGCCATCGGCGTATCACCATTCCTGATGAACGTATGCGCCTGCATCATCGTCATCTTCATGAACAACCAATTTGTGCGCTTCGGAGGCGACCTCTCCGTGGGTGCCTACGGCATCGCCAACGGTATAGCCATGGTATTCGTGATGTTCGTCATCGGTATCAACCAGGGTATGCAACCGATAGCTGGCTATAATTATGGTGCACAGAAATTCGACCGACTGATGCGAGTGGTGAACCTCGCCATCATCTTTGCCACCGCCATCATGGTGACAGGGTGGTTGATAGCCATGTTCCTGCCATACTATTGCGCCCGAATGTTTACCACCGACCCGACGCTGATAGGTATGTCCATCAAGGCGATAAGAGTGGTGATGGTATTCTTCCCATTCATCGGATTCCAGATGGTAACGACCAACTTCTTCCAGTGTATCGGCAAGGTGAAGATTAGCATTTTCCTCTCGCTATCACGCCAGATGCTCATTCTCCTTCCCCTCCTGGCTCTGTTGCCGATGTGGTGGGGAATCGATGGCGTATGGTACTCCATGCCTATCTCCGACCTCTCGGCTGCCATCATCGCCGCCGTGGTCATGATATGGTACATGAAGAAACTGAAAAGACAACATCAAGAAAGTGAAGAACGAAGAGTGAAGAGTGAAGAATCTCTCGCCTAATTATACATTATTCATTAACAAATCGTACATTATGGAAAAGATTATCATAAACGTGGGTCGCCAGATAGGTAGTGGCGGACATATCATCGCCGAGATGCTAGCCAAGGACTTTGGCTGCAAGTGCTACGACCGAGAGCTTCTGAACCTTGCCGCTCAGGAGAGTGGTTTCTCTGCCAAGTTCTTCGAGCAGAACGATGAGCAGAAGGGTTTCTTCAAGGCTCTCTTCCACACCCATCTGCCATTCCTCAGCGACAACAACTTTTATCATAACGACTTCTCGCAGGAAGGTCTCTATAAGTTCCAGAGCGATGCCATCAAGAAGGCTGCCGACGAGGGCAACTGTGTGTTCGTGGGTAGAACCGCCGACTATGTGCTGCGTGACTACAAGAACGTCATCAACGTTTTTATCACTGCCAACATCGACGACCGCATCAAGGCGGTATGCAAGCGCAAGGACATCGACCGTGCCACCGCTCGTAAGTTCATCTCCAGCCATGAGAGCGAGCGTGCCTCCTACTACAACTACTATACGGGCAAGCAGTGGGGACACAGCGAGAGCTACGACCTCTGCATCAACAGCAGCCTCTTGGGGCTAGAAGAGACCGAGAAGTTTATCGCAGAATTCATTAAAGCCAAGTTGAATGTTAAGTGTTAAATGTTAAATGTTAATTGGGCATACGCCATCATGGTGTACCCATCTGACATTAGAATATTTTACGCCATACACTCAACAACTTAACACTTAACATTTAACACTTAACATTACAATGAAAAAGATTATGCTTTTGGGCTCAGGCGAACTGGGCAAGGAATTTACCATCGCAGCCAAGCGTGCTGGTCAGTACGTGATCGCTTGCGACAAGTATGACAACGCACCAGCTATGCAGGTAGCCGACGAGCGTGAGGTTTTCTCTATGCTCGATGGCGATGCCCTCACCGCCGTAGTGGAGAAGCATCACCCAGACATCATCGTGCCAGAGATAGAGGCTATCCGTACCGAGCGCTTGTTTGACTTCGAGAAGGAAGGCATCCAGATTGTGCCATCCGCCCGTGCCGTCAACTATACGATGAACCGCCGTGCCATCCGCGACCTCGCCGCCAAGGAGCTTGGTCTTCGCACAGCCAAATATTTCTATGCCAAGACCTTCGAGGAGTTTAAGAACGCTGCCGACGAGATTGGTTTCCCATGTGTGGTAAAGCCACTGATGAGTTCCAGCGGTCATGGTCAGAGTTATGTACACAACGATGATGAGCTGAAGGAAGCCTACAAGGAAGCCATGGAGGAAGGCAGAGGCGATGTAAAGGAAGTCATCATAGAAGAGTTCATCGACTTCGACTCCGAGTTCACCCTCCTCACTGTAACCCAAAAGAATGGTCCTACCCTCTTCTGTCCACCTATCGGACACGTACAGAAGGGAGGCGACTACCGTGAGAGTTGGCAACCATTCCAGTTGCCAGAGGAAGCCTTGAAGCAGGCACAGCATATCGCAGCCGAAGTGACCAAGGCATTGACTGGCGCAGGACTTTGGGGCGTGGAGTTCTTCCTCAGCAAGCAGGGAGAGGTCATCTTCTCCGAGTTGAGTCCTCGTCCACACGATACTGGCATGGTAACATTGGGACACACCACCAACCTCAGCGAGTTTGAGCTCCACTTCCGTGCCGTGATGGGCTTGCCAATCGCAGGCATCCACCTAGAGCACATCGGTTGCTCTGCCGTCATCCTCTCTCCAGAGGAAAGCACAGAGCCATTAAACTACAACTTCCTCGATGCCCTCAAGGAAGACCACACTCGCATCCGCATCTTTGGTAAGCCAGAGGCTCATGTAGGTAGAAGAATGGGCGTAGTGCTCTGCTATGGCGAGAAGGGTGATGACCTGAATGCCCTCCGTGACAAGGCAAAGCGATTGGCAAAGACCGTATTGGGCACAGACCCTTATATGAAGAAATAATGAAAGAAATCGGAAAAATCATAGATTTACCAACCCAAGAAGTCAATGGAGGAACTCGCACAACCGTGGGTTCCTTCGTTGGCATACCTTTTGACGTGAAGCGAACTTACTGGACTTACGACATCCCAGCAGGTGCCGCTCGTGGCGGTCATGCCCACAAAGAATGCCTGGAAGTCATCATCGCAGCCAGCGGTTCCTTCACTGTGACCCTCGACAACGGAAACAAGAAGGAGACCTATCTGCTCAATCGCCCCGATCAAGGACTATTGGTCAACACGGGTATTTGGCGAACCCTACAGGATTTCGCCGCAGGTTCAGTCTGCTTCGTCTTAGCATCCGAACTATACGATGCAGACGACTACATTTATGAATACGAGGATTTTATGAAATACGCAAAGGAAAACAATGGCATTTGAGATTAAGAGATACAACGGAGAAGAGGACAAGGAAGCGTGGAATCAGTTTGTCAAGAACAGCAAACAGGGTACATTCTTGCTCGACCGCTCGTATATGGACTACCATAGCGACCGATTCATAGACCATTCACTGATGATATATAAGAACGATAAGCTCTATGCTATTCTTCCTGCCAATCAGAACAACGATATTCTTTATTCGCATCAAGGTTTGACTTATGGGGGACTCATCACTAACAGCAAGGCATCGGCTGAAGATGTCTGCAAGGTATTCATACAAATCAACGGCTACCTGAAAACAAACTGTTTCAAAAAAATCATCTATAAGGCCATACCTTGGATTTACCAACAAGTACCAGCCGAAGAAGACCTTTATGCTATCGTCAAGGAATGTCATGCACAGTTGACAGTGAGAAACATCGCCTCAGTCATCAACATGAGCCATCCCTTGAAATGGAATCGTGACCGTCACTATGGTGCCAACAAAGCACATACTGACGGCATCATCGCTGAGCGTAGCCAGGATTTCGCCACTTTTTGGAAGATTTTGGAAGACAACCTCATGTTAACCTATCAAGCCAAACCTGTTCATACCCTAGCGGAAATTCTATTGCTCAAATCTCGATTCCCAGAGCACATTCAGCTCTATGTAGCCCACAAAGGAGAAGATATTTTGGGAGGTACATTATTATATATTACCCCCCAAGTTGTCCATGCCCAGTATATTTCCGCCACACCAGAAGGCAAGCATAGCCACGCCATAGATGCCATTTTCAGAAAAGTACTACAAGACTACAAAGAATGCAAATTCTTCGACTTTGGCACTTCCAACGAAGATGGTGGCAAGGTATTGAACACCTCGCTCATCTACCAGAAGGAAGGCTTCGGAGGAAGAGGTGTTGTTTACGACACCTATGAATGGGATTTATAAAATAAAAGCTCGCCAGAAATGACGAGCCTTTATTCGTTATATTATACGAGCACGACGGTTACTCCCCTAGCCGCCTGTGCTCCCATCACAAGCGCCTGCTCGATGTCGGCAGTCTTGCTAGGACCTGAGATGAAGGTTCCGAAGTTGTACTTCGAATCCATCTCGATGCGAGCGTAAGCCTCGTGCATATTGTTGACCACATTCTCCTTTTTGAGGATAATCACGAGATACTCGGAGATGAAAAGCACAGCCTTCTCCTTCATCGTCTGGGGAATCCAGATGCAACCGTTCTCGGCTACTCCCACCTCACCCTTCACGATGCCGACATCCGTACCGTTCAGGTCGTTTGCCTCGGCTACGGTATCAGGATTCTTCTGGGCAATGGTTATTTCAGGCAAATTGCTAGCAAAGACCTTAGCCTCTGGATAAGCCAGCTTTACCAATTCATCCCAGCTCTCCCCTTCTTTTGCCTCGATGACATGACCGCCAACCGACTGAGTCATCTCGATAAACTGACGCAAAGTATCCTCATACTGGATGCCTTGCACCTCAGTAGTAGGCATATCGAATTGAACGTGCGTATTCTTACGCAACTTGTTCAGGAAATCTTCTTTTTTCATTTAACCTTGCCCTCCTTCCATAATTGATGAAACGATTTTTTCGCAAACTCAGGCATCGCATGTCCGAAGCCCCAGGCATTCAAGCCACCGATATTCGTCAGACACTCAGGCACTAGGTTGACGAGTGGCGCAAACTTCAAAGCCGTGGTATAGAGGGATGGACGGTCGAAGAGATACTTCATGCCGCAAGACATCGCCTTCTTCATCGGGTCTGCCTTGTCCAACTTCTCCAAGCTCTGTCGCCAAACGTAGATTTGCGAGCCAGGACCTACCTTGCTAGGACAAACATTGTCGCAAGAGAGGCACAATGTACATGCCGACACATTGTCTGAATACTTCTGCGGATTCTTGAGCATACCGAGGTTCACACCCACAGGGCCTGGGATGAAATAAGTGTAGCTATATCCGCCCGAACGACGGTACACAGGACAGGTATTCATACAGGCACCACAGCGCATACACTTCAATGTCTGCCAGTGGTCTTTATCGGCAAGGATGTCGCTTCTGCCATTGTCCACGAGCACTACATGCATCTCTGCGCCTGGACGAGCCTGACGGAAATGAGAGGTAAAGGCAGTGGTAGGCTGACCTGTACCACAGCGACAAAGCAAACGCTGGAACACAGCCAATGACTTATAATCAGGCACAAGCTTCTCTATACCCATCGCCACGATATGCAGCTTAGGCATGGAAGTACTCATATCGGCATTGCCCTCGTTGGTACAAACCACACAGTCGCCAGTGGCAGCTACCCCGAAGTTGCAGCCTGTCATACCAGCTCCTGCCTCCATAAACTGGTCTCTCAGATGATAGCGAGCGCAGCGAGTCAGATAGGTAGGGTCGTAGTTGCCTATCTCCTTGGAGATTCCCTTCTCCTCGAACATCCTGCCTACCTCCTCACGTTTCAGGTGGATGGCAGGCATCACGATATGGCTAGGCTTCTGACCTAAGAGTTGGATGATGCGTTCACCCAAGTCGGTCTCCACCACGTCGATGCCATGTTGCTCCAGATATGGGTTCATCTCGCACTCCTCGGTAAGCATGGACTTCGACTTCACCATCTTCTTCACATGATGGCTCTGAAGAATGTCGAGCACTATCTCGTTAAACTCCTGTGCGTCCTTCGCCCAATGCACCTTTACTCCTCGGCTCTCCAGATTCTTGGAAAACATATCGAGATAATCGGCAAGATGGGTGATGGTGTGCTTCTTGATTTGGGAGGCATGTTCACGCAGGTCTTCCCACTCAGGCAACTCCTGCGCCATCTTGTCTCTCTTCTGGCGCACAGACCAGAAAGTATTGTCGTGCCACGTGGTCTTCTCTACGTTCTTGGTGAAGACTGCGGCTCTCTTGGAATGTTCTGTACTCATAGTCCTGCAGCTAATATTTGAACAACATGAATAAACTTGATAGGCAGTTTTTCCTTCTTGGCGATGCCTGCCATGTGCATCAGGCAAGAGGAGTCGGGACCTGTCACATACTCGGCACCTGTAGCCATATGGCGCTTAATCTTGTCCTCACCCATTCGGGTAGAGACGGCAGGCTCCTCGATGGAGAACATACCGCCGAATCCGCAGCACTCATCCTTGCGCTCTGGCTCATGGATGGTAATGCCTTCCACCTTATTTAATAGGTCTATGATTTTATTGAACGGCTTGATGTTGCGCTCGGAAGGCGATGAGAGGCCCAGTTCTCTCACCCCATGACAACTATTGTGCACACTCACCACGTGTGGGAACTTGCCTGGCACTTCCTTTACCTGGAGCACATCGTGAAGGAACTCCACGATGTCCATAATCTTCTTGGAGGATACACACTCGTGCTTACCCTCCAGTATCTTAGGATAATACACTTTTACATAGGCTGCGCATGAGGCAGAAGGGGCTACGATGTAGTCATAGTCCTTAAAAATCTCGTCGAAGGTCTCTATCACCTTTTCCGACTTGTCCTGAAAACCAGCGTTTGCCATCGGCTGGCCGCAGCAAGTCTGCCTCTCTGGATAGCCTACATCCAGTCCGTAATGCTTGAGCAACTTGTATGTAGCCACGCCCGCCTCGGGATAGAGGGCATCCACATAGCAAGGGACGAATAATCCGACTTTCATTGTTGTTGTATTATAAATCTTGTTCTACTAATGTTTTCTTGTTACCACGTCTTTCAAAACGTCTCTGCAAAAGTAACAAAATTATAGCAAAAGAAGAAAATGCTTCTCCTGATTTTTTCCGAATTGATGATATTTAACGCAAGAAACCGAAACTTTGCAAAGTGGATATGGCAGTTTTCTCATTATTTTGTTGTACCTTTGCATCCATAAAAGAAACAAGAAGACAGAATGATAGTTTGTATAGCTGAGAAACCTAGCGTAGCCAAGGACATCGCCCGAATCATTGGGGCGACCACTTCTCGCGACGGTTATATGGAAGGGAATGGATACCAAGTGACATGGACTTTCGGCCACCTGTGTGAGCTGAAGGAACCCGACGATTACACTCCGATGTGGAAACATTGGAGCCTTTCGGCGTTGCCTATGATTCCGCAACGTTTCGGCATCAAACTCATCAACGACGAGGGCATCAAGAAGCAGTTTGCTACCATCGAACGACTGATGCAAGCCGCCGACAGCATCATCAACTGTGGTGACGCCGGACAGGAGGGTGAGCTTATCCAGAGATGGGTGATGCAGAAAGCGCAAGCCAAGTGCCCTGTGAAGCGACTGTGGATTTCGTCGATGACCGACGAGGCAATCAAGCAGGGGTTCCAGGAACTGAAAGACCAAAAGGAGTATCAGTCGCTCTATCTTGCTGGCCTCTCTCGTGCCATCGGCGACTGGATTCTCGGTATGAACGCCACTCGTCTCTATACATTGAAGTATGGTCAGAACCGACAGGTGCTGAGCATCGGACGTGTGCAGACCCCTACCCTCGCCCTCATCGTAAACCGACAGAAGGAAATAGACAACTTTGTCTCCGAGCCTTACTGGGTACTCGCCACCATCTATCGCGACACCCAGTTTACCGCCACCAGTGGAAAGTTTACGAGCAAGGAGGAAGGCGAAAAGGCCTTTTCTACGATTGCTGGCAAGCCATTCACCGTAACCGATGTGGCGAAGAAGAAGGGCAACGAGGCTCCGCCACATCTCTACGACTTGACTTCCTTGCAGGTAGACTGCAACAAGAAGTTCAGTTACTCCGCCGACATGACCTTGAAGCTCATCCAGAGCCTCTACGAGAAGAAGTACACCACTTATCCTCGTGTAGACACCCAGTTCTTGACCGACGATATTTATCCGAAATGTCCGCAGATACTGAATGGTGTGAGCCAGGCGAAAATCAACAGTCAGCAGAAGTACCTGCCACTCATCCAGCAGTTGGCAGCCACAGGCAAGAAGTTGCCTAAGAGCAAGAAGGTGTTCGACAACAGCAAGGTGACCGACCACCATGCCATCATCCCTACAGGCGTGCCACCGACAGGACTCACCGACATGGAGGCGAACGTATACGACCTGATAGCCAAGCGATTCATCAGCGTGTTCTATCCCGACTGCAAGTTCTCCACTACCACCGTGCTCGGCGAGGTAATCAACGAGGATGGCGAGAAGCCACAGAAGATAGAGTTTAAGGTGAGTGGCAAGGAAATCCTAGACCCAGGATGGAGAAACGTGTACGCCAAGGACACCAAGAATGCAGACGATGACGACTCGTCGGATGGCAGCAATGGTGCAGGAGACGGCAGTTCTTCCGATGGAAATAGCAACAAGAAGGAAGTGGTGGAGGAACGCACCCTCCCTTCGTTCGTAAAGGGCGAATCGGGCGAGCATACCCCTACCCTGACGGAAAAGTGGACCACTCCACCTAAGTATTATACCGAGGCAACATTGCTGAGAGCGATGGAGACGGCAGGTAAGTTTGTAGACGACGAGGAGCTGCGTGCTGCCTTGAAGGAGAACGGCATCGGTCGCCCATCATCAAGAGCCGGCATCATCGAGACCCTCTTCAAGCGTCATTACATCCGTCGCCAGCGCAAGAACCTGATGGCAACAGCCACAGGCATCGAGCTGATAGACACCATCCACGAGGAACTCTTGAAGAGTTGCGAGTTGACAGGTATCTGGGAGAAGAAGCTTCGTGACATCGAGCACAAGACCTACGACCCAGCCGAGTTCATCAACGGCTTGAAGGAGCAAATCAACAAGATAGTCATCGACGTGTTATCGGACAACAGCTCCAGAAGAGTGACCATCATGACGGAGGAAGACCTCAAGAAGAAGCCTGCGGCCAAGAAGGCGACAGCAAAGAAAGCCCCAGCCAAGAAGAAAGAGGAGTCAAAAGCTTCTGATGCAGCACCACAAACCGCTACCGACCCAATGGTAGGCAAGCCTTGTCCGCTCTGCGGCAAGGGCACCATCATCAAGGGCAAGACGGCATACGGTTGTAGCAACTGGAAGGCAGGATGCCAGTATCGCCAGCCATTCTCATGACTTAGCTAGGGAAAATAACAAAGCATCAATATGAGGCATTCGAAAATATACTTTATATTCATCTTAGCTTGTAGCCTGCTACTAGCAAGCTGCGGCATCGACAAGAACCTGAAGAAGGGAGAGAAGTTCCTGGCCTTGGGTGAGTACTTCGATGCCGCCGACCAATTCAAGCAAGCCTACAGCAAGACTCCTACCAAGGATAGAGCAGCCAGAGGAGAGGTTGCCCTCAAGATGGCATATTGCTACGACAAAATCAATGCTACCCCGAAGGCGGTGGCTGCCTATCGCAACGCCATCCGATATAATCAAGCATCCACAGCCGACCGCTTGGCTTATGCTCGCTTGCTCCTCAAGAACGGAGACTACAAGCAGGCGGAAAAGGAATTTCAAGCCGTCCTCGACTCCCTTTCTCACAACAGAGCTGAAGGACCTATGGAAGACAAAGAAGAAAAGAACAAGAAGCTTAAGCAAACCAACTTAGCCGAAAGTTCTCTGAATATCGAACAACAAATCGCCCTAGCCCAAAATGGTTTGAAATCCGCCCAGCAAGCTCCTCTCTGGAAGAAGGCTGGCAGCCGCTACCAAGTGAAGAAGATGGACGTATTCAACTCCCGAAGAGACGACTATTCGCCGATGCTCTTCGGCGACGAGTACGACCAGCTCTATTTCTCTTCCACTAGAAATGAGGCGGAGGGCGATGAACTAAACGGTATCACAGGCACCAAGTCGGGCGATATTTTCCTCTCCGAAAAGGACGACAAGGGCAAGTGGAGCAAGCCTGAGGCGATAGGTACTGGTCTGAACACCGCCTACGACGAGGGTGCTTGTTGCTTCACCCCCGATGGCAGGGAGATGTACCTCACCCAGTGTACCACCGACCCTTCCTCCCCTCGCTATGCCCAGATAGTAACCTCTCCTCGCTCGGATGCTGCTTGGGGCAAGACCACCAAGCTCGAAATCTCCCGTGATACCCTCAGCAGCTTTGCCCATCCTGCCATCTCTCCCGATGGCGAATGGCTCTACTTTGTTTCCGACATGCCAGGCGGAATGGGCGGACTAGACATCTGGCGTGTCCGCATCACAGCGGCAGGACTGGGTGGTGCGGAAAACCTCGGCGCACCTATCAACACCCCTGGCGACGAGATGTTCCCTACCTTCCGTCCGAATGGCGACCTTTACTTCAGCAGCAACGGTCATGTGGGCATGGGCGGTCTCGACATATATATCGCCAAGGTAGACCCGAAGACCCATAAATATAAGCTGGAACATCCTGGCTATCCCCTCAACTCGGAGGCGGACGACTTCGGTATGACCTTCGAGGGACCTCATAACCGTGGATTTTTCTCGTCCAACAGAAGAGACGGACGTGGTTACGACCACATCTATTCGTTCGAGAATCCAGAGATCGTTACCACCATGAAGGGATGGGTATACGAGATGGGAGGCTACGAGTTGCCTGCCGCACAGGTGATGGTGGTAGGCAATGATGGCACCTACAAGAAGTTGCCAGTAAAGGGCGATGGCTCCTTCACCATGGTCATCCTTCCGAAGGTAGACTATCTGGTGATGGCATCGTGCAAGGGATTTCTCAACCACAAGGAGGAACTGCGTGTAGAGTCTGCGCCTGAGAGCAAGGAATATGTGCTCCAGTTCCCACTTGCCAGCATCTCCGCCCCAGTGCTCATCGACAATATCTTCTACGATTTCGACAAGGCTACCCTTACCGCAGCCAGCGCCAAGGCACTCGACGAGCTCGTCAGTCTCCTCAAGGAGAATCCTAACGTAACCATCGAACTGAGCGCCCACTGCGACTACAAGGGCAACAGCGAGTACAACAAGCGTTTGTCGCAACGTCGTGCCCAGTCGGTAGTGGATTATCTGATAGCCCACGGCATCGAGAAGGAACGCCTCACCCCTGTGGGATATGGCAAGGAGAAGCCAAAGACCATCCGCAAGAAAGTGACGGAAAAGTATCCTTGGCTGAAGGAAGGCGATGTACTGACCGAAGACTTCATCCTGAAGCAAACGAAGGAGAACCAGGAAATCTGCAACCAGTTAAACCGCCGCACCGAGTTCGTCGTGCTCCGCACCACCTACAATATGTTCGACGAGAAGGGCAACCTGAAGAATCCTCCTAAGCCAAGGGTACAGCCGAAGGAAGACTCAGACGATGAAAACGGAATAGACATAGATTTCGAATAGTCGAGAACATGTTTTTTTTGGCAAAGTCACGGTCACAGGTCACGCTTTCTTGTATATGTAATGAATGCCACTCCCATCTTTATTCTTTGGGACAAAGCATCTTACTACAGAAAAAAGCTAACTTGGAAAATAAAACTAGAAAAGCAGAAGAATATATCAATATTTTTTCGTAACTTTGCCACCGAACATATAAAAAGGCAGCAATATGA
>CAVKXW010000058.1:0-18673 GCA_963660215.1 Bacteroidaceae bacterium | reverse complement strand
TTTTTGGTTAGCCTTGTCTCATGCAAACCCCGAAGATTTGAACTGCGCCGAAAAGTCCATCTTCATCGCTAGTAAACCCTACAACTTGCATAATTGTTTCTGGGAACAAATAATTATGTAAAGCTATTGCTTCAAACGCCCTGCCAAGTGTAGCATAAATAGAGGTTCGAAGCTTTATGACATGAGTATCACCTGTACGTCCAAACACCTTTGCCTCAGCTCCTTGAGCTATCATAGAACCATACTCCGAAACAAGCCATTGTTCTGCTTCAGAAATCCAAAAGCCTGTCTTTTCCGCCCAAGACCGAACCCATTCTTCCTGTACTTGGTCTATTTCCCAATTTGCAGGTGTCTCTTGGCCGCTTCGAGCATTGCCACTTGCTGCAACGCTTTCTCGCGCGAGATTACATACGAGGAGCGCCCCAATGAGGAGCGAACCAGCCGAGCAGAGTCCAGCATGCTCTGCCTGATTAAATTGAAAAACATTTCTTCTGCCATAGAGTATTTCGTTTGTTTGTTGTTCGATTTCCTGTATATTTATATGGATATTCATGAGCTTCTTTCTTACTACTCATTATGTTTTTGTGCAAAAATACAACTTTTATTTTATTCTCCAATATTTTTAATGTTAAAAAAGTATTTATCACTCAATATACGCTATATATAAACAAAACCATCAGACAACCTTTAGTTATCTGACGGTTTATTGTTAGAATTTCATCTTGATGGTAATGACAGCCTTATGCAGCTTGCCGCCCTTGTTATATACCATGGTTGGCTTGATGGTATACGTCGTACCTGCTACAGAATTACCCGGATTATGACCTACGGTAAGGCTATAGCCACCCGCATCATACTCGTAGTAAACAGGAGCTTCGCCCCAACTGCTTGCCGAGCCATCAGCTGCTATCCAGAAGCCTATGCCATTGGCAGAATAAGCATACGATACAGAGCCATCAGGGTTAGTCAAGCCCACAGCAACCTCACCATCGGCAGGGCCAGTGAAGCCATCGGCTCTTACTACACCATCAGCGAGTGTAGCACCTGCTATCTCAGAAGGCTGAAGTTTGAAAGCCTTAGCAATCTTCTCCATTACCCCCTCGTTCAAGAGGTTGAAGGTCTTCAATGGATAAGACTCTGAACTAGCATCAAGGCTTACCTCTAGAGAAGCCATAGCATCCGTAGGGTCGCCATCAGGCAATGTTACATTGCCAAGCAAGTCGGTACCAGAGAACTTCACACGATAAGGCCACTGCTCATCATTGGTCTCATCATCATCCCAAGCATTGCGATTATACTTATCTGGTGCAGCGAGCACACAGAGATAGAGGCGTTCGGTATTGGCAGGAACATCGTATGTCACACTACCACTCTTTCCACTGTGCATTGTACCATAATGAGACTTACCATCCTTGGTTATCGCCACGAAACCATAACGATAGTTCTGCTGGGTATTACTCTGTGCATTATACTTCGTTACAGTTCCCTTGGCATTTCCATCACCATCCACCACGGTTCCTGGGTCACCTGCTGCAAGAGCCGAGCCTGGTGTCAACCCCTCAATAGTAGCAGAAACACTACCCGAAGCAGGCACATTCAGTGGGATGAGGTTGAAACCTGTTGTACCAGGGCAGTTAGAGTATGCCACCTGATAATACCCCCCATTCTTATACATCTTTGTAGAGTAATTGATGGCAGCCTCCTTCTTATACTGATGCACAGCAGAGAAGTCATAGTCAGCACAATGAGTACTATACTCATACATATCCTTATAGAATGTATTCAAGTCGTTGTTGCAATAGAGGCGCATGTAGGTCTGGAGAGGATCCTCTGGGTATTTGCTCTCCTTCCAAATGCGAGCATACGATTCGATGCCATGTTTCTCGGTAAACCAATACTGGAACCAATAGCTGGCATAGCGCATAAACTCATGATTGAAGTGGCGATGATGATTCTTCAACCATACCGCATAATGAGTTTCTTGGTCGAAGCACTCATTAGGATAATCCTGGAACGACTGCCACTGAGCACATTGCTCCCAGTAAGCACAACCACCAGAGCCATTAGATCCAAAGCCATAACGGAAGCCACAAGGCACAATCTGCGTGTTATTGCCCATATCCATAGGTTCCACCTCGCCAGTAAAGAGTTTATCAGCAGAAGTCTGATATTGGAAAGAGTGGCCTATCTCATGTCCGATGGTTGAGCCTACAGGCTTACAGGTAGAAGGATTTACCCAAAGAGCACCAATGGTATCATCATAGCCAGAACCTGTGGCAAGCCATTCAGTCTGATATAGAAGATAAATTTCTATCTTATAATTGTCGAGCACAGACTTGCCCTGTCCCACTGTAGCCATGCCAAGTTTCTCCACATTGGTCTTATAGAATTGCTCAGCCTTAGCCAGCAAGTCATCAATATCAACACGAAGTTCCTCTGGAACTGACTCAGCATTAGGATTATCACCAAAGCCAGGCTCCCAGAACACAAAGAAGTGCTCGCTCTGCTTCATTCTCCACCAAGACCACTTGGCATCACTGCGGAGCATATAGTCAGGACCTTTCTCGAAGCCATCGTTCCAAGTACCAGGACAATAGTACTTGTCATAGTTGGCGACTTGAGACTTGTCCATCACCTTCACTTCGGAAGGCTTGGATGGCACAGAGCTATCAGGCGAATCACTAGATGAGCTACAACTATTCAGCGTGAATAGAAACAATGGCAGCAACCAAGCCACCAGCCAAATGGTTTTAGTACGTTTCATTTCATCCTTATCTAATAGTTTTATATTAAGTTTTGTTTGCAAAAGAACCTGGAAACAGTATACCTACGCAACATTTGTTTCCTACCTATCCAACAAGTGATACTTACCTACGCAGCAAGTGTTGCGTAGGTAAGTATCACTTGTTCAGAACATTCCGTCAAAGCCGATCTCGTGCTCTGCGACTGTAAAGGATAGGTAACATTAGGAGTCAAATTTGCCACATACTCTTGTCGATTACTTCCAGTTTGTTCTAATACCGAGTTGTCACAAGCTGAAATTACAAATAATGCAATTAATCCTAAAAACAGATGTTTCATAGTTCATAATTTATTAATTAAACAAATATGGGATAACTTAATCATGCCAAATTAAGTTATCCCATAATCAAAAATACATTTGGTTTTCTTTACTCGTATGGAGCACCATCCAAGTTAGGACATTTGTTCAACTCATAACGTGGAACTGGCATCCAATACATCGCTTCCTTGAAGTTACGCTGCTGAAGAGTGGTCTCATCATGAGAATATAGGAGTGTGCCATCCTTCATCTTGTAAATCTTCATAGCTGTAGGAAGATTTGCTCCCGAATAAGCCTCAGGCATCTTCTTCCAGCGACGGAGGTCGAAGAATCGCTGACCTTCAAACATCAACTCTACACGACGCTCATACTCATACTCCGCACGAAGGTCTGCACCTGTAGCAGCAGGAAGACCTACACGCTGGCGAACTAAGTTGATGTACTTCAAAGCCTCAGCCTTGTTACCCAACTCAATCTGGCACTCAGCATAGTTCAGATAGATTTCTGCCAAACGGAAGAAAATCCAAGGAGTGGTATCCATCTCATCCTCCTGCTCATTATTATAGTCAGGATTCAAGAATTTCTTCATATAGTAGCCAGTCTTGGTTGCATTCCAATACTCATCATCAGTGTTAAAAGCAGAAGAGTTGCCACCCTTCACACCTTCTTCACCTGGCTCATACACATCGATTTCACGATTAGCATCGCCATATCCCCACATAGAACCATCATAGATGAAATTCGCATAGAAACGCATTTCACGACCTTCGTATGGAGAAGTCTTTGTCGCTTTTACGGTAGCAGGATTATAAACTATTCCTTGGTCTGTCACCTCAGCCTGCTTAATCGTATAGTCCTGAACATCCTTCATTTCAAACTTACTACCATCAGCATTCTCATAGATATCAGCTGCCTGATAAGTTGGCAACCATACACCCCAACCATGACCTCCAGTGAAGGCACCCATAGGAGCAGCAAAGAGATAATTCAACGCACCACCTTCTGGGTCTTTTGTATTATAGAGCTTCTCAAAGATTATCTCAGGATTGGAAGCATCATAGAAAAGAGCTGCATACTCATCGGCATTATTTACCTCCTGCAATTTATACACCCCAAGATCTATCACAGCCTTGTTTGCATCAGCAGCAGCCTTCCATTTTTCCTGTGACGGTGTCCCAAACAAAGGACTAGCCTTATAAAGCAAAGTACGAGCTTTAACTGCCAAGGCTGCGCCCTTAGTAGCACGTCCAAAATCATCACTAGAACTATATTCTGTAGGTAAAATGTTTGCCGCACGATCGCAATCCTTACATATAGAATCGGCAACCTCATCCATAGGAGCACGTGTTTGGTCAAACTCCGAGTTTACATCCAACGTTGAATAAATCAATGGTACGCGACCATAGAGTGAATACAGCTGGTGATAGAAGAAAGCACGGAGGAAATAAGCCTGTCCTTTTATCAAATTCTTTTTTGTCATATCAGAAGAACCTTCAACAGCAGGAACGTTGTCTATATTTTCCAGCAATTCGTTCACTTGCTTGATTCCTTTATAGTAGAAATACCAAGTATTACCACGAGCCTCAGAATAACCTACATTGTAGTTGTCACAAGACACTGTACCCATAGTATATACCTCTGTGGCATAACCTGTACGATGATACATATCATCTGTATAGCTAGCAAAAGGCACGCCATTCTCGTTCTCGCCCTCCACATAAGTGTAGCAATCATTGAGAGCTGCTTCTGCCAAATCCACATTGCCCCAAACTGCTGCATCAGAAATCTTATTGCGAGGATCCACATCCAAGAAGTCTGAGCAAGAAGCCATCATCAAAGCCATGCAAGCAATGGCACTTCCTTTTAATATATTGTATTTCATGTTGTCAATTTTTATAAGATTTTAGAATGCTAAGTTAAGACCGAATGTCCATGAACGCTGAATAGGATAACCCTTGATTCCATCGGTCATTTCTGGGTCGAATATCTTCATGCTATCAATCGTGAAGAGATTGTTACCATTCACATAGACACGAGCATTGGTCAAGCCTATATGCTGAATCAAGCTCTTAGGGAAGGTATAGCCAATCTCCAAAGACTTCAAACGCAAGAATGCAGCATTACGCAACCACCAGTCTGAATCCAATACATTGCGAGTATCGGTCTGAGACACAGACATAAATGCACGAGGATATTTGGCATTGAGTCGCTCAGACTCAGAAGCGTCCTCTCTCCAACGTCCGTCATAGAACTCCTTCGCCATATTCATAGTTGGCTTTACGAGAATCTGAGCATCAGCCTGTCCCTGGAAGAATGCTGTGACATCAAGTCCCTTCCAAGAGCCTCCGAGGGTGAAGCCAAACATCCAACGTGGAGTGGCACTCTTATCTGTACGTACTGCATCATCCCAAGTAATTTTTCCATCGCCATTGGTGTCTTCATAAATCAAGTCACCAGGAGCAGCACCAGGCAAATGAACGGAGTTATCTACTTCTTCCTGAGTCTGATAGATGCCTGTGGCATGATAGAGGGTATATCCGTCCATAGAATGTCCTGTCACGCGCTGCCAATCCACAGTCTTGGCTGCCTCATCCATATAAATCACCTTGTTCTTAGCGTATGTTACGTTAGCGGAAACATTCCAAGAGAAGTCGCCTTTGTGGTCCTTATAGGTGGCAACGGCCTCGAAACCAGTGTTGTCTACCTTACCAAGGTTTTCTGAAGGCAAAGTCAAACCAGAATAAGTAGGCACAGACGCATTACGTGTAATCAAGATGTCACGACGTGCAGACTTAAACCAGTCGAAATCCAAACCGAACATACCGTTCAAGAACTGAGAGGAGAAACCAGCGTTCCATGAATGAGCCTTCTCCCATGTTACCAATGGGTTGGCTGTAGTTGTGGCATAAACACTCTGTACCAATGATGGCGTTGTGCCAAAGGCATAAAGGTTGCCATCGGACGCACGATATGAGAATGTAGACAAATACTGATAAGCCGAGATGTTGTCATTACCCATCACACCATACGAAGCCTTCAACTTCAAGAAATTGATGGCCTTGGTGAGAGGCTTGAACCAACTTTCCTCTGACATCACCCAACCTGCAGACACAGCAGGGAACAAGCCCCAGCGATGTCCCTTGGCAAAGTTCATGGAACCATCATAACGCAAGGTTACCTCTGCGAGATACTTATCCTTATAATTGTAGTTCACACGACCAAACCAGTTCTGGCGAGCAAACTCATCAGAATAACCAGCATTGTTCTTGTCTGAATCCTTCGTTCCACCAAAATTCAAGTCAGGCAGAGCTGTAGACAAGAAGTTGGTGCGATAGCCATCCAAGTAATTGTACTTATACTTCATCTGCTCGTAAGACACGAAAGCATCCACCTTATGGTCGCCGAAAGTACGTGTATAGCCAATACGAGCGTTCAAAGTGATTCGGTCAGAGTTGCTAGACCACGAATCAAGGGAGATATTACCCGTGGAACTTCTCAAATTTTCATACTCCTTTGTGTCAGAATTGTACTGATAGATGTCAAAAGGATTATACAATGTCTTGCCATTGTTATAATTGAAGTCCAACGCAGCGTATCCTTCCGCATACAATCCCTTGGTGATAACATCCAAGTCAACATGAACCTTTGGCTTAATGTTCAAAGTATTATTGGTGGTATTGCTCTTACCTGGAATATCAGAAATCATAAGCACGGCATTGTTGGTTACACCATCAAATCCCTTACGGAGCAATCCATTAGGATAGTATGGTGCCGACATAGGATTGGTGGTCAAGAAATAACCAAACATATCCTCTGTAGAGCGAACGCCACGATCACGAGTCTCACGACGACCCAAGATATCCAAGCTCATCTTGATGCTCTTGTTTATCTGTGCATCAATATTGGTAGTAAACTGATACTGCTTGTATTTCTGAGGACTATTCTTATAGATAGGGTCCTGCTGCATATACTGAGCAGATGTATAGAATGACAATTTCTCTGAACCACCGCTGATAGAAACACTATGCTGCGTATTGGTAGCCCAATCCTTTGCAACAGCATCCCACCAGTTGGTATCAGGGAAACTTACCTGATCCGAGCCATCCTTGATTTTCTGGAGAGCTTCCTCTGGATAGGTGAGCGCAGCACCTCTGTTTTTGTCAAATTCATTGGTATATGTGGCATACTCGTAGGCATTCAGCATCTTAGGGATGCGAGTAGGCTGAGAGAAAGAGACTGTACCATCATACTTCACCTCTACCTTGCCTGCCTTACCACGCTTGGTTGTTACGAGGATTACACCATTGGCAGCACGAGCACCATAGATGGCAGCAGAGGCATCCTTCAAGACCGAGATGCTCTCAATATCATCAGGATTCAAGCGACCAAAGGAACGGTCGGCAACACCATCCACAACAATCAATGGGTCGGTGTTACCCATAGTACCCTTACCACGGATAAGTATCTTGGCATCATCGGCACCTGGCTCACCTGTACGGGTATTGGCTATGACACCAGCTGTCTTACCAGCCAAAGCATTGGTGATATTGGTAGCAGCCATCTTGCTCAACTCGTCTGCGCCGATAGAAGACACAGAGCCCGTCAAGGTAGCTTTCTTCTGGGTACCATAACCTACGACAACCAACTCATCCAAGAGTTTGTTGTCAGCCTGAAGTGTAATCTTGCCTCCTCTGGCTACAGTTACACTTCTATAACCTATATAAGAAATTACAACAGGAGCCTTGCCACCAAGTTTGAGTGACAAAGTGTAATTACCATCCATATCGGTAACCGTACCATTGGAAGTGCCCTTCTCAACGACACTAGCTCCAATAATTGGCTCGCCCTGTTCATCCACAACCACACCTTTGATTGTAGAACCATTCTGTTGGACTATCTGTACAGATGGATTTGACGAGGTCTCACTTGCTGCTAGAGTAGGCATTGCCCCTCCACATGCAAGGACCAAACACGCGATGGCTTTGACATAAGCTTGGCTATGTACAAAGCCTAAGAGATTTTGTGTCTGTCTCATTATAAAAAGTCGTTAGGTTTATTATTATTTTTATTGTTTATTCCTATTTTGATTATTAAGCGATTTACACCGCATTAACTTTCGACTGCAAAGTAACACAAAAAATAACATTCTGGACGGTATTTTCGTCCAAAAGAATGATAAAATCGTCCAAAGCGTTAAATTTGGACGATTTTATCGGTGTTTTATAGGATATTATCTTTTATGTTCTCACTGATTCAATGCTTTTCTCAGCTTCTCCACGGCGGCATTGATCATGTCGTGGGTACCGCTGCCATCGGTCACATACTTCTGTACCATGTGGCCGTAACTGATAGCTTCCTTCAGTTCTTGGCTGGTTGTTTCGTCTGGCCAACCAGCTCGGCGAAGCAAGCCTGTCAATGGACGGAGGTCTTCCATCTCGGCGAGGTTGCCTGGGCGCATCGTGTTGATAGCACGGTTCAGGATGGCGGTGTTGCCCTCCAGTTCATCTTGCGTTACCTTCTTCTTACCCTTGGCGATGAGTTCCTGTGCCTGAGCCATAGCCTTCTGCATTCTGGCATAGCCGTTTGGTGCCCATGGTGCATATTCTGGTACCTTCTGAGAGAGGGCATTCCACTTCTCTTGGTCTGCCTTGCGCTGAGCGGCGAGATTGAGGAGAGAATTCAGTTCTGTGAAATCCACCTTCACTTTCTTCGCCTTCTTCGCCTTGGCATCGGTCAGATTGATGCGATAATAGTGGGTGCTGTTGGCATTGCGATAATAGTCTGGCTGAAACTCCTTGCCATCCATCTTCAGGGTAAGGAGATTGGCACCAGCACCTGTCGTCACACCGTTGCTCTCGCCCACCGTCACCTTGTCTAGCTTAGAGTCGACATTCAGCGTAGCCTGGTTCCAGGTCTGTGCGCCTGTACCTGTCATTACCAATGGGCCATACATCAAGGTACCTACCCAAGAAGTCTTCAGCGGTGTGCCGTCGAGACTAGCCACGTCGCTGGAGAGCTTGTCGGCACCATACTCGATATGCTTGCCGAATGGCATGTCTATCTCGATGACATCCCCTGCCTTCCAGTGCTTCTGCTCCAACTCCACGTAGCTGCTAGGTTGGCAGTCCTTAGCTACCTCCTTGCCGTTTACCTTGATAGCAAAGCCTTGGGTAGCCCAGTATGGCACACGGAGTTTCAGCGTGAAGTCGCCCTCGCCATCCGTTACCTTGAGGGTGGAATGCTGTGCTGGCCACAGACAGTCCTGCTTGATGGTCATGCCCTTCGCCTTCCAATGAAGGGTGGTAGGCATATAGAGACCCACCCAGAGGTTGTTGTCGTTAGCGAAATAAGCCGCTTGCTGGTACTTGGTATGGTTTTCAGAGCCTGTACCACCGCAGCAAGTGCTCTGTGGAGTCTCGTTGCCGAATGGCTTGGTGGCGTTCAGACCTACCGCATACTGATAGCAAGTCTCATACTTATCTGGGTTGAGCGAACCTATCACCTGATTATACAAGGTACGCTCGTAAGAGTCCATGTAGCTGGCATCGTCTGGATTGTAGCAGTTGAGGTCCTTGGTGAGTTTCAAGAGGTTGTAAGCACAACAGGTCTCATTGATGTCAGGGTTAGTCTCCGACTCGCCCTCCTGCATACCGTTGGTAGCCATGCTCAGTATCTGGGTGTATGGCTGACGGAACATCTCGCCGTTGCCCACACCACCTGTGGCATACATATATCTGCCCTGTATCAGATTCCAGAAGTTCTGGGAGAGATTGTAATAGAACGGATTATGATTGGTCTTATAACTGCGTAACGCTCCGATAATCATAGGGATATGTTGGTTGGCATGACGAGTGCGAATGTCATCCACGTTCTTGCTCAATGGTTCGAAGAACTTAGGAGCGTCGAAGCAGTTGCTTGCCTCGATGAGCTTTGCCTTGTCGTCCTGATCCGATACCATCTCCGAGAGGCGAGCCAGCGATTCGCTGATACCGCCTACCTCGCCAGCGATGTACATATCCCACATCTCGTAGCGGTTGCCTGGCTTGGCACGACGCTCATCCTGGGTGCCATCTTTCTTCACATAGGTGCGATAGTGCATACGGTTCCATACCCAGAGTCCCATGTCCTTGGCTATCTGGAGTGCCTTGTCGCAGATTTCCTTGTCGTCGAAGTAAGTGGCGATGTCGATGAGACCAGCCAACTGCTTGTGTACACTATAATAAGGTGCCCAGACCCAGTCGCTGTTGTTATAGGCACGATACATCTCTATCAGTGCACAGTGCTGGGCAGGGATGGCATTGAGATAGCCATAGCCATACTGCTCAGGGTGCTTCTTGTATTCATCGAAGGCATCCCAGGTGCCCTTCATATCACGTAGTTCTGTCTCTGGAGCGAAATCACGAGCCTCCCAGTTGCGCTGCAAGTCCTTATTATAGACAAAGGTACGCTCCTGGCATTCTCTTAGTTCGTTCACCATACGGGTGATGTTCTTGCGGAGGATGGCCTTCTGCTCAGGATTGGTTGCCACGGCGTATGCCTGTGCGATAGCCGACATATAGTGACCAGAACCATGCCCTTTGAGCTTGGTGTCTGGCGAATCCCAACCGTCTGCCTTGGTATAGCCCTCGGTACTCAGACCGTAAGTGTCACGATAGTTGTAGAGCTGCTGGGTAACATCCCACGAGCAAATCTCACGGATAGCCTCGTCACGGTTGTGCGTGAGGCGATTGTCGCCATCCACGGTAACATCGGCGAGCGAGAAGGTATGAGCCACCTCCTGCTGAGGTACGGCATAGCCCTCTGCCACCACCTTGACCTGTGCCTTGATAGGATAACCATTGTCGGTAGTCTCGTCGCCGATGACGAAACCGCCCACCTCATACTGGCTACCCACAGGATGCTTCTGTACATCAGCCTCAGCCTGCTCGTCGGCAAGCGGACTGTTAGCCCAGCGCACCTGGCGATACTCGGCATATCCGTCGCTGTAAGTTACCCACACGAGATTAGGAAGACGTGGAGCTGTGCCCTGAGGACAATTCACCGTTACCGGCGCCACCTTGGCGATGGTGCGGTAAACGGTGGCAGCTGTTGCCATCCCTGGCAAGCAGGCTACTCCTATTAATAATGTGAACTGCTTTGAATTCATATTTGCTTAGGGTTTAAATGTTTATTTTATTTTCTGAATGCAAAATAACAGAAAAAAAAGCATCCCCTTGAAAATTATCGTCCAGAAAGATGATATTATCGTCTCGCTGGACGATTTTTGGACGATTTTTTCATCCTTTTGTACTTTCCTTCACCTCTTTCATCGGTACATTTTGTAAATTTGCAGCACAATTAAACAAATGAGCAACATCAAACCTAAGAAAGATATGACTAAACGAATTCTTTTCATCGCCACCTTATTATATATGGCGACAACGGTATCGGCAGAGAGCTATCTAGTGAAATCACCAGATGGTAAGATTGCCGCTGAACTAAACACAGACCAAAATCTCTCTCTAAATTTTAGCTTTAACGGCTCCATCCTCATGAAGGAGTCTTCAATAGGTATGAAGCTCGGAGATGGAATGGAGATTGGTAAGAACCCGAAGGTGAAGAGCCACAAGCTCACCAACCACAAGGAGACCATCAATGCTCCATTCTATCGCCAGCAGGCTTTCGAGACTGCCTATCAGGAACTGAACCTGAACCTGAAGAATGGCTTCGGCATCATCCTCAGAGCCTACGACGAGGGAGTGGCATATAGATTCTACACACAGCGTGGAGGCAAGACCGTCATCCTCAGCGAGACCGCCGACTATCATTTCGGCAAGGAGAAGAAAGCATGGTTGCCTTACACCACCAACGACAAGAAGCCAATGGCGATGGCTTTCCAGAACATCTACGACGAGACTGCCATCGACACCGCCGAGCAGAAGTTGGCATTCCTCCCTGCCACCGTGGATTGTGGCAAGGCTAAAGTTACCATCCTGGAGAGCGACCTAGTAAGCTACCCTGGCATGTGGCTCAAGGCAGATGGCGACTATCTGAAGGCCGACTTCGCCCCTTATCCTAAGAAGATGGCTTACTATCCATGGCGACACATGAGCTATGTGGCTGAGCCTAGCGACTACATCGCCGTAAGCACAGGCAAGCGCAACTACCCTTGGCGTGTGTTCGCCATCACCGAACACGATACCGAAATGCCTGTCAACAATCTCGTCTTCGCCCTCTCACGCCCTAACAAGATAGGCGACACCTCTTGGATCAAGCCTGGCAAGGTGGCTTGGGACTGGTGGAACGACTGGAACCTGAAAGGCGTCGACTTCAAGGCTGGCATCAATTACGACACTTACAAATATTATATAGATTTCGCCCACAACCACGGTCTGGAGTACATCGTGCTCGACGAGGGATGGTACAACTCGAAGGAGGGAAGCATCCTGAAGCCTATCGACGACATCCAGCTGCCTAAGCTCATCGAATATGCGAATACCAAGGGCGTAGGCATCGTGTTGTGGTCTGTATTCAACGTTATGGACGAGAACTTGGAGACCATTTGCAAGACGTATGCCGACATGGGCATCAAGGGATTCAAGGTAGACTTTATGGACCGTGACGACCAGACCGCCGTCGAAATGATAGAGCGCCTGGCTGCCTGCACCGCAAAGCATCACTTGATTCTCGACTTGCATGGTCTTTACAAGCCAGTGGGACTGAACCGCACCTACCCTAACATCCTCAACTACGAGAGTGTGTTCGGTATGGAGGAGAGCCGCTGGACCGAACTGAAGAACGACATGCCTCTCTACGATGTCACCTTCCCATACATCCGCATGATGGCAGGACAGGTAGACTTCACCCCTGGAGCGATGCGCAATGGCACCAAGGAAGACTGGAGAGCCATCTATACCAAGCCTATCTCGATGGGAACCCGATGCCACCAGGCTGCTTGCTACGTGGTACAGGACAGTCCTTTCACCATGCTCGCCGACTCGCCTACCAGCTACGAGGCTGACGAACCCTACACCCAGTATATCGCCTCCCTGCCTGTGGTATTCGACAAGACCATCGTGCCTCAGGGAGAAATCGGCAAGTATATTGTTACCGCTCGTCAGAAGGGCAACGACTGGTATGTAGGTGGACAGACCAACTGGGATGCACGCAGCCTCAGCCTGAAGTTCGACTTCCTCGGCGAGGGCAACTATGAGGCGCTCATTCTTCAGGACGGCATCAACGCCAACCACGACGCAGAGGATTATCTCATCAAGAAAGAAACAGTCAACAAGAACACGAGCCTCGACATCCCGCTCGCTTCTGGCGGTGGCTTCGTCATCAAGCTCATCAAGAAATAATTTTCACCAACACACAGAAGAGTATTTTTTATGATAAATAAAAATATAATTGTAACATTATTAGTAGCTGCGGCAGCACCTGTGACAGGTGCTGCCCAGAATGCTGCTTATAACACGCCTGGCGCAGGTAACCCTATCCTGCCAGGTTACTTCGCAGACCCTACAATCAAAAAGTTTGGCGACACCTATTATATATACGCCACCACCGATGGCAGCGGCGCTGGTTTCGGTCCTGCCCAGCTCTGGTGCAGCAAGGACTTCAAGAACTGGACGCTGATGCCGATGAACTGGCCAGACAGCCACTGGATATGGGCGCCCGACGTGATGCAGAACGAGGCAGACGGCAAGTATTATTACCTCTACTGCCAGCCTTGCAAGCTCCATCTCGGTGTGGGCGACACGCCACGTGGCCCTTGGAAGAACGTGCTCGGCGAGAGCGAGGCGGTACTCGTACCAGATAGATTCGTAAAGAACGCCATCACCCTCGACGGTCAGACATTCCGTGACGACGACGGTTCGGTATATATGTACTGGGGCACATGGGGCATCTACCCTGGTTTCGGTTGCGGAGCTGGCAAGCTCAACCCAGACATGAAGTCATTCTCGGAGACCAAACTCATCGAGAACACAGAGATAAAGCACTTCTTCGAGGCACCATTCGTCTTCAAGCGCAATGGCATCTACTATTTCCTCTATTCTTGCGAGCACTGCGAGGATGCCAGCTATCGTGTGGATTATGCCACAGCCCAGAGTCCGCTAGGTCCTTTTACCTATCACGGCACGATATTGAAGACCAATGCCGATGGCACGGTGCATGGTCCTGGTCATAACAGCGTATTGCAGGAGGGCGACAACTACTATATCGTATACCATCGCCACGACAACCCACACTCCAACCGTGGTTTCCACCGCCAGGTGGCTATCGACAAACTGGAGTTTAACGCCGACGGCACCATCAAGGAGGTCATCCCTACCCACGAGGGGCTCGACCTGAAGCCAGAGATGAAGGTGGCAAAGAACCTAGCCTTCGGAGCCAAGGTAACCGCCTCCTCTTATTACGACAACGACTTCCGCCCAGAATACGCGGTGGACAACAACAACGGTACGCTCTGGCGTCCTCGCACCACTGGTTCTGCCTGGATTCAGATAGACCTCGGCAAGAAGCAGAGCATCAAGAGCATCTGGACCCAGTTTGAGTATGGCACCCAGTTCTATCAGTATATCATCGAGACCAGTAACGACGGCATCCATTGGCAGACATTCTCTGATAAGCGCCAGAACCGCTTGGCAGGTTCTCCGATGGTAGACTTCGGCAATGCCAAGGCTCAGTACGTTCGCCTCACCTACACTGGTGGTGAGAAGAATGGTTTTGGTGGTGCCATCTGGAACATCAAGGTATATGGCACAGTCGAGGATTCCGCTCCACAGCAGTGGCTCGGTTTGACAGCCGCCGATTTCGACGGCAAGGCATGGAACAACAATGAGGGAATGCTCGGAGGCAAGTTCGACCTGCTGCAAGGCACAGCCATCAGGGAGCACGTTGCAGGAAAAGGACAGTTTGACGGCATCGCAGGCACTGAGGCTCACGCCGCTAGCCAAAAGGATGCCATCACCCTACAGCCTGGAGCCATCCTCTCCATGACTCACCCACAACTGGGCAAGGTTCGCAAGCACACCCTCACCGCCCAGGCTTTCGACAACGGAGCTTGGCATCAGATAGACGAGAGCGACCCTCGCCTCACCCTCTCGGAGGGCAAGCTAGAGATAAAGGCGACAGAAAAGCCATTCACCCTCACCAACCTCCGCTATTACAACTGGGAGCAGGAGGCTGTAGAAAAAGCGTTTGATGCCAAGAGCAATATCGTGCGCAACGAGCCAGCCGACAAGAACAGCCGTGGCTTGGTGGTAGACATCAACGCCGACTATTACAACGAGGGCGACACCGTGGCTTGGATCAAGAACGGCAGTCCGCTCGACGTTAAGCTGAAGGGCGAGTTTGAGACCCAGAGCGACACGGCAGCCATCATCAAGACCGTAGATGGCAAGAAGGCATTCGCCTTCACAGGCAAGGAGAGCTATCGCAGCAACTTTATGTTGCCAGCCACCATCCGTGACAATGCTCCTTACACCATCGAGGCATGGATTCTCAACCCAGAGATTGCCGAGAACGAGTGTGTTGCCGACTTCACCTCCTCTCACGACGAGCTAGAAAAACTGATGCTCGTCAATGGCACGGAGCCACGTTGCGGTGTCATCAACCATTATGGTTGGTATGAGGACGCAGGCTACAAGGACATGAAGAGCCTTGCAGGTAAGTGGCAGCACGTATACATCAGCTTCGATGGCAGAATCGAGAGCGTCTACATCAACGACATCCTCGTGAGCCAGAAGGACATCCAACTGCTCATCAAGCCATCGCAGTTTATGTTGCTGGGTAAGAACGCCGAGGAGGCTTGGCCATTCACAGGCTATCTCCACTCACTGAAGCTTTGGGATGAATATATTGCAAAATAAAAAACAACTATACATGAAGAAAATTTTAGTAACATCTGCCTTGGCGGCATTGGCAATGATGCCAGCCTCGGCACAGAAGGTGAAGAGCAATTCGGGTGGTTATCCTATCACCCCAGTGCCTTTCACATCCGTAAAAGTATGGAACAACTCGTTCTGGGGACAGCGCATCGAGACCTCTCGCAAGGTTACGATTCCGCTCGCCTTCAGCAAGTGTGAGAGCGAGGGACGCTACAAGAACTTTGAGCGTGCTGCACACCCTAGCGACACCTACGACGTGGGCAAGTTGATGCCTTATAGCTTCGACGACACCGACCCATACAAGACCATCGAGGGTGCCAGCTACGTGCTACAGACTTACCCAGACAACAAGCTCAAGGCTTACATCGACAGTGTGCTCAACATCATCGGTGCAGCCCAGGAGCCAGACGGATACCTCTACACCGCTCGCACACAGAACCCTAAGAATCCTCACTTCTGGGCAGGCGACAAGCGCTGGAGCATGGAGGAAGACTTGAGCCACGAGCTTTACAACCTCGGACACATGGTGGAGGGTGCCGTGGCTCACTGGCAGGCTACAGGTAGCCGCAAGTTCCTCGACATCGCCATCCGCTACGCCGACTGCGTGGTGAAGGAGGTAGGTCCTAAGGCAGGACAGGCTTGCGTGGTACCAGGACACCAGATTGCCGAGATGGCTCTCTGCAAGCTCTATCTCGCCACTGGCAACAAGAAGTATCTCGACGAGGCTAAGTTCTTCCTCGACTATCGTGGCAAGACCAAGATTCAGACGGAATACTCACAGAGTCACAAGCCTGTGTTGGAACAGGACGAGGCTGTGGGCCATGCCGTACGTGCCACCTATATGTACGCAGGTATGGCTGATGTAGCCGCCCTCACAGGCGATACCGCTTACATCCACGCCATCGACCGCATCTGGGACAACATCGTGAGCAAGAAGCTCTACATCACCGGTGGCATCGGCGCCACCAACAATGGCGAGGCTTTCGGTCCTAACTACTATTTGCCTAATATGAGTGCCTACTGCGAGACCTGTGCAGCCATCGGTAACGTGTACGTCAACTACCGTCTCTTCCTCCTCCATGGAGAGAGCAAGTACTATGATGTATTGGAGCGCACCCTCTACAATGGTCTCATCAGCGGTGTGAGCATGGACGGCGGTGGATTCTTCTACCCTAACCCATTGGAGAGCATGGGTCAGCACCAGCGCCAGGCATGGTTTGGCTGCGCTTGCTGCCCTAGCAACATCTGCCGTTTCTTGCCTTCCCTCCCAGGCTACGTATATGCAGTGAAGGATCGCAATGTATACGTGAATCTCTTCCTCAGCAACTCCTCTACCCTGAGCGTGGCTGGCAAGAAGGTATCGCTGAGCCAAGACACCCAGTACCCTTGGAATGGCGACATCGCCCTGAAGGTGGATGCCAACAACGCAGGTCAGTTTGGAATGAAGATTCGCATCCCAGGATGGGTAAAGGGACAGCCTGTGCCTAGCGACCTCTACTATTACAGCGACGGCAAGCGACTAGGCTATACCATCACCGTGAACGGCAAGAAGGTAGATGCCAAGGTAACAGAGGATGGCTACTACACCATCGACCGCAAGTGGAAGAAGGGCGACGTGGTACGCATCCACTTCGACATGGAGGCTCGCACCGTACGTGCCAACAACAAGGTGGAGGCAGACCGTGGTTGCGTGAGCGTGGAACGTGGTCCTATCGTATACTGCGCAGAGTGGCCAGACAACGAGGGCATCGACATCATGAGCATCTTGGAGAACCAGGAGCCTACCTTCACCGAGGGCAAGCTCGCATACGACGGTTTCATCGCCAAGGAATACAAGAACACATTGAGCCTCTACAAGGGTCAGAACCTTGAGACATTGAGCACCCCTGTGCAGACACTCGCCTACAACAAGGCAGGTGCGCTCACCACCAAGGACGAGACCTTGAAGCTCATCCCTTACTTCGCATGGGCTCACCGTGGCAACGGCAACATGAAGGTTTGGTTGCCACAGGACGTGAAGGCTGCTCGCCCATCAGCTCCTGCCACCTTGGCATCGGAGGCTAAGGTGGAGTTCTCTTCTCCTGTTCCTGCCAAGGGTAGCATCACCGACGGCTTGGTTCCAGCCGACGAGAACGACCGCTCTATCCCTTACTGCCACTGGTGGCCTAAGCAGAACACCACCGAGTGGATTACCTACACCTTCCCAGAGGCTAAGGAGATCAAGACCAGCACCGTATACTGGTACGACGACCAGCCATGGGGCGGTTGCAAGGTACCAGACTACTGGAAGATTCTCTATCAGGACGAGGCTGGCAACTGGCAGGAAGTAACAGGTGCCGACGGCTACCCTACCAAGAAGGGCGTGGCTTGCACCGTAAACTTCGACCCAGTGAAGACCAAGGCTGTGAAGCTCGAACTGAAGCAGCCAGAGAAACAGTCTTGCGGTCTCTTCGAATGGAGCGTAAAATAAAGAGAACGAATTGTTAATAGTTAGTAGTGATTAGTTGATGAATGCCGGGGCATCGTGATGAGATGTCTCGGCATTTTCTGCATCACAAGCCTAAATCTCTAGAAATTACAGCCTTCCCCTAAAAAACATCCTTTTTTATTTGGAACTTACTTTCTTTTTTTGTAAATTTGCGCCATCATTAACTAAAAACATAGAAGCTTATGAAGAGAAGATTAAAACTTAGAGCATTGTTATGGAGCCTGGTATGGATACTTGGCACCATCAGTTTTGTGG
>CAVKXW010000057.1:0-19212 GCA_963660215.1 Bacteroidaceae bacterium | reverse complement strand
TTCTTCTTGATGTAGTGCATAATGTCCCACTTCTTGAAATACCTAGTATGCCCACGCTTCTTGCACTCGCCGTTAGGGATGTCACCCCTTGCAACCATTCTATTAAGGGTTGCGTCGCTAACGTGTAGTTTCTCCTTTACCTCCTCCGTGCTCATCATAGGGTTAAGCGCATACGGCAGATAATTCTCGCAAAGGTCATTAATCTCCTCGTCGCTCATTCCGCAGGCAGTAACCTTCTCGCCGTTTCTCTCTTGCTCCTCTGCCTTGAAGCAGGCATCTGACAGAGCCTTTAACATCACACCCATAGTGTGAAAACCAAATAACTTTCCCATGTTCTTATAATCTTGAAATTAAACTTTGACAGCCCTTGCCCGAAAAATACTTGTCAGCGAAGCCATAGACATAGAACATCACCGTCATAACCAATATAACGACATTCGCCTCTACCATTTCGTTAGTGGTGAACACATTGCCATATACTATATGTATGGCGTTGATACCGAACAGATAAATGAACATAGGAATGCGCCATCTGTAACAGAGCCAAAAGAATCTGCTCGCAAGGATAAGCACGAGCGGATGGATGTACACAGAGAAGTAAATGAACGCAGCCGACACCCAATTTTCCTCAAACCATACGCACATCTCCTTTGAGTGAGATGAGAACGTGACCATGCAAGCGATATGGAAAATCATAATAAACAATGGCATCACCTCGCAATAACGCTTGAACAGCGTAAGTAACTTTGTGCTATATCCTCTTCCGCTAAGGATAACCACATTGATAATCTCGCTTACGTCCATGCCCTTGAATAATACTTTCGATAGTTGTACTACGCCAACGGTCTGCATCAACCGTTGGACTTCTTTTTCTTCTTCTTTACTCATAACTTATATGTTTTTAGAATTATTGATTAGTTGACTGCAAAGCTAGTAAAAAAAATATACATGACGCAAGAAAAGCAATACTGATAAATGCTGATTTATGAAGATTTTTACGATATAAACACTGAAATATACTGAGAAATTACTATTTTATCTAATTCGTCTAACGAAATCACGGTATTTTGTCTAACAGAAATCGAGGCGACCGCTCATCCCAAGCAGCCGCCCCGAACATCAACATATTAAAAAGAAAGCTATATTATCGCCATTATCCAGTAGGTGAGGAATACATCGGCGAATGCGCTCACCTCCAGCCAATACCAAGGATGGAAACGAGTCTTGCCGCTGATATACCAAAAACTATTGGCAACCTTGAAGATGTCGATGGCTACCAAGTAGAGCAGATATGCCGCCCCGACTATCAGCGTAACCCACCAACACACACTCATGCACCATCCCACGCAACCGATTGCCGCCACAATAGCCCCTGCCTTGTGCGCTCGCCTCTCGTCCTCGCTAAGGTAGCAGGGAGCGAGACCTACGAGCATCAATCCTCCGCATCCCCAAAATGCTAGGGGTTGAATACCCTTGCCTAGGTCTAGCAGGCATATCATCATCAAGAACGCCACCACGCACATAACGACCGAGAACAACCACCCTAAGTTCCTAGGCTTCTTGAACGGTCTCGCCTCGCTCCCAGTACAGCCCTGTAACTGATAATATGTATCACTCACCATGTCGGGGATGCCGAAGCGCATGCCACACAACACCAAATAGCCTCCAAGCAGGAGGAATGAAATCAAACTCAATAACCACATAAGCCTACACCTCCATCTTTAGTTTGTCTGGATAACCAGTCTTGAAGTCATACGTCAGCACATCCTCGATGCTCTCTAGCTCACTGACAGCCTTCTTATGAGCCGCCGTGACGTTGAAGCATTCCAAGGCATACATCTCCAGTGCCGATAGCAACTGGATAGCATTGTCGCAGTCCACCTCCAGCTTTATGTCGCCCAGCCATAACGTAGTGGTCTCGCTTCCCATAGCCTTGGCGATGGTGGTACTATTCATCAGTCCCACTCTCGTAGCCTTGTCGAGCCAAACGCTCGCACCGTTCAAGATAAAGGCGTTCACGGCAGAAGATGAGTCGTAGGAGGTGATTTCAGTCAGTAAAGAGGACTTTGCGGTTTCTAGCGGATTGTCGCTAACATATCCATCCAGCCAATACACATCGTAGGCGTATTGTACCTTCTCTTGCTCCTCATACTCCATCGTGCCGTCCTCGTTCATAGATATTGGCACTTGCTCGACCTTTGTACCCTTCTCTTCACCAAGGCACACCATGATTCTACCACTTGCGCACACAGAAATCTGCTTCTGTGGCGCATCGAAAACTTGTCTTGTCTTATTCATAACTTATGATATTTTAGATTCCTAATTGTTCACATATCAAGTCGCACGCCTCTTGGTTGCTCGTATGGAACTGTTCGAAATAGTAGGAAGTTCCCTCACTGCATACCTTAGTCTTCAGTGGTAGTGATATTGTACCACTGTCAGCTAGCTTGAAGAACTCCTTAATCTCGTAGCTGCCATTGTTGGCTACATAGAGGTGCTTGCTCCCGTCAGGCTCGACGGCTACAAACTGAAAGCGCACGAAACACTCGCTGTCCTTGTTGTTCTTACGTGTCACGTAGTCAGTGATATAGATGGTCTTGCCATCAACTCTATTGAGTTTCACTAGCTCGCCAGCCATGCGCTTCACGCCCATTCCCTTTTGATTCTTCATTCGTAATTTCCTTAGATGATTTTGTATCAAGTTAATTAATTTCCTGCTGTCGCTCTTCTCCAACATGCCATGATAGCCTGCATAGTGCTGATAGCCCCTTATCGCCCCACGGATAGCCCTGCGCCTCAGTTCAGCCCTCACGTTGACGAACGAACCACAGAAATGTTGCTTACAGAACATGAAGCCATTCCTCACCCTAGCCACCTGCCAGTCGTTCTTCATGCTCATGCCGTAGCGACCTTCCAAGTAGCTCAATTCCCAATGTACGGCATCCACGACCTTCCGTCTGTCATCGTCCATGATGATTCTATTGTCACCGAAAGAACCATAGAACTTAGGCTTGAACCTCCTCATTAGCTCGTTATCCATGTCTGCCAACACGAGCATGGCGAAGAGCTGCGACAAAGTACCGCCGATTACGAGCCTGTCCGTCTGTAATAAAATATCACATAAGAGCTTTCTTGTAAAGACGCAAGTGATGGTATCGAATAACACGCCAAGCACCACCTCGCTCCTCAGCGACTCATAGAAGTGTCGAATATCCGTTAGCCCCACGCTGGCGTTCGGATGGTTCTTGACGAACGTTCTTATCTGATTCACCATGCAATAGGCCTTCTCATTGCTCCAGAGACTTCTTCCCTTGATGCCCGAATAGCAGGTACGAGGTATCTTCCTCGTCAGTTTCTCCTGTATGACTATCAAGATGATGTTCTGCACGCAACGGTCATAGACGGTGTAGATGTCGGCGTTCCTGTCCTTGTCGCCCTTGCCACGCTTGTGTATCACCCTGCGCCTTGGCTTCTGACACTTATATGTCTCGTCGGTCAGCTCACGGATGATGCGCTTGATGATTTTCTCCTTGTGTCTCTTAGCCTCACGAACCTCTGGCGAGTCGCTAGCCCTGTCTAGGCATCTATCCACGCCCATTCTTACGATGGCAGGATGCACCAAGAACCGTTTCAAGTGATTGAGCTTCCTTTTATTATTAGCTGTCTCTAGTTCCGTGAGGATGTTTCCCTCATGGGTAGCAGTTGTTGGCACGGCTCTATCCACGATAGTGCCTTCCGCTACACGCTCGCTCCAGAAGGGCAGCGTGCCGTACTCCGCCAACCCATGCCCACCATTGGCGGCATGGTCGTTCGCTGTGTTGAGCCTTGTCGGCTGCGATGTAAGGTGTTTCCTGTTAGTTTCATCTACCTGTTTGACAGCAAAAGCCCCAGCGTAATTGTCATTGCTATTGCTAACAGCGTTGTTGCAATTAGCCGTGCGAGCGGAAGCATTGCCATTGTTCGCATTGCACCCGACAACAAGAGCCCTTTCCTTACCTTCGCTATTGTCGCAATCATCCATCACGCAAGGCTCGGACGCTTCCGCATCCACCACAGGAGAGGGCATACCCTGCGCTTCACGACACGACGCACCCACCGAACAGCCGTACATCATCCCTTCTTCCGATGATGGCTGCTTCGTCTTTTCGATATTATTCTGTCCGATGAGATTTATTTCATTCATTTTCTTATCACTTGATTAATTGTTCCCTGTACCCCCAAAATCGGGGCGCGCGGGCGGAGGGGCTAAAAGCCGCCCCTCCTCAGCTATGTGGCTTGCTTATGGCTACCAGTCTAAAAGCCGACAGCTTTTTGTTGTTGCTGCCTCCTTACTGCTTTAGTTTGAGCTGAGGGACAGCAAAAGCCCCAGCGTAATCGTCATAGCTAACGCCAACAGCGTCGTAGCAATCAGCCGTGCGAGCGGAAGCATAGCCATCGCTCGCATAGCACCCGACAACAAGAGCCTTCACACCCTCCTTGCCCACGTCTGGCAGTCCGTTAGTACCATATCCCCACATATAGTTACCGTTCCACGTATAGCATACCTCGTGTGTGTGTGTATTGCCGCCGAAGCCAGTGAAGCAAAATAGCGACTTAGAGTAGTCTGCCTTGCTTATCCAGCCTTGACCGCCCGACACGGTAGCCACGTTGGAGAGACCCTTCAAGATGTTGAAGCCCTCCGCAGAGCCTACGTCGCCATAGGCAGTATCGTTGGTGAGAGGCTGTACGTCCTGCCACTTGCTCGCATAGTAGAAGCGGTTGTAGTAGCCGCTCGATGTCCTACCTGTGAGGTAATGAGCACCGCTGAGCTGCATGAACATGCCGTCCATATTTATGCACATTCCACGATACACAGAGTGGGAGAACTTGTAGATGACGTAGCCACCAGCCAAGCTCGTAGAGCCAGTGTAGGTATTGTCGGCGCAGCTCATCCTCACGTAGCAGTTCACTACAGCCGTCATCACGCCGTCGTTCAAGCCTTGGCAGTTAGGCACGTCACGAACGATGTAGTATCGCTTGTTGGCAGTCATGCCCGCTCCTGTGGTGAGGTTGATGCTACCGTCGGTGGAACATACCATGTCACCGCTGTCATCGAGATAGAAGACGCTAGCCGACGAGCCTATCTTGGATTGTAGCCCTGCCTTGGTGATGCCGTCGAGCACGCTAAGAGACTCGCCCAGCTTGGTAAATCCGTAATGCGAGCTACCCACGAGCGCATCGAGGTTATACTGGTTGCTGCCGCTGTCACCACTCTTCATATTCTGCGACATCAGTCCGCCGAAACCTGCCACCGTACCGTCGGATGTGAACATCTTGATGCCTGAGTTGGCGGCTATCTGCTCGTTGTTCCAAGTAGAGTCGCTCACAGTGTCGGTCTGCGTACAGCCCACGCCCATGGAATAGAGGTCGGTGGTGTTGAGCGTTCCGCACTCTGCGTACATCATAGTAAGTAGCAGCTCGTAGAACTCGTAGTAGCCCCCCATGTAAGGGTAGTTGGCGTTGGCATCGGCGTTCTTGTTCTGAGCGTTGTGTATGCTCTGTAGGGATGATATGTACTGGCTTGGGTATCCGCCACCGTTAGCCTTGAAGACCTCCTTCAACAATCCATGGGGTGCATTATACTGACCTGCTACACTATCATTGATAATGCAGTGGGCTTGGCTTCTCTCGTCGCCGTCTATCTTGGCGTTGACGGTATAAAATGGTGAAAATGCGAACGGAGAGATAGCCTTAGCCATGTGGTCTTGCCAGTAGCAAGGTATCACGCCCACGCCCATGCAGCTCATCTCGTTGCTCCCCACAGTCTCGTTAGCCTTCAAGAGGTAGAGGGGGATGTCGGTATATACGAGCAGGTCGCCCTCGCTTCCGTCCACCGCCACGCTCTCGCCGTTGCTTGCGAGGGTAATTCTGCCTGGTGCACACTCATGCTGCAAGACTGCCTCGCCGTCCACCCTCTTCACCGTACCCAGCTTGATGTGGCTTCCTATCTCACGGATGAGTGTGCGAGTACCATACACATAGCTATCCGATGGCTTAGGGTCGCTATCGCCAGATACCCTTGCGAAGCCGCAGAAAGGGTTTTGGTTGGCGAAGGCATCCATCATCGCCTTGAGTTGCGAGGTTGCGCTGTTAACGTCCGATTTATCCACCCATGTGCGCCACGATGTGTTGTCAGCCGATGGCTGGGTACTGTTGTTATCCACTAATGAGAGATACACGCCGTCGGAGGTGTGTACGATGTCGTTGGTCTCGTATGCCGTTCCCTGCTTCCAGTCGCCCTTGTCGGTGACGAAGGCGTTGCCCAATAGTATTTCCTGTTGTTCTGCCATAGTTATAATGTCGTTAAAATTATATTCTAAATACCAGTTTGTTACCTTTCTTCACCACTCGCTCGCTCACGTTGCTTCCGTAGTCCACGATGTAGAGCTTGTTGCCCTCGTGCTTGAATGTCGGGTACATCGCTCCACCTCTCGCCACGATGCCTGTGTCCTCGTAAGCCTTGGTCGTGGTGTTCCACTTCCACCAGTTGCCGTTGTCGCCCATCTGGTTAGGGTGCGAGTTGATTTCCTCGGCTAGGCCGGTCTGGGTCTTGGAGGCTGCGGTGGCTGTCTTGGCGTTGGCGGTCGCTGCGTCGCAAGCGTCCTTCGAGGTCTTGAAGTCCGATTCTCGCTTGGTCTCTGCTGTTACACGAGCCTTCTCTGCGTCAACACGAGCTGTCTCTGCCTTGGCACGAGAGGATTCAGCGTTCACACGATTTGTCTCGTTCGTCTTACGTGTCGATTCATTCGATTCCCTCGTCGTTTCATTCGACTTTCTTGTCGATTCGTTCGATTGTCGGGTAGTCTCTTGGTTCTGCCTTGTGGTCTCGTTGCTCTTGCGAGCCGACTCATTGCTCTCACGGGTGCTCTCCGCCGTCTTTCGGGCATTCTCGTTACTTACCCTCGTGTTCTCGGCGTTAGCCCTGGAAGTCTCTGCCGAAGCCCTAGAGGTTTCCGCCGTCTTTCGGGCGTTCTCATTGCTGATGCGAGTATTCTCGTTGGCTATTCGGGTATTCTCACCCTCCGTTACCTTGGTGTAGGCTTCCGCAAGGGCGGTGAGGTCTGGGTTCATGTCGGTGTAAGCCACGGCTTGCGTCCATGTCTTGCCCTCGTCGTAGCTCACCTCTATGCCCATCGTTCCGCCTCTAAACTGGGGGGTCTTGCCCTTGGCTACCACGCCGAGGTCTTCGCCGTCTATCTCCCAGTTGCCATTGGCGTTGATGGTAGGCTTCACGCCGTTCACAAGGTAAGCCCTCACGAACTCGGCAGGTATCTTCACCTGCTGACCGCTCGCCATATATATCCAGAAGAAGTCGGTGCTCACCACTAGGCGTGATGCCGTGTTGAGCTGGCTGGCGATGTCGTTGATTTTTACGTCTGTTGCCATAATGTTATGATGTTTGAATGATTACATTACTTGTCTCCGTCGTTCTCCTCTAGACTGTAGATAGGCTTTGCGTATCCTGCACCGCCGCTAAACTCCATGTAAGCCAGTTGGTACTTAGGATTACCTCCATCTACAGACGTAACATTAAGCTTAACGGTAGCTTTCTTGCCGATATACGTACCTGTCGCTAGATTGGTAAGGCTTCCACCCGAAGCCATGACAGAGCTGGATGTAAAATACTTGCCGTTGGCTTGTTGTGCCAACTCTGCCGTTGTCAGTCCATGCGCATCATCCTTCACGATAGTGTTGTTCATCCTCGCCGCCGTATACCTGTACAGTTTGATAGCAGTGTAGCCACTAGCAGGAGTTGCACCGCTCTTGTCGCCTAAGATATTGCCATTATACTCAGGGAACAGTCGCTGCTCCACGGTCTGTGATGCACTAGCGAAATACTTATTGCCATCAGAAAACGTCTTACTCGCACCGAAACTACTTGTGCCAGCCACGGTAGACATCAACACGAACTCCATCGTCTCCAGCTTCGCCGACTGCATATTTTTTGCATCGAGCCCAGACGGTCCGAGGTCATAGAGCAGATTACCGTCATTGTCATAATAGCTCATGATGGCGTATCCTGCTGCATCCACACCAAATCGGATGTTCGGGAACAAGCTGTTCACCGTACCGAAGATGTCTATCATGCCGTTCTGCATGACGATTTTCTTTCCGTCGTTCTGGTCTTCGATGATAAATCTCTGGCTTTGGGCAAACCTTAGCACGGCGTTCTTCGCTACGATGAGAGGGGCGTATATCGGACCGAAATCTGACATTCTTTTCCAGTTCGTCGTATTGTAGGTAAATGAGCTGCCACTTGAAGTGTGCGTTGTCACGCACTGATACAAGGCATATCCGCCGTTGGCGCTGCTATCCTCCACATACACTACGTCGAGATATTTCACACCGTCGGTGGTCAGAGCCGAGTCGTTGCGATACTCCACACCCGAAGCCCAGATACTCGTCCTCACGATACAACCGTTCGTTCCCATCGGTCCTGCCTCGGTGTAGTTGCCTATCACCACTGGCGTAGAGGTAGATGACGTACCATTATCCAGCAAGGTCTTGGTATAGCTCCACAGATATTGCTTATCCTTCGTAGGGTTTTGCATCGAGGTAGTCCATCCGCTCGTAGGGGCTGACGTACTAGAGGAGGATATGGCATAATAGGTCTCCACCTTGGTTACGGATGTACCTTGCTCGCCTTTTTCGCCTTGTTCTCCCTGCTCACCTTGTTCTCCCTTGTTACCTTGCGCTTGATAGATGTCGCCCCAAGTGATAACGCCTTCCTCCACGCTTCCGTCGCAGCGATAGAGCAGAGATTCCACCTTGATGTAGTTCTCCGTCGTTGCCATGCGAACCAAGCCGTAGTCGCCATTTGCATCGGTTGTTCCATCTTTCGCATAAGCCACGGTGACAAAGTGCTGACCAGCAGAGCCGCATTTCAGCTTTACGCTAACCTCCACACCATTGCCCGATGTACGAGATGAATAGCCCGATGTGCGGCTGATAGTAGAGCTGTCTATCTCAGAGATGAGAACGAAGTCCCAATTCACTTCGCTATATGCCTTTAAGTAGAACGTGACATATTGGTTATCTACCGAAGTCGTGAAGTAGATACGCATTGTAGCTATGCCGTTGCCTGCCACCGTAGGCGACTTGTACCAGCTATAGCCTCCGTCGCTCACACCCGAAGTCCAGTCTCCGCCGCTCGCATTGTTGTTGTAGCTCACGCCGCTGACCGAGCCGCCGCTAACCAAGTTATCACTCGCCGTTGGTGCTGATTTAGTCCAACCGTTGCCTAGGCTGTCATTTTCCTTATAGGTATCGTAGCTTGTGGTCGAAGGCTTGCTGGTAGGCTTGGAGGCTGCTCGTTGGTACGATGCCACGATGCCAACGCCATCCTTAGCCTTGTAAGCCCACAGTCTAGGCGTACTCCACTCGCTAGTCGCCGACGCACCATAAGGCTCGCCACGGCGGTACGATATGTAGATATATCTGTATGTGTCGGTCATAGCAGGAGGGTCATCCTGCCAACTATTCCCAAGCGTTCCATTGAGCGTACTACGATAAGGCTTCGCCGTAGGTGCAGTGGCAGAGGAGGAGAGGTAATAGACGTACTCATATCCGTCGCCGTCCTCGCCCGTCACGTTAGGCACAACCTTCACGGTCACGTAGTCGGTGTAGCTCGCACCGTCGAGCGTACCAGTGACACGGAACACAATGGTCTGGGCTGTCTTCCCCAGCTTCGCACCGTCGGAGCAAGATATGGTAGCCACATTACTGCTGCTGATGGAGCATGACACATTATTGAGGGTGTCGCTATCCTTTGTTACGGAGGTAAGCGTGCAAGCCCTGCCGTCTACGTTAAGGTCGAAGTGTATCAGCTCCGAGAATGCCAAGAGCGCATTGCCTTGGCTGTCGGTAGGGATGGTGATAATATCATCGTCCACCTTAGCCTTAGGTGCGTGCTTGCCGAAATGGGCGTATTCCGCAGGGGCGGAGAATGGTTGCCACTTGCCGTTGACGCTCTTGCGCACCGCCACATACTCGTATTGCTTCACAGCCGTCACGCCGCTAGGGTCATCAGTCCATCCGCTAGGGATATACTCGCTCGTGGTAGACTGATAGCTGCTGCTCGTCTCCCAGTTGCTAGGCGTAGGGTTGCTCGGTGCTGTGGCAGAGGAGGAGAGGTAATAGACATACTCTATTCCCTTTCCATCCTTACCGTAGGCGAGAACTGGCACGCTCTCCTTGTCGAGCACGTTGCCGCTGGCATCATACAGCCCGAAGGTAACCATCTTGTCATCGGCAGACACAGCCACACTAGAGCCTAGGCTTACGGCGGTAGTAGGAGTATTGCCCTTGCCATATCTCAGAGTGAAGCCGCTAGGTAGCGACGATAACTTGTATCTCTTGTCATCAGAGGAAGTAGCGTAAACGTCGCATGACACGCTGTTCGCCGACTTATTGCCGTCCTTGTCGACCACGATACTGTCGGAGGATGGTATCACCTCGTAGACAACGGTATCTGCCGACTTTAGGATAGTCAGCTCCTTGGTGTACTCGTAGTTAGCCCCTGCATACCTTCCCACCACGGTGATGTCGAGCTTCGTCACCTGTGCGAGGCTGTCGGATGTAATGCCGTCTGCCTCTATGGTGATGACCTTCGCCTTGCCGTCGATGCTCATCGAGGTCTTTAGCCCATTCACCTTCGAGATGTTGAGCGAGGAGATGGTATAAGGCTCGTTGTGATACATGAGGGAGACCTTCGTGGTGATAGGCAAGCCGATGTACTTCTGCGCCTTGGTGTTCCAAGCGACGGAAGCCGACTCGTTCGAGAGGTCGCACACCATGAACGGAAGCGAGTCGTGCTGAATGCGGATAGGCATCTGCACAAGCTTCGAGGTCTTGCCCTCCAGTTCCACCACGATGGTCACCATGGCATCGCTCATCTTGCGCATTGCCTCATAGTCGAAGGTGGTATCGTCGGCAGTGCCTGCCACGCCGTCCTTGATGTTCTTGATGGCGGTCACGAAGATGGTGGAGTTCTCCACCTTCACCTCGCAGTCCTCGCTCACGGCTTGCAGTCGGTAGTGTCCTGCGGTAACGTCCTCGCTCTGTGCGTCCTCCTCTAGCAAGATGTCAGTGCCCTTGCGCACGAACACCGCCGTGGCTATGCGATACTGCTTCGAGGTCTTACCCTCGTCCTCGGTGTAGAGACCATTGATGACATTACCCATATCGTCCACGGTGATGACTGATTGATATTGTGATAGGCTCACGTCGTATGCCTTGGCTTCGTCCTTGAGATCTTCCAGTCCCGCAATGTCGCCAAGATATTGCACCGTGCCACCGAAATACACGTTGTCCTGCACGTAGATGCCATTGCCAGTAGGATATACGTAAGAGCCATCTCGCTTCTTGATGGAGAGACCGCCCAGCCATCCATATCGGCACACACGGTTCTCTGGCTGTATCTCCCACGTGGTCACGCCGTCCAATACCTCGATGTAGCTCCTGCCGCGAGAGGAGAAGTACATGCTCGACTGTCTCTGCTCGTCGGTGAAGCTGCCGTATTGGGCGAAGTCCATGAAGGCGCAAGGGGCTGGCGTGGCTGCGCTCCTCTTGCCATACTCGAACACGAACTTACCCTTCTCGTTGGTGATGATTCTGCGCACATAGAAGTAGGAAGTAAAGAAGCCCTTGTGCATGACGAAGTTGCAATCGTCCAATGCTCCCTCTTCCGTATCGTCAGAATTATACGTGTTATCTATATCGGCGAAGATACCACGGCAGATGTCGCCCACCATCAGCGAGCCATAGTCGTTTTCCTCCAGCTTGAGGGTTATCTGCCTACTGTCGGTGTCTATGCTCTCTATCGTTCCGTAGCCATTGGTGTTCCACTGCTCCGCCTTGGTCACGTTCACCTCGTTAAAAACGAACTTAGGGGTAGAGATAAACTTACGCACGAAGAGCGAGTCAAACTCGGCGTTGCCCTCGTGGTCGATGCTCGCACCGTTGCCGTTCAGCCCGCTATTGAAGCCATACGTCATGTAGGCATAGAGGCGAGCCAATCCCTCTGCGGTTATCTCGTTATTGACAGTATCGCCGAGGCGAAGGCCTTTGAGGAAGGTGATGATGCCCTGTGCGGTGTCGTCGGTGAGCTTGGAGAGGAAATGTTTGCTACCCTCTGCCGCAACAATATTCTTGACTTGCGAGGTAGTTGCGCCTCCACCATTTCCAGAGCCACCGTTCCCACTCTCCAACGAGGAAATCTGCTGTTGTATCTTTTGTATCGTTCCAACCTCCTTGTCCTCACGAAGGGTTATCTCGTAAGTAGGAATCTTGCCGTCCTCTTCCTTAATCGTAAGTTGGTCGATGGTAATCTGTGCGTCAATGCCAAGGTCTTCGTCCTCGAACTGCATGATGTCGCCTGCCTTCAATGTGTCGTGCAGGCTCTTGATAGTGCCAGTCTTGTCAACCATAGCTGTGTCGTGCTGACGAGCCATAAAGATTTCGTCAACCTTTGGCTGATAGACGTACCTTGTATAGTCGTTCTTGTCGAGTATGGCGATGGCGTACTTCAAGAGTTTCAATGATGCAACCCTTACGTAAGAGTCGGGCAACTTGATTCCTGTTAATACAAAGTGGTCGCCTTTCCTGATAGGGTAGTCCTTGTATGGGAAATACAAGTCAAGAGCATCATCTTTCACTCGTTCTATGGTTAATCTCCACCTGCCGTCAACCTTATTAGATGCAGCGACGTTGAAAGTCCTGCCTCCACACATTCCGTCTTTCATGGATATAGCGAAGTCATCGTCCTTCAAGTCGTTTATATCGAAGTCGATGGATGAAGATAGGTAAATATCTACGTTTGGAACAGTCTGCCCATCATTGAATCTACCGTCATCGTCAGGAGCTACACCCTCGTTGATTTCGTCAACACGAACACCACCAATCTCCATTTCCTCAATGGTAGGGTATATCTCGATGATTCCGTTGGTTTTGTCATCGGTGTCGAAGAACTGGGAAGCGGAACGCAAACCTATCTGTCCGATGTTGATAGAGTCGATGTATGGTCTATGAGGGTCTGTAGAGAAATTATGCTCGCGACCAGTCGGATTTACGTATGCTTTTTCTTTCTCTGACAAAGAATCATAGTAATCCTTCAGTGATAGATGAGGGAATCCTGGCAGCATAAGACGATTAATCGCCATGTTGTTCGGAAGGTTCTTGGCGTACTCCTTGTTGGCGAATGGAATGTAATCGGAATTGATACCACTCGTCATATATAATAAGGTGTTGCCTTCCTTTACCTGTGCTATGAAAGCGTCAAGGTTTTCCTTTGATGGCTCGTCGCCAGTATCATAACTGCTATTCTTTACTTCCGAATAGAACCTGCACTTATCAGTATTGGTATCTTTCGTAACATAACCTGTGATTACCGTCTTGAAATCAAAGGTAACGTTCAATACATACCCATAGGTAGTGTTGCCAGAACCGCTATTGTATTCTCTTGGTGTCTTGAAATAGGTCTCAATATAATCGAGGTCGAGAAGAAACTCTACAAATGTGGAGGCATTCAGTACCTTAGTGATGTTTGCCTTGTACTTGATTCCCAAGTCAGCATAGTAATGCGACGGCAAGTTCTTCTCAGAGCCGTAAGCCCTGAGCCTCGTGATTACCTGTTGGTCCGAGTCGGCGTTCTGGTCAACCTCATAGAGACCGTTGCCGAGACCATACTTGAATATGTTCGCCGTAGGTACGCCCGCCGTACCTACATAGATGTTCCTGCCACGAACGATGAAGTTTACGTCCCACTCGCTGTTCACCAAAGCCAACGCCTCCCAACAGGTCTTCGTGTCGATGGTGATGGACTTGCTGTCGATAGTAATGTCCGATGTACCGCTTCCGTAGGCGTCATTCCAATCAGCCTCAGTACATCCACGCTGCGTAGAACGCTCCAAGTTGCGAGAGAATACCTTCCACTCTCCCTTGCCAATCTGCTCGTCGAGGTTGGCTTGTATCCTGTCGAGCAAGTCATCCAAAGTCTCGACATAAAAGCTAAACTTAGGCAATGCAGTATAGTGAAGCTCGTTGTCGTTCAAGACCACATCAAGAAATTCTGTCCTCGAAAGCTCGTCCTGCAACGCCGTGAACTTCACGCTGTCGTACTTGAATGCCTCGCCGTAAGTGTCCTTGCTCGCATCCTTGACCTTTCCTGGGTCGTAGTTAAGCTCGAACCTCTCGCCACGGTACATGAGATAGTCGCCTATCTCAAAGTTGATGGGAGCGTTGTTCTCGAAATTGACGGTCACGGAGCAATCGCCCATCCACGCATCGGAAAGCTCCAACGAGTGAACGGTTACTTGCTCGCCGTTGGCATCCGTCAGCTTCGAGCCGTCCTTATGATATATGTTCCACTTGCTCATTTTATCCTAATTTCGTTACCTTTCCGTTACTGTCCTTCATTGTTGGCTTGATGTCCGTAATCGGGTCGTTGAACTTGAATGTGATTGACACGATGAGGATGTCTTGGTCGTTCGGGTCTCTGTCGAGTGTTGGCTTGATGCTCTTCAACCTTACGTGCTGCCTGCCCAACTGGTTGAACTCGCAGTACATCTTCATCATCCCCTTCCTCAAAAACTCCAGGAACTCTTTCAGTTTTTCGTTAGCCCCGAACGCCGTTCCCTTGAAACCGAACTTCACCTCGTTCTCGTAGGTTGCCATGTAGAGGCCTTCTTCCCCGATGTACTCGTCATCTCCGTGCTCGTCATTCCAACTTCTTTTCGTCGGCTCTTTGACCGCCTCGCAAGGCTTGAACGGATTCTCCATGCAATACATGCCGAAGGAGGAGATGGTGTCGATAACCTCGGCATCATCTCTCTCCAACTGCATATAAGTCCTGAAATAATCTTGCATACCTTAAATTTACTATTTATGCTGCAAATATACAAATAAATGTATAAATATACAATAATCTATGAAGATAATTTGTATATTTATACAATTTTTACTATCTTTGCATTGGGATAGGTTGGAGTAGCTACCAACTGACAAGGCTAACTCGATGGGCTTTCCCAACTCTTTTATCATCGGGGTAATTTGTAATACATCGAGAAATGAGAAACAAGATTGTATTTTTAGGAAGTTATCGTGATAAGATTATTTGCGAGGATGGGGAGTTATGGAAAGATATTGTAGGATACGAAGGGAAATACGCAATATCTTCGCATGGAAGGGTGTACTCTCTAACAAGGGTGCGATACAACACAAAAGAAGGTAAAGTCTATCGAGGTAGATTTTTGCGCCCAAACAAGCAAAGGAATGGGTATTACGCTGCTGCGTTGTTGTCAAATGGAGTAACTAAACTTATAAAGATACATAGATTGGTGGCGACTGCTTTTATTCCCAACCCCGAAAATAAACCAACTGTTGACCATATTGATGGAAATCCAGGAAATAATCACGTTCAAAATTTAAAATGGGCTACAGTTAAGGAAAATATTCTAAACCCTAACACACTCTGTAGAAGAGGGAAGAAAACTCTTCGTGGAAACAATCCGTCCGCAATACCTGTCTATGGAATACATATATCAACAGGAAAAAGAGTAGATTTTGACTGCATAGAATCTGCTGACAATTTCCTTGGTGTAAAATATCCTAAATATATAGGATTGTGTTGTCGAGGAAAATTGCAATCTTATAAAGGGTATTACTGGCATTACGCATAAAAAACGAAAAATGAGAAGACATATCATTTGCGGTACGTCTTCTCATTTTTTTACTTCATTCTGATGCTCTTCGTGCCAGTTTCCTTTGTTACAGAACGCATCCAAGAGTACATATCATCAAGTTTGCTATTCCTGTATTCTGCAAGAGACACCAACTGATTCATGGCTGCAAGCTGAGATTCTGCAATAATATTCAGATTAGGCAATTCTTTTACCGCGTCGGCGATTAGCTTTATATTTTCTCGATTCACAGAAACATCGAGCCTTATTGCTGATATATACGACACTATTATATCGGCAGTTTCTTCCGTGATACCTTTGACGGAGTTCGTTGATGAAGAACTACTACTGTCGCTCCAACCATAAGTTTTCTTCAAGAAGTCTCGTGTCGCTTCAATTTGCTTTGCAATGTCTTCCGTACTCGCCTTGACATCGGCGTATTCTGCTCCTGTGTATTCAGATATAACGTCTCCGTTGCTATCGGTAATTTTATCTCCATTCTCAGCGTACTTCTTTGTCTTCGCTATCAAAGCCTTAATCTTATCTCCGTAAATATTTTCTATCATGGAGTTTAAGATGGTTTTCTTCAAGTTCTCCTCGAAGTGGTCAACCAAGCTATCGGAAGAGTTTGCCATCGAAGCCATAGCATCACCCCAAGACGAAACCAAGTCGGAGAATCTGTTACCCGTAAGTTTTTCCGTCAAACTTTCCGTCATCTCGTCAACTTGGTCGCCGTACTCGATGAGCTTATCGAGGTAGTCACGGAAATCAGAATCCATATTTGCCCAAAGTCCAGAATATTCCGTCTTAATTTTCTCAAGCACATCTGGAGCCATATTTAACATATCCTCCATACCGTTGAACTGCACGCCGTACTTGGATGAAATGTCACCTGCAACGTCTCTCCAATTCTGCCCATTGTACTTGTACGAACCCTTCCACATACGGTAGCCAATGGAGTGAGAACCCATTGACGCACCAGAGCCAAGCCTGTTTTGCGCAATGACTTTAGTCTGCTCAATCTCCGATTGTAATAATGCCATCGCCTCCTTTGAAGCATTTTGCGCCTCTGTTCCCCAATGTTCTGACAGGTAGGTCTTCTTTTTAGAGATAAGTGTATCCCAGACATTGATGAGGTTGTCATACTCTGCCTTTGCCTTGTTGTAATCGGAGTAATCTGCACCACTAATACCGAGATTAAGACCAAAGACATCTTTGAATATAGAGTTTACCGCTCCGCCAATATCCTCAAAGGCATCTGACAAGAATCCGCCGAATCCTTTTTCTGAAATAGCCTCGGTAAGCCCAGCAAACATTCCAACAATACCGCCAACCTTCTGCGAGTTCTTGTCGCTTGACCCGAACATTTTCATTATAGAAGATGTCCAGCCTCCTGCATTGTTGAGTAGGGTAGAACCGCTACCATCGCTCAAGCCAAGTGTTTTGAATATGTCGGTTAGAGTAGCAATATTCCCCCAAACAGTATTTTTCTTTGTTGAGACGCTGCCAGTCGCATTTCTTTTCCTTGCCTCAGCCTCCTGCATTTTCTTACGTGCAGCCTCGGTTTGCCAATTATCTTTGCCATACGTTTTCAGTGCATCATTGTATTCCTTAACCGCATCATCGTACTTTTGCGAAGCATCAACCATCTCTTTAATCAAATCCGACAAACCGCTGAAACCTTGCCCATCAATAGCTTGGTTCAGCTTCTCCATTCCATCATAGAACGACTTTAAGTCTGTGGTTGACATACCATCGAGGATTCCGCCTGCAACGAGGTCTCGGATTTGCTTGCGAATCTTACGCAGTTCCTTTCTGGTGTAGTTGTCGAGATTTCCAAACACACCGTCCCAGTTAATCTCGCTCTTCAACTGGTCGAATAACACACCTGACTTTTCCTGTTTTTCGAGATAGTTATATCTACCAATCAAGTCTTGGTTGTCGCCTGCCTTCTTTCGCTTCTCGTTGTACTTTTGTGTAATGGAGTCGAGCTTCTGTGCCATCGACATGGTTTGTTGCATAGCGTCTGCACCATCCTGCAAAGCCGTGGTATAGTTATTCCTTAGTAAATCAACGATTTTCTTCCATAAATCGTACTCGCCAGCCTCCTTGAATTTCAATTTCGCCTCTCCGTCTGTTAAAGATAAAGCGTCCTGCAAGTTGAAGAATCTCTTATACCTTGCATAGTACTCGTCCATGAGAGACTTTGATTTATCGTCCTCTTGAAATCCGTCAATCCAAGCAGCTTGCGCATAGTTCTTATTGCCTGTTTTTTCAAGAAGAGACTTGTATAAATCCCAACGGTTCACAAGCCTGTCAAGAGACTCTGCAAAGTCCGCTGTCTTCTTATCGAATGCAACTTTGTCTCGCTCCGAGAACACCCATTCTGCGATTTCACGATATAAAGAGGTACGCATCTTTTTGCGCTCTGCCGACTTATTGAAGTCGAACTTATCCATTAGAGACTTGACTGCTTTCTCGTAATCATCGAGGTTGAGACCAGTAATTTCAGGGAACAAGTCGTAAGTCTTATTCTTCGCCTCTTCGTCAGGCATGATGGTCTTGTACTTCTGGTACATTTGCCTTGCCGACTTCAAGCTGCTCAATCTCTCCTGCAACGCTTTCAGCTCCTTGTCCTCCTGGCGACCAGTATTCTTCTTGCCTGGCTTGTTGGATTTCTTGCCTTCGCCAGTGTAATCGTAATAAAGTAAGGCTTTTGCAGCATCTCTGGTCAATATCCAAGCATCTCGTTTACTATTAACATCCTTAGACTTAGACTTCAATGCACTCTGATACTCATTGTACGCAGCGTCAATATCCGACTTTGCTGCGTTACGACCGCCATACCAGCTATTATCCTTTCCCCATTTCTTTGCGAAACTCCTGTATTTTGCTGCAATATCCTTCGTAGCCAATCCGTTGAGGTTTTCTGGTATTCTTCCGATAAGCTCGCTCGTCATATCGTTGAACTTGTCATCTGTTGCGAACACCAACTTGATTACAGCTTGGAAATTAGAGCTTTTCAAGAGATTTTGCAAAGTACTTTCAAGCTCAGGATATTGACGGATAAGCCCTTGCTTTGCGTCATCCATCAACTCCTTGACTTTATCTTGTTCTGCTTTTGTGAGTGGTATGTTAGCTCTTATCTTTGCACCAATCTCAGGGAATGTCTCGTCAATGAGAGCCTGCATCTTGGAACGGACTTCTCCTTGAAGCCAGCTATCTTTCTCGCCTATGCCAAACGCCTGCAATACAGAAGCACGTATCTCATTAGCTCTATCCTCTGGCACACCAAGCGTAGAGAATACGCTACTCATGGCTTGCTCGGCAGCAAGCCTTAGCGTATCATCCTTACTGATGTCGCCAAAGATATTTTGTATTTGGTTCTTTATCTGATTGGCGTTGAAGTCTGCGTATTTATCAACAGAGAAGGCTTTCTTGCGTGCTTCGTTCTTGTCAACACCGTCAGAGATATATTTATAGGTGAGCTTATCCT
>CAVKXW010000056.1:0-19220 GCA_963660215.1 Bacteroidaceae bacterium | reverse complement strand
GTTTTTATCGAATATACTCGATAAAACTTGTATAGTTGGATAAAAAGTATTACCTTTGCCTGCGTATCAAAGCGAATATTATTATGACTAAGGATTTAATCAAGTATCTCATCAGTTATTATCAAGACTTCGTTTCTAAGATAACTTTTGAAGAACGGCAATATGAACTAGAGCCAAACGCAAACTATGTGTTTGTGGGGCTTCGTCGTGCAGGTAAGTCATACCTTATGTATCAACAGATTCATCATCTGTTGGAACAAGGGCATTCCCTAGACGAAATCTTGTATTTCAACTTCGAGGATGATCGTATCGATACCTTGGAGATGGCAGACTTGGACTTAATCAAGCTTAGTTATGAGGAGATGTATGACCATCGCCCAATATTCTTCCTGGATGAAATACAAAACATCAAGGGGTGGGAGAAATTTGCTCGCCGACTAGCTGATACAGGTTATCGAGTTTATATTACTGGCAGTAATGCTAAGATGCTGAGTAGTGAGATAGCCACAACTTTGGGCGGACGCTACTTGATCAAGGAAATCTATCCATTCTCTTTTAGAGAGTATCTTGGTTTTAAGAAGATTGATTTGAAGAATAAGAATGCCATTTATAAATATAGGAATGACATCGTCAAGGCTTATGAGGAATATTTCAGGGATGGTGGATTGCCAGAAACCTTGATGATGAGCGATAAACGCTCCTGGATAAGTAGTTTGTTTAACAAGATATTCTTTGGTGACTTGGTGGCTCGTCATCAGGTACGCAATGATTTTGCCCTACGCATCATGATTCGCAAGTTGGCGGAAAATGTAAAACAACCGTCATCCTATAATCGCATTGCCAATATTGCTTCTACAGTAGGTAAGAAGATAAGTGTTGACACGGTGATAGATTATATGGCGTATCTCCAAGAGTCGTGGCTCATCTTGCCTTACGAAAACATAGCGACCAAGCTCATAGACAAGGAGTCTAACAAGAAGTATTACTTCATAGACAATGGTATTCTCAACCTGTTCTTGATAGACCCTGTGACATCCTTGTTGGAGAATCAAGTTGCCATCCGCTTGCGCCAATTATATGGTGACCGAGTATATTTCTATAATCAAAACATCGAGGTGGATTTTGTCGTCTATGACGAAGGACTAGCCTTTCAGGTGTCTTATTCAATGGCTGACCCCGATACAGAAAAAAGAGAGGTAGATGCTTTGATAAAGTTGAACAAGGTGTTGCCAATGCGCCAGCTGACGATTATTACCAAGGAGGAAGAGAGAAACATCGAAGCGGGGGATGTTATCATTCACGTTGTTCCTGCTTGGAAATGGATGCTGGATATTTACACTTTATTAAGTTAATAGGAAGGCATCATTCATCTTTTCGCAGAGAGAGGTGAAGGTGGTGAAGAGTCTGGCCGACCATTTGGTCATGTGAAAGGTCTCTTTGGTGTCTTCGAATTGCTCTTCATCCCAGTCGGTATAGTCGAGCTCGGAGAAATAGCGACGGTAGTCGCGCAGGTTGTCGCCAGTGAAGTGGAGGTATTCGTCGATGTCGCCAAACCAGTCTTGGCTCATCATCTGATGGGCAAAGGCTTCGAAGTTCTGTCGCTCCTTCAGCAGATTGTGATGTTTCAGCACGCACCATACGCAGAACCAGTGGTTCTTTCTTGTTACCAGTTTCACCATCTTGGCAATCTTCTTCTTCAGTCGAAGCATGTCTATGCGTTCACCGTTCTTTACCTTTACGAATACCTCGTTGCCCAGGGTGTCGTGGATTTGCTCGGGATGCTGTATCTCATAGAGCTCCTGTTCGATGATTTGCCATTTCACTGTGGCTGATGCCAGCTGTAGATATTCCTCGGGCGTGAAGTCGATGTGGGCTAGTTGGGCACCAAGGTTCTGAACGTCTCTTACATATTTCATGAATACGAGGCGCAGGTTTTCGGGCACGTCATCTTTCAGTTGCTTGCGAGCCTCAAGTAGTTGGGACATGGACAGTTTCTTTCCATTGTTATCATACTCCAAAGTGGTGAAATATCGGTCGATTTCCTCTGCTCCCTTTGCTTCTTCTTGGTATCGTTGCAGGGTCATCTCGAAGAGTCTTGCCGTTTGATTTTCGCTCAGGGCTATTTGGGTGAAATGGCTCAGACGGCGAAACTGGAGCAGCAGATAGCAGGCCATGCTGTAGAGCTGGAAGAGACTCCAAAGTCTCTCGACGGGTTTCACCCCGGCTATGTGGGTGGGCTTAACCTGTCGTTTAAGTTCTTTTTGCAATTTCATCACCTCCTCGATGTTGATGGGTTGTCCTTTTACAAGTTCATCGGTGTAGAAGAAGTCGTTGAGTTTAGGCAATAGGTGGGTCATGTCGAGGGGAGTGACCTTCGAGTGTTTGCCTCCGATGAGGCGACCGTTCTTCGTCTCTTTCATGATTTTTGCCATCAGGGGAGTCAGCTTGTTGAGCACCTCGATGCCCAACACCTCGGCATGTTCTTCGTTTTTCTCCTTGCGCTGTCGTGCCAAGTCGTTGTGCTGCATCACCATGTCTTGTTCCGACATATAGCAGAGTCGGGTGGCTTTGGTGCAGAGCGAGCGGAGGTCGAAGGTGAGCTCTTGGGGGCTGTAGTCGTCCCAGGCTTCGATCAGTACATCAAGCATCCTGTAGAAATTTCTGAGCTGTCGGTCAAAGACTTCGTAGTCGAGTTCGGTTTCGTAATTTTCTTCCATATCCATATTTGCTAGAGTTGCCACAAAGATAAGACTATTATTCGGAATAACCAAGGAAAAATGTTAAATTTCCCCGTTTTCTTCCCCGTTTCCCCTTGTTTTTTCCCTGTTTTGCAGAAAACGAATGTTGAGCGCGGGGAAAATTTGGCGAACAGGGCTACCTTTTATTATCTTTGCAGCAGAAATTGCAAACGAGGCGGATGAGGCTGTAACGACTCGATGAGGAAATACTCTTCACTCTTCACAGAAAGCTCGGAAATGCCCATAAACACAGGGCTTTCGGGGCGTGAAGAGTCGCTGTAACTCTTCACCTACTCTTCACAACTCTTCACCTCAAGGCGCTAAACAATAATAACCTTTAAAAAATAAAACATCTATGGCAAATCTAAATTCAGAAAAGTCATCCTTGAAGGTGACAAGTAGCAACCCTTCACTTTCACTAGTGGACAGTTTTCTCGATGAGTATTATCTCTTTCGCAGAAATGTGTTGAGCGGAAAGACGGAGTTTCTCCCACTCAAGAACGATGAGGACGAGATTTTGGAAGAGTCTGCCGAACCTCAAGTGTGGAAAGTTCTCACTCCCGAGGCATTCAACTCCATCGTTCGCCATGCCAAGCGAATGAATGTGGGTGGCAAGAAGTCGCCTCGACAGGACTTGGAGGAGTTTACCAAGTCGGAGGATATTCCTGTGTACGACCCTATCAAGGAATATCTCGAAAACTTGCCTGCGTGGGACGGAAAAAATCATGTGGCTGAGCTCTTCGGGCGAATACCAGGGCTGACGAGCGAGCAACTGGCTTGGTGCGCCACTTGGCTTCGCTCGGCGGTGGCCCACTGGCTCCAGATGGATATGTTGCATGGCAACGAGGCTGTGCCTGTGCTCATCGGCCAGCAGGGATGTGGCAAGAGTACTTTCGCCGTAAGACTGCTCCCTCAGGAATTGCGCCAGTATTTTCTCGACCACATCAACTTCGGCAACAAGTTTGATGCCGAGATGGCGCTCACCCACAATCTCTACGTCAACATCGACGAGTTTGCCAACATGGGACCTTCCCAGCAGGGCAAACTGAAGCAGACGCTCTCCAAGGTGAAGGTGAACGGACGTCCTATCTTTGGCAAGAGCCAGGCCGACCGCCCTCGCTACGCCTCGTTCTTGGCAACCACCAACGACGAGCATCCGCTCTGCGACCCTACGGGCAGCCGTCGTTTCATCTGTCTTCACATCCCGGCAGGCGAATATATCGACAACGGTTCACCCATTAGTTACGACCAGCTCTATGCACAAGTGATGTATGAGCTTCGTCATCAGCAGACACCTTATTGGTTCACCAACGACGAGGTGGCTCGCATCCAGGAGAAGAACTTGCCTTTCTTCAAGACCGATGATTATGCGACGATGATTGGTGAGTGCTTCAAGGTGGCAGAAGACGAGGAGGAAGGACGGTGGATGATCTGTTCCGAAGTGTTCGACGTGCTTCGTCAGCAGTATCCGATGTTGATGAACAATCTGAGCACCAAGATTCACATTGGCCAGTCGCTCAAGTTGATGGGGTGCAAGATGAGACATACTCGCAAGGGGCAGGCTTACCAACTCATCCAGACCCTCGCCGCCTGAGCGTGAAGAGGTGTGAAGAGTGGTGAAGAGTTGCGCCAACTCTTCACACCTCCGAAAGCCCAGTGTTTATGGGCATTCCCAGCGATATTGTGAAGAGTGAAGAGTATATTGCAAACGGATGCTTACGATGCTCTTTATCGATTCTATCTCTAGTGTTTACGCTGGCTGTTTGGCTTAAACAGCCGACTGTCCACAGTGCCGACAGTCGGCTGCAAGGCTATAAAAATCATTTAAAATATATATTATGATGACCATCAATATCAATTCCGTTGACACCGTATGCCCCAATGAGGCATGTCCTGTTCATAACCTTTGTGCCCGTTACGCTCTCTATCAGCAGAAGCAAAAGGATGAGCCCGCGTTTTCCATTCTCAACATTCAGAAACTCGATTGCACCGAGCATGGGTGCAAGTTCATGTTGGTGAAAAAGATGTTGCGCATGGCACGTGGATTCAAGCGTATGTTCGACTCGATGCCGGCAGGCAATACTGGTTATTTCTGGCAAAGCACGCCATATATGAGTGAGAGCACCTACTGCCGAGCCAAGCGTGGAGTCATCCTTATCGCCCCCGATATGCAGCGAGAACTCTTGGCTGTGCTGAAGAGCCGAGGTGCCGACACGAGCATCGGATTCGATAGCTATGAGGAACAGGTCGGATATGTAGAACCAGGTGCCTAACCCCTAATTTGTACAAAGATGTAAAAAACTATAATTTTGCTATTCCCTTATATGGAATTTAGGAAGAATGTTGTACCTTTGCTTCAAATTACAACCTAAATTAAAGAAAGAAATTAGAATATGCGTGTAATTATCGAAAAAGATTATGATGAGCTGTCAAGATGGGCAGCCAATCATGTAGTGGAAGCCATCAATAAGTTTCAGCCATCTGCTGAGCGTCCTTTCGTGCTGGGATTGCCTACAGGGTCTTCGCCTCAGGGCATGTATGCCAATCTGGTGAAGGCGGTGAAGGCGGGCAAGGTGTCGTTCAAGCACGTCATCACGTTCAATATGGATGAATACGTAGGTTTGCCAGAGTCTCACCCAGAGAGCTACCATTCTTTTATGGCTACCAACCTCTTCGACCATATCGACTGTCCTAAGGAGAATATCCATATCTTGAACGGAAATGCCAAGAACCTGGAGGAGGAGTGCCAGCACTACGAGCAGATGATAGAGGATGCCGGTGGCATCGACCTCTTCATCGGTGGCATCGGACCAGACGGTCACATTGCCTTCAACGAGCCTTTCTCTTCGCTCAGCTCACGTACCCGTGTGAAGACGCTCACCACAGACACCAAGATAGCCAACTCTCGTTTCTTCGATGGCGACCCAGAGAAGGTGCCTAGCTTGGCTTTGACAGTGGGTGTCGGCACCGTGATGGATGCCAAGGAAGTGATGATTCTCTGCAATGGTCACAACAAGGCTCGTGCCTTGCAGGCTGCCATCGAAGGTCCTGTGTCACAGGCTTGGACCATCAGTGCCCTGCAAACTCACAAGCATGGCATCATAGTATGCGACGAGCTGGCTTGCGACGAGCTGAAGCTTGGCACTTATCGCTATTTCAAGGATATAGAAAAAGACAATCTCTAAGTAAATCGCATGGGCGATATAAAACAAAAAATGAGCGGCGTTTCTCCATCGCAGAGAAACGCCGCTTCCACTTTTGGAAATATGAAGTATTACAATTTTATGTCTCTTGTAGCTTTCTTTTGATTATATGCGAGCCACAATCTGCTCTGGTGTCAACTCGTTGTCGGTTGCCATCTTCTGGTAGTCGTAGCGGTCGTAGAGTCCCTTCTTGATGCCGAAGCAGAGGGTCTTTATGTCGCTGTCGCCATAGAAGCGAGCTATCTTCTCGCCAAAACCACCTTCCAAGGCACCATCTTCCAAGGTGATAACCTTCTCATGGTCAGCCTTCAAGCCTTCGAGCATCTCCTCATCGAGACCAGTGATGTAGCGAGGGTTGATGAGGGTTGCGTCTATGCCCTTCTGTTCCTTCAGGAGCGCTGCCACCTGCTTGCCCAAGCCATAGAAGGCACCGAGGGCTACGATAGCCACCTTACTTCCCTTGTGGGTCATCTTGAAGTGGTTCAGCTCAGAGTAATCCTCGTCAAACTGCTCGTCGCTGTGGGTTACGGCTCCACCTGGCACACGGATAGCCACAGGATGCTCGGTCTGCTTGATGCCCCAAGCCATCATCGCCTTGTACTCCTCCCAACAGGTAGGGGCGAGATATACGAGGTTAGGGATGTTGCTCAACATCGGGATGTCGAAGAAACCGATGTGGGTGATGTCGTTCAGGCCATACATAGAACCCAGGAACACATTGATGAGCGCAGGATTGCCGTTGATGCAGAGGTCTTGGGCAATCTGGTCGTAGGTGCGCTGGATGAAGGTGCTATATACATTGTATACAGGACGGATGCCGCCCTTCGCCATACCCGAAATCATTGCCACTGCCTGCTCCTCGGCGATGCCCACGTCGACAAACTGCTTGCCAGCCTCGTCACGACGTGCCTTGAAGAAGCCTGCCACGGTAGGAGTACCAGAGGTAACGGCAACGAGGTGCTTGTCTTTCTTCATCTCTGAGAGGAGATACTCACCAGTCAGGTTGCCGTAGTCCTCGCCACCGCCTTCTACCTTTACCTTGCCAGTCTCTATGTCGAAAGGCATACTCCAGTGCCACTGCTCCTTGTTAGCCTCGGCTGGAGCATAGCCCTTTCCTTTCTCGGTATGGATATGGAGCACGATAGGGTGGTCGATGCCCTTTACTTCCTCGAATACCTTGATCAAGGTCTCCACGTCGTTGCCATTGGCTACATACTTATAGTCTAAGCCCATGGCACGGAAGAGGTTGCACTCTGCCTCGCCGTTGGTCTCACGGAGGAGGGCGAGGTTCTTATAGAGACCGCCATGGTTCTCGGCGATACTCATCTCGTTGTCGTTCACCACGATGATGATGCCTGTGCCTAGCTCGCCAGCCTCGTCGAGACCTTCGAGAGCTTCGCCACCGCTCAAGGAACCGTCACCGATTACCACTACGATGTTCTCCTTGGTGCTCTTGATGTCGCGAGCCTTCTGCAGACCTGTGGCAAGGGAGATGGAGGTGGAGGTGTGACCTAGTTCAAACTGGTCGTATTCTGGTGACTCGGCAGGGCTGCTATATCCAGAAATCTCCTGGAATCGGGAGTTGTCGTAATAACCGAAGGCACGACCAGTCAACATCTTGTGTGGATAACTCTGGTGAGATACGTCGAAGATGAACTTGTCCTCAGGACAGTTAAACACATAGTGCATGGCGATGGTAGTCTCCACGATACCGAGGTTAGGACCCACGTGTCCGCCGATGTTGCTGTCACGGTTCAAGATACCGTCACGAATTTCCTTTGCGAGTGCAGGGAGCTGCTCGATACCGAGCGCCTTCACATCTGCAGGTGATTTGATATTCTCTAAATACATAGTCTTTTTATCTTTAATTGTTTCCGAGTGCAAAGGTACACCTTTTCTTCTGATACCTTATTATATATTTTACAGAATGATAGAACCGATTTACGGAAAAGGTCAAAAACATACATTAGCGCAGATTTTGGAGTAGATAATCTGCGCTAACGTATGTTTTTGGTACCCTTAGCGCAGATTATCCATAGGAAAACTTGCGCTAACGGAACTTTTTTGCTATCTTTGTGCTCAATGTAATAGATTTTTTATCAAATAAAGTTAAAGGAGTGAAGTATGAAACATAAGGTCATATTTTATATATTGCTTTTACTAACCATAGTTTCTTGCACTGGTAATAAGAGATATGATGGCTTGATGCAGCGAGCAGACAGCATCATGGATAGCAATGATGCCTCGGCGCAAGTCGCCATTGGTTTGTTGGATAAGGTGAAGCCACAGTTGAATGACTTTACCAAGGGGCAGCGTATGCGCTATGAGCTATTGCGACATAAGGCAATGAATAAGGCGTGCATCACGTTTACATCTGATAGCGTGATGAAGGAGGTCGTAGATTATTATGACAACCACGGCTCTGCTAACGAGCGGATGCTAGCCAATTATGTGTTGGGCTGCGTGTATCGGGATATGAATGAGGCACCAATGGCATTGGAGTATTATAACAAGGCGACGGAGCAAGCCGATACCACCGCCGCAGATTGCGACTATGGCACGCTTTACAGGGTGTATAGCCAGATGGGATTCCTATTTAGCAAGCAATACCTACCTTATCAAGAGATGGATGCTTTTGGTAAGGCGGAGAAGTATGCCTATTTAGCGAAGGATACATTAAATGCCATTGTAAATTACCAAAACCGAGGCAGTGCTTATTCCTACTTAGGTAAAATCGACTCGGTTATTGCTATAAATTTACGTGCAGCAAAGTTGTTTAAACAACAAGGGAATGATTATGCTGCAGCTATCGCTTTAGGTTCCAACTATGGTTACTATATAGAGAAGCAAGATACAATAAATGCAAGGAAGGCTTTTGAGGCTTACGATTCTACAGGATACAGTGGCAATTCTAATTATGAAGATGCTAAGGCGTATGTGTTATATCAAAAAGGAACATATTATCTGTTTATTAATCAATTAGATTCTGCTTATTGCAATTTTGTCCAAAGTTTAAAGTTATGTAAATCATATAGTATGAAGGCTGCAACAAAGAAAGGTTTATCACAATATTGTGCAAAGGTCAATCAGCCAACATTGGCAATGAAGTATGCCCTGCAAAGTTCTGAGTATAATGATTCTGACTTAATAAGAGCAAGAAAATCTCAGTTGCAGCAAATGCAAGCTATGTATGACTATAGTAGAAATCAAGAAATAGCAAGAGTAGCTGAGCAGAAAGCGAAGCGAAGTATGCAAATGAACTATATGATAGTTTTAGTTTGTGTCATGTTGTTCATGTTACTTTCTTATATTTATAGAAAGCAGCTAGCTCTCAAGAAAAAGAAAATAGCAGCCTCAAAACTGCTGTATGAGGACAGTTTGCTTAAACTCAAAAGATTGCAAGATGAAAAAACTCAACTTGTAGCAGAAAACGACAACAAGCTAGCTCAAATTATTACGGAAAAAGAAAATGCTATCAGAAAATTAAAGGCAGAGATAAATGATATACAAGAAAAATACTCATTATCTTCGATGTCTGATATAGATTTAGTTTTACTGGATTCTTCCATTTACAAAAAAATTAAATACATAGAAGTGCATCCTAAGGAAGAAATGCACGAGGAGGATTGGAAGGAATTGGCTGATACGGTAGAGAAAGTAATTCCTAGCTTTGTTCCAGTGTTAAAGAACCAGGTCAGCTATAGAGATTATCGAATCTGCTTACTGATTAGACTCGGGATCTCTACATCCTTAATGGCAAGACTGTTAGGTCAATCTGACGCAGCAATCTCAAAAAGTAGGAAAACGATGTTGAAAAAACTATGTGGAAAAGTAGGGAAGCCCAAGGAATTTGATGAGTATGTTCTACATATCCAATAGTTTTCGGCATGGTAAAATTTAGGTAAAATGCTCACTAACCGCTTTATTTAGAGAGTTTTTGGCGCATGGTAAAAAATAGGTAAAAATTAAATTGATGATTTTCTTTCGAGTTTCGCTACATTTTCGTACTTTTGCGGCGAAATTAGTAATAAACAACTAATAAACATAGTGGAATATGAAGAAATTATTAACAAACCTAATCATTTATGGGGGGGCATTACTTTTATGCCCTACTCTTTCTAGAGCCGAGCCTTATACATTATCATATAGCTTGGTTGACTCTAATCATGGAATTTTCAAAGGTAGCCGAGCACCTAAGCGCCCTTTGGTTGTTGATTTGGTGGGTCACACGTTGACTGTACCGAGTCAAGTGATAGGCAACACGCTCACACTCGAAAATGAGGATGGTGAAGTCTATACCTATTATATAATAGATACGACTTTCCAAATTCCACAAGAGTTGAGTGGAGAATATACTATAAATATCTCTGACGGTAACAGTATGTACCAAGGTGTTATAGATATAGAATAAAAAGGATATAAAAGGCGCCAAGATATCCGAGAATATAAATTTAAAAAGTAAGAAAAATATGAAAAAGATTATTTTAATGTCAGCCTTTGTGATGATGGCTGTGGCTGCCAATGCGGCAGGTACAGTTGTTAACACTTCATGTGGCAAGCAAGTTATGACTTGTTCTATCTATGAGTTTGAAACATCATTTGATTTCGTAGATTATTTGGACGATTTGAACGAGGCTTATTGTGGTACTAGAGGTGGCTACACTATTAGTCCTCGCTAAACTTATTTTACTCATCTATATCATGAAGTATCTTTTGGTACTTCATGATTTTAATGTATTAGTATTATGAAGATAATTACAATTTTACTTTTTACACTCTTGCCTTATTTTGCAAAAGCGCAAGTACTATCAGGGAATAGTGCATTTGCAAATGAACCTGCAAGACTAGGACAAAAGTTGATAGTTGACACATGTAGACTAGAATGTATCTACTATTACCGAATCATCGACCATGAAAGCAATGATATGAGAGAGTATGATGCTATTTTAGAGGTAGGAGATTCTATATCTAAATATGAAAGTTATCAGGCATATAGACTGGATTCTGTATTGTCTGTAAAAAAGACAGTAACAAACAAAGAGTTTTTTGACTTATCTGCAAAATTTCAGCCAAAATTCGGAGAATTCATGTTAGAAAATTTAAATGAAAATACATTGGATTATTATGGTAAGGTTTCTATAGATAACTATACCTATAGAGAGTCTATCCCGACAATAAATTGGAATTTAACAGATAGTACTAGATTGATTTGTGGCTATCTTTGTAAACAAGCAATTTGCACATTTAGAGGACGTCAATGGACGGCTTGGTATTGTGATATACCTCAAAATGGAGGGCCTTGGAAATTAAACGGATTGCCTGGTTTAATTTTGGAAGCAGAAACTTTAGACAAAGAGCATTATTTCTCAGCTATAGCTATACGGAAAGCTAATGCTCCTATGGGGTATTGGAGAAGAAGTTATTTTAAAACAAATCGTGAGCGTTTTAACAAATCTCTCCTAGATTACAAAAATAATCCAACAAAATCTTGGAAAAATACCTCTCTAACTCCTAAAGATATGAATGGAAAGCCGATGCCTATACCAAAGAGAAAATTATTTTATAGCCCATTGGAGAAGGAATAATTTAAGAATAACAAAATGAGTTTTACAAAGAATATAGGGATGATAGTCCTGACATTATTGCTGGCTTTGCCTCTCTCTGCTCAAACCTCTCTTTCGGGAACGGTTAAGGACGAGTCGGGCAAAGCGCTTGGCAATGTAATGGTCAGGGCGTATAATCAGCACAAGAAGTTGAAGCGTTATACACAGACGAATCGGCAGGGTGAATTCCGCCTTGCGACCACAGCCAATGACTCCATCTCTAGCATCACCTTGTCGCGACTGAGCTATGAGACGAAGACTATCTTGCGAAAGGACTTTGGAAAACTCAAGAACATCACCCTGCACGATGATGCCATCAACATCAAGGAGGTGGTGGTGAGAAGCGTGCCTATCCGCCAGTCTGGCGATACCCTAACCTATGATGTGAATGCCTTCAAGAAAAGCAATGACCGTTCCATAGAGGATGTTCTGAAGCGTATGCCAGGCATCAGTGTGGACAACACAGGTGGCATCTATTACCAGGGAGAGCGTATCAGTAAGTTTTATATCGAAAACATGGACATGCTTTCGGGCAACTATACCTTGGCTACCAAAAACATCCGACCAGACGATGTCGCTGCGGTGAATGTCTATGAAAACCATCAACCGGTAAGAGCCTTGAAGGATGTTACCTTTTCTGACAAGGCTGCCCTCAACCTGAAAATCAAGAACAATCGCAAGCTGAAGCCCATCGGCTATCTCCAGCAAGGGCTGGGCTATGATGACCAGACCTTATGGAAAAGCGATGTGTTCGCCATGCAAATCAACAAGAATTCGCAGCAACTATTGTCGCTGAAAGCCAACGACACAGGATTGACTTACAACACTTCACAGACCTTCGGACTCGACCGAATCTCTGATTTCTCTTCGTTCACATGGGATGGCATCAGCCTATCTGCACAAGACATCCCAGGAGTATCTTTGAGCCGATATGTAGACAACAAGTCGGGCGAAGGTGCGCTCAATTCTCTCTTCAAACTGAAGGATAAGCAAACGCTTACCCTCAACTTGCGCTATGCTGGTGATGATATCCACTACCAGAACCAGAAAAACTCGAGCATCTTCGTGGATGACAACCAGTACCAAGACTTTGCCGAAAAAATGCAGGCGGCGGTATATTCCAACTCCCTGATGGGAAAGATAAAACTGGAGAACAACACGGAGAAAGTATACTTCTTGGATGAACTCACTTTCAACTCCAAATTCTATCACAAGAAGTATGGACTGGAAGACAACTTTGATGGCGCACAAAAGCAGAAGTCTGCCAATTATCAGCTTACCAACCAGTTTAGTTCCATCTACCACATCGGTAAGAAGGTGTTTCAGTTGCAAAGTAACATCAAGTTCTCCAATACCCCAGTCAATCGTCTGGAGGCCATTCCTGCCGACAAGAGTTGGCAGATGTACCAAAGTCTCAACGAGACAGCTTTTCAGACCGACGAGCATACCTCTTTCGGATGGCAACTATGCCGTCTGATACAGATGGGAATCAAGGTAAACTTCGAGTCTTATTACAACAAGATTCGTCTCTCCCGACTTCGTACAGAAGAGAATATCGCCAGTACCTTTCAGGGCTATATGCTCGACACGAACGTAGAGCCTTATTTCCAAATGGCTTGGAATCGACTTACTTGGGAAGTAAAGGTGCCATTGTCCTTGCTCAACATACATTTCAAAAATGTAGGAGAGGAGAAGGATTTTCGATTAGACAAGACCTATGCCAACGTCAATACCACTATTGCCTGGAATATGATGAAAGGCTTGAAGTTCAGACTGAGAGGAGGTACAAGGTGTAGTTTCGGTGACATATCCAACTTTGTTACCTCGCCTATATTCTATACCTATAAGGATGCGATGACTAAGGGTACGGGTAGCTTGACCAATCGAAACTCCCTCTTTGCCAGTGGACACCTCGACTTCCACAATACCATGGAGGGAGTCTTCGCCTCACTGATGGCAATGATTACTCGCTCACAGACCAACTCGATGAGCCAGACAAGCGTATCGGATGGCAATGTATACAGCAAGGTTTCTGACAAGAAGAATACCATGCTCGACAAGTCGCTCACTTTCAATGCGAGCAAGAATATTCGTAGTACCGACACCTCCATCTCGCTGATGGCTACTTGGGGCAATTATCGTACCAATATCCTGTCGAAGAGCAACGTGCTCAGACTCGTAAACAACCGTTGTATGGCAATTACCCGATTGGAGCAGGCTTTGTGGGACGACAAGATAAATCTCTCATTGGAATATGCTTATAGTCTGGCTCAGAACAAAGTGCAAGGCATGGAGACCACCACCATGCGAGAGCACCAAGGCTCTTTTGGACTTTCTTTCTTCTTGTTGCAAGACTTAGAGTTGTTTGGTGATGTCAGCATGAACTGGCTCAAGGATGCCGACTATCGTGAGCATGAGAGCTATGCCAACGCTGGCATTCGATACAAAAAGAATAGTTTCGAGATCGAATTGCTTGCCCAGAACTTGACAAACCAAAGTGTTTATGTGGTTAACAAGCAGATAAGGGAGAGCAATTACAAATACATCTATCAGCTACGTCCTATCGGATGCACGCTGAGCGTAAAGTATAACTTCTAGCCAAACAGATACTAACTGTTTGGCTAGAAGCTAACGAAACTGATACTTATTCTTCATCCTTGTTATCGGCAACAATTTGCGGCCCTCTAACCTTGTCTTTCTGCCCGATGCCCTTCTTAATTTCAATGTTCACGCCATCGCTCAAACCGGTGGTTACAGCCTTGCGCTCGTAGGTCTTCTGATCGCCACTGCCCTTCACTACATATACAAAGGTGCTGTCGCCACTAAATTCGATGGCGCTCTCTGGTACGGTGAGTACCTTCAATGCCTTCGCCAAAACAATCTCGGCATTGGCACTGTAGCCGGAACGAATCTTGCCGCCCTTCACTGAGCGAACGGCTGCCTTCACCTCAAACTGGTTGGCTCCATTGTTTTCCACCGCCTTAGGAGAGATATACTCCAGGTCGGCATCAAACTTCAGGTCTTGCATCGCACCGATGGTTATCTTCATCGGCATTCCTACCACGAGGCTTCCCACCTCGGTCTCGTCGATGTTGCCACGGAAGATGAGGTCGTTCATGTTTGCCACGCTGGCAATGGTGGTACCATCATTGAAGGTGTTGGCGAGAATCACCGAGTTACCCACCTTCACAGGGATGTCGAGGATGATGCCTGAGATGGTGGAGCGGATGAGGGTGGATGATGCACTGGCATTGCTCTTCGATACACCGTCTCGTACTACTTCGAGGGCATCCTCGGCGGCAGTCACTTCCTCCTTGGCTTGCTTCAAGGCTTGCTTCACCTTATCGAATTCGTCGGCGCTGACGAGCTGCTTCTTGAAGAGTTGCTCCTCACGACTATAGTCTACCTGTGCTTGCTTCAGGTTGATTCCAGCCAAGCGTACACGAGCTTGCGCCGAGCTAAGTTGTCCCATGTCTGGGATAACCTTTACTTTGGCGATGACCTCGCCAGCCTGTACGTAGTCGCCAGCCTGCTTGCAAATCTCGGTGATGATACCGCTAATCTGAGGTTTTACGTTTACCTCGTTGCGAGGCTCTATCTTACCAGTGATGACGGTGGTCTTCAACACATCAGCCACCTTAGGAGTCAACTCTTGATACTCCACAGGCTTAGGCTGTGACTTCTGGTAGAGGAACACGAAGGTTCCGATGAAAATCAAGGCGACGATAGCCGCAACAATCAACTTGGAATACTTTTTCATATCTAGAATATCTTATATTTTCTATTATAACTTAACATTTAACATTCAACACTTAACATTGCTTATTCGTCTCTCATCGCATCCACTGGCTTGATGCTCATGGCTCGCCACGCAGGGGCAAGTCCTGCCAATCCGCCGAGGATGCAAACGAGGATGGCGGAGAAAATCGCCGTCCAGAAGTTTACCTGGAAGTGGGCGGTGACGATGCCATCCGTGGTGGTTCCCATCTCTAGCATTTGCAGGATGGCTACTCCGAAGAGGATGCCGCTCATACCTGCCACTAGGGTGAGGATAACGCTCTCGGTGATGATCTGCGAGAGAATCATCTTCGGGGTGGCTCCGATGGCTCGGCGGATGCCAATCTCGGTGGTGCGCTCTTTTACTGTTACCATCATGATGTTGCTCACGCCGATGGCTCCAGCTAAGAGCGTTCCGATGCCCACCATCCAGATGAGGAAGTTAACGCCCTTGAAGAGGTTGTCTATCATCTGGAAGAGCACCTCGGTATTGAATACCATTACGCCCTTTTCGTCGGTAGGGTCGATGTTGTGAGGGCGAGCGATGGTCTTGCGTATCTTTTCTGCCAGTGTGCTCATCACGACTCCTGGTTTACCTGTTACGGCGATGATGTCTACGGCGTTGCCTCGGTTGTAAGCGGTGCGAAGCACGGATTGTGGCAGGGTGATGGTCTGGTCGGCACGACCACCGAAGTTGATGCCGTTGCCTGAGCGATAGTCCACTCCCACTACTGTATAATAGGTGGAGTCCACTCTCACGCTCTTGCCGCATGGGTCGCCACCGCCAGGGAAGAGGTTCGTGTAAACCTGCTTGCCGATGACGCACACCTTGCGCTGCTGCCGCACGTCCATCTCGTTGATGTATCTGCCGTAGAAAAGTTTCGGGGCGGAGACATCTGCATAGTCGGGATTTACGCCCTGGGTGGAAGCACTGAAAGTCTTGTCACCAAACACTGCCGTCTTGCGACCGCTGAAGAGGAGAGGGGTGATGACATCCAGCTCTGGCATCTGTTGGCGCAGTCGCTGTAGGTCGTTTAGCTCCATCTGCCAAGAGCGTCCCTTGTTGAAACCCTTGTAGGGCTTGGTGGTGTTTTGGGCGAAGACCACGGCTGTGTTGGTGGCAAAGCCTGCGAAGTTGGTTTGCAGCAACTCCTTCAGCCCCTGTCCTCCACCCATCAGGGCGATGAGCATGAAGACACCCCAGAACACACCGAAGCCTGTGAGCAGACTGCGGCTCTTGTTCCTCGTGATGGTGTCGAGTATCTCTTTATATGTATCTAAGTCGAAACGCATTTTTTAATTTCTCATTTCTAATTACTCATTTCTCATTGAAAACTTACTCCGCTCTCAGTGCCTCGATAGGGCGAATCCTAGCAGCCTTGATGGCTGGGATAAGGCCGGCGATGGTGCCAGCGATGACGATGGTGATCGTGGCTCCGATGCAGGTGCCGATGCCTACCGTAGGGTTCACGAACATGGTAGCCTTGAAGAGACCAGAGTCGATGGTGGTATGGCCGATGGTGGCATCCATCACTTCGTTGGCGATAACGCCGCATACCATGCCGATGTATCCGAAGAACGAGGTCATGATGATGCTCTCGGTGATGATGAGCTTCAGTATCGACCAAGGTTTGGCACCTATCGCCTTGCGAACGCCAAACTCTCGGGTGCGCTCCTTCACGGTGATGAGCATGATGTTGCTCACGCCCACGATGCCGCTGAGCAAGGTAAACAAGCCCACTATCCACAGGGCAGTCTGGATGATAGCGATGCCTTGGTTCATCTGGATGTTGTCCATGTATCGGTTCCAGAGCCAGATGCTTCGCTCGTCGTCGGGGGCAGCCTGGTGGTTGGTGTTGATGCTGGCACGATAGTTTTTCTCAAACTTGCGATTGTCTTCTTGCGTTTTCAGGTTCTTGAGGGTAAACTCGATGTTACCTGCCTCGTCGCCCTTGGCGTAGATGGTCTTTACTGCCGAGAAGGCGGCGAAAGCCTCGGTGTTCTGTCGTGACTCGTCGTCCTTGTAGATGCCCACCACTTTGAAAGATAAGTTGTCTACCTTTACGTTCTTGCCGACGAGGGCACGATAGTCTTTCGCCAGTTCCTTGGCTTGACCTCGGCTCAGCACCAATACCTTGCGCTGTTGCTCTTGGTCCAGCTCGTTGATGAATCTACCAGCTATGATTTCGGTCTTGTCTATCTTGGTATGCGAGGGGAACACGCCTGTCAATGTTTGCGAGGCTACGTAGTTGTCACCGTAGGTGATGTTCACATTGCCCTGTTCTAGCTGTCCGCCCACATCGCCTACGAGATGTCCGAAGGTGGTGTTGGTAATGAGCATATCCTTGTCGTTGAGGTCGATGCTGCGCCCCTCCTTCAGACCATTATAAGCCTTGGAGGTTCTACCGCCGAACACCATCATCGAGTTGGCGAGGAAGCGGTCGCTCTGCTGCAACTGTGCGTTAATCAGACCATTACCTGCGCCGAGGAGGAAAATCAGCATGAAGATACCCCAGGCTACGGCAAAGCCTGTCAGCGACGTGCGCAACTTGTTGCGCTTCGATGTGCTCCAGATTTCTTTGATTAATTCTCTCATAAGCCTTACTTCACATAGTCTTTCGATACAAGATGGTGGTCGTAGTTCTCCTCGATGCTTCCGATGAGACCGTCCTTGATGTGGATTACCTTGTCGGTCTCGTTGGCTACGCCGCTCTCGTGGGTTACCACCACGATGGTCATTCCCTCCTTCTTGTGCAAGTCCTTCAAGAGGTCCATTACCTCCACGCTCGTCTTCGAGTCGAGGGCACCGGTAGGCTCGTCGGCTAGGATGATTTCGGGCTTGGTGATGAGGGCGCGGGCGATGGCAACACGCTGCTTCTGTCCGCCCGACATCTCGTTGGGATAGTGGTTCGCCCACTGCTTCAAGCCTAGCTTGTCGAGATATTCCATCGCTAGCTCGTGGCGCTTCTTGCGGCTTACACCCTGGTAGAACAGTGGCAACTCCACGTTCTCCACGGCTGTCTTAAACGAGATGAGGTTGAATGACTGGAAGATGAAGCCTATCATCTTATTGCGATATTCGGCGGCACGAGTCTCCGAGAGGTCTTTTATCAAGACATCGTTGAGGCGGTATTCGCCCGTGTCGTAGTTGTCGAGAATACCCAATATATTTAATAAGGTGGACTTTCCTGAGCCTGATGCGCCCATGATGCTGACAAACTCGCCTCGCTCGATGTCGAGGTTGATGCCTTTCAGCACATGGAGAGGCTGGGCACCTTGGTAAGTCTTATTGACGTCTTTTAAGTGAATGAGTGACATAATATGTAATGTTTTTGTCGTTTAGACGGAAAGTTTCTACAGAAAGTTGCAAAGGGATGAAAATAAAGTAATATGTCATCGGCAGTGGCGAACTTGCCGAGGCATATTACACCTTATTATATTATATAGGCAACTTCTTCAATGCCTTCTCCAATTCCTCCTTCACCTCGTCGATGGAGATGTCGAGGAGCGACATCTGTCGGGCGAGTTCTGGGAGACGTTCTTTCATAAATTCCTTCTTGCGAGCCTTCTTGATTTGCTTCTTGGCTCCAGCCGAAACGAAGTAACCCAAGCCTCGCTTGTTGTAGATTACTTCATCTGTGGCGAGCAGGTCGTAAGCCTTTACTGCTGTGTTGGCATTCACTTCCAGAAGTACGGCGTACTCACGAACGCTCGGTATTCGCTCGTCTTCCTTGTATTTTCCTGCCAGTATCTCATCGCAGAGACGCTCGGCTATCTGAACGTATATAGCTTTGTCATTACTGAAATTCATAATCTTCAAATCTTTATGGGTTTGTAAATATACGGAAGATTCAACTCCAAAATGCAACTACGTCTGCAAAGGTAAGAAAAATACTTCA